>JAVBWK010000001.1:0-120174 GCA_036677505.1 Erysipelotrichaceae bacterium
CTCTCCCAACTGAGCTAAGTGTCCATCGCTGTGCCTTAAAATATTAGCACAAAAAAAACAAATAATCAATGACCAAACCTACACAAACCTATCTCTTTATAATAAAAATCGTCTCTCCGGGATTCATCGTTTTGATTTTACCGATTACTTTATGATGCTCATACTTATTCACAAACGTTCGCAAACGTACTCCCGACTGATATCCGTGAATCACAGACACCTCATTGACATCCTTTGGCAGACGATCCAAAAAGCGGTCTAGAACCATTTTCGTCTCATATACCGTAAGACCATGCAAATCGACAGTCATTCTCATAAGTCCTCCAAAACCCGGCCCATATGTTCTTTCAGACGATCGACCGTATCCTCTCCGATTACATGTTCAATCTTGCATGCCTCTTCATCTGCAAGTTCATCATCCAATCCTAAAACATCTGTAAGAAATCCCTTGATCACCGTGTGACGACGTAAGATTTTTCTTGCCTGCTGCTTCCCTTGTTCCGTCAGATAAATTACTGAGTAACGTTTTTGATGAATCAGCCCTTCCTCAGCAAGATTCTTCAATGCACGAAAAACGCTTGGCTTCGCCACTTTCAGCTTATCCGCAACATCAACAGATCGCACGCCTTTATCCAAACGATCCAATACATAAATCGTCTCAAGATAATCCTCCGTGGACGGAGTCAGCTTATTTTGGTTCATCTGACGATACCTCCGCGTGACATTCGATTTTTCTTGAATCTTTTAGACAGCAGTCCGCCGCATACTTGCATGAGCCGCAGGTAATCGAACGTCCCTTGCGTTTAGTGACGATCATCCGATAAATAATATAACCTAGTATAACGGCAAGTATACCGCCGACAATATAATCACCCATGATTTCACCCCATTCCCATTAACGTGCCGCCTTGATAGATCACAAAGGCAACCAGCCACGCGACACCAGTCTGATAAGATACGGCAATCAACGTCCACTTCCACGAATTCATCTCCCGTTTCATCGCCGCAAAAGCAGCAATGCACGGCATATATAACAGTGTAAATGCCATAAATGCATAAGCGCTCAACGGAGTAAACATTGTTCTTAATGGAGCCGACAACAATTCCGGATTGTCAATGGCTGCTTCACCTACACCATACAATACTCCTAAGGTTCCGACCACGGCTTCTTTTGCCACCAAACCGACGATCAGACTCATAGCCGAACGCCAGTCCCCAAATCCTAAAGGCTGAAAGACGATGGCAAGCTGAGAGCCGATAATGCCAAAAATACTGTCAACACTGTCCTCAACCATTCGCAATGAAAAATCAAAACTCTGTAAGAACCAGATTATGACCATAGCAACCAGAATGACTGTTCCGGCTTTGATGATAAACCCTTTTACGCGATCCCATGTATGTAAAAACAGGTTCTTTGGTGTCGGCCAGCGATACTCCGGCAGTTCCATGATGAAATTGGAGATTTTCCCTTTTGTCACGAAACGCTTCAGTATGATTCCGGAAACAACAGCCACGACGATTCCCAAAAGATAGATGGAGAAAACGACGATGGCCTGTGATTGAGCAAAAAACGCCGCCGCGAACACAGCATAGATCGGAAACCGTGCTCCGCAAGACATAAACGGTGTGATCATCATCGTTAACCGGCGATCCCGCTCACTTTCCAACGTACGCGTAGCCATCAGTGCCGGGACCGTACAGCCAAACCCCATGATCATGGGGATAAATGAGCGCCCTGAAAGGCCAAACTTCCGTAACAACCGATCCATGATAAAGGCAGCGCGCGCCATATATCCGGTATCTTCCAGTATGGACAAGGTAAGAAACAAAATCGTGATTTCCGGCAAGAAGCTCAATACCGATCCGACACCGCCCAAGACTCCGTCAACGACCAGACTGTACATCCAATCAGAAACTTCGAGCAATTCTAGCAGTGAAGCAATCGGAATGATAACCCCTTCCTGAATCAGCCACTCGAAGTTCGACTTGAAAAAACTGCCGACCGGTCCAAATGACAATGAGAATAATCCAAACATTACCAACAGAAAAATCGGAATGGCAAAAATGCGATGAGTAACGATGGCATCGATTTTGTCTGAAAGTGAATACTTCTCCTTTTCTTTGATCTGCGTGGTAACTCCACTGACCAGATTTGTAATATAAGCGTATTTCTCATCGGAAATGACCATGTCACGATCGATGTTTTTATAACTTATTCTCTTTTCAACTTCTTCATTCAACTGAGCCAGATACACCGGATCGATCGTGTGACCCAAGACAGCGATGGCCCCTTCCTCGACAAAACGTATTGCATGCATTCGGGACATGACGCTGACATTCAGCTTCTTTTCGACCATGACAATGAGATTTTCCAATTGTTCATTATATATCATCGGCAGTTGCGGAATTATATCCTTTTGAGCAACCGCTGCTTCCAACAGTTCTTTGATTCCTTTGGACTTGCTTGCGACGATCGGAATGATCGGTACATTCAGCTGTTTTGACAAAGCTTCACAGTTCAACTGTGTCCCTCTGGCTTGCAAGACGTCCATCATGTTCATCGCAATGACCATCGGCTTACGCATTTCTAACAGTTGTAAGGTCAAAAACAGATTTCTTTCAATATTGGAAGCATCCACGATATTGATGATTACATCGACGTCCGAACTTTCAACAAATTCTCTTGCGATAACCTCTTCCAAAGAATACGTCGAAAACGAATAAATACCGGGTAAATCGGTGATATCGATCGGCAGGTGTTCATACTTCGCCTTCCCCGTCTTCTTTTCAACCGTTACACCCGGCCAGTTACCGACATACTGATTTGATCCGGTCAAATCATTAAACAACGTGGTTTTCCCGCTGTTCGGATTTCCGACTAATGCTATGTGCAATCCCATCAGACCAACCTCACAAACACTTCGGCAGCCTCAGCTTTTCTCAAACTTAAATGATATCCACGAATTAGAATCTCGATCGGATCTCCCAATGGCGCCAATTTTCTCACTTCGATCGTCGTACCGATCGTCAATCCCATATCAATAATCCGCTTGCGCAGTGAACTTTTTTTTCCGATTCCCTCAATGACACATACTTGTCCGGGGTTCACATCTTTTAACGTCATACATCCTCCGCTAACTAAAAAGTTAGTTTACACTAACTATTATAGTTTTTTCATTCACAAAATCAATGCTTGTTAACAATAATTGATTCTAATAAATAAAACTCTCACGACAGTGAGAGTTACTTGGTTCTTTTTTTCATTCCTGAAGCGGAGATAGCGAATACACAATATGTCAGGGTGCCTGCCAATGACAGTCCGAAATAACTTGCACTCTCAACGAATGCCGGATTGATCGAACCCTGGTAAGTCGGGAATATCATATAAAGAAACACGACATTGATAATCAATGGGATAACTGCGCCTAACAAGTAATTGACGTGTTTACTGATACGTTTAAGTAACATGATGACCAAAAAGTATGCAAACCCGATGGCAATAGGAGCCAAAAAAATAAACAGATAATCGATATACTTCAGAATCAAATCCTTCATGAATCATTTCCCCTATTCTTCATAATAAACCCCAGTAAACAGCTGTTTAGCGCATTCGAAGCCTCATAAATAGCCACATGACCACACTGAGGTAAAATTAGAAACTCGCAATCCGGAATAAGCTGTGCTATTTGCATGGAATATCTGACAGGTTTAAGTATATCATCCTGACCGCAAACTACCAATGCTTTTACGGTAATTTTTGTCAAATCCCATGTAAAATCCACATCATTGACAAAGGTATCGATCAAACTGCACAGTCCTGTCATATAATCATCCGGTAACCCATTGAAATCTTTCGCACGTTTTCTCAGGGTCTCACCATACTCACGCAAGTACTTTTCACCATAGATACTCGGCAATATGCCTAAGAAGAAATTCTCTTTCGAAAGATTGCGTGCCATCATCTGCCACATGCGAACCTGATGAATCATCAGCGGATCTGTTTCGCTGGTTGAATCGATGACCGATATCGTTTTAACCCGATCCGGAAAATCTATGGCCATCTTCATTGCCACTTCACCGCCGTAACTGGTACCGATAAAATGTGCGGATGTAATATTCAATTCATTCATAATTACGGCAATATCCTGACAGTGTTGGTGTAATGTATATACCTGCTCGCTCTTGTCGGAACGCAACTGGTTGATGAAATCATGAAAAACCAGTTTAAACCCGGCATCTTCAAATACACCGCGCTGATATCCCCAACTGTTGACCGAAGCCATAACTCCGTTGAGAAAGAAAACTGCATCGGCTTTCTTATCCATATTCAGCGTTTCGACATACAGCTTTAAACCAAGATCGTTTGTAATAAGCATAGAACCTCCACTCAGCTGAAATTAAACATCAGCCAACCCGGTTTTACCACCATCAGAACACCAAGAATAATCATGATTGCCCCACCGATCAAATGGGAATATTTTGCATACTTTGTCGAAATACCGGTCAACTCAAATGTTTTCATGGCAATGACAAAGACGATGATATCGTCTAGCAGGAAAAATGAAACGTAAATCAGTAAATATCCGATCTTTTCCCAGTATGTCACCTGATTAAGAGCCAGAACCTGGGTAAAGACGATCGGCAAGCCTGCGGAGCACAACAACTCAACCAAATTCACTGTTATAGCCAGCCCCATGATACCGATGATTGCTAAAATGAACGTCGGCTGATCCGAAATTTCCTGAATACGTTGACGGAGTTTTTTGCGCTGTGATGAATCGACCACTTCGCATCCGTCATCTTTTTTCAATCCGTTACGAATATTAATGGAACCGCCACCCACTGCGACGGCACCGATGATCAATCGGAGAATAAACACGGAACCAAAGAGCATCGTTATATTTAGCCATGATAACATAAAGAAAAAGTACATGATGGCTGAGGTAAACAAAAATGTCAATCCCAATGTCCACATCTTCCACTTTTCCTTAATATGAATCAGCATACTGATTAAAAGCAAGAGCACCCACATGGCACACGGATTAAAACCGTCCAATGTACCGATGACAACTGCCAGCAAAGGCAAAGACACGGACTTGGCTTGTACTTCACCGAAGATAGGCAAGCGGATGATCGTTTCCTTCGGATCATCCTCATCGCCGGTAATCGGCACGGCAACCCCTAACATCTCACCCACGATATCACGCACGACGTGAGTACGATTATATTCGATGGCTTCTAAAATAGCTACTTCTGTGATTCCTTCACTAAATCCGATGATGGACTGACGTCCGATGATCGTGTAAGGTACGGTCGAAATCTTAATTCCAAGCAAATCTTCAACTTTCTTGGCCACTGCCTGCCCTTCTTCATCATAGGCAATTTCAAAACGGTATACTTTGATGCGTTTATCCGTTTCTTCTAGCTGTTGGAAAAAAGCTTCCTCTTTTGCACAATACAAACATCCTTCCGCATGGAAGAAGAAAATATTGATTAATTTATCTTCTGCCCGAACAGGTGCAGAAAATGAAAAAAGCATAAAAAACGCAAATACAAACAGTACAATTTTTTTAACCATGGAATACTTCCTTTATCAATCGGTCCTTCGATAATTCACCGACGACCCTGCGAATTTCTTTTTCATTTTCGTCCAACACAATAAACACCGGCAGTGTCTTCCCCGGATGATAACGGTTGGCCTCATCTTCATCCATATCCAAATCCAGCTTCACAATAGACCATTGCGGATATTGCGCCAAGATTTCTTTAATCCTTTTGCTCATGATCAGACAAGCCGGACACCATATAGCTGATATGACGATCAATTTCATTTAGTCACCCATTTCCTTTAGAAATTCTTCTAACACATCCAAAAATGCCCGCAACTGATCCCTTGTTGTCAGATGAGACAGACTGATACGCAGTGATGAGGCAGCACGTCCGTGATCCTTGGTGATGGCATACACAGATTTTGAGAAATTCTCTTTCCCAGAGCATGCGCTGCGGGCGGAAATACAAATTCCTTTAGAAGAGAATTTACTCACCCATTCATCTGAGTCAATTCCTTTAACACTGATATTTAATATCTGATCAATCGCAAACTCATTGGAGTTTATGGATATCTTATCAAATAATGACAGTTCCTTCACTAAAAACGTTCTAAGCTCTCTGACTCTTTCAATGCGGGTATCCATTTGCCAGTAAGCCAGTTCGACAGCATAAGCAAAGGCACAAATCAAGGCATTCTGAGGTGTTCCGGAACGAAAAACCGTGGTCGATCGCCCGCCATGGATCATCGGGACCAAAGATACATGTTTCTTTTTCACTAGCATCCCAATGCCCTTAGGGCCATAAATTTTATGAGCGCTGCAACTGAACATATCGACATTCTGAACATCGATCTTACATTTCCCCAAAGCCTGGGTTATGTCACAATGATACAGTATGCCTCTGTCTCTGGCAATCTCAGCAACTTCTTCGACCGGTTGTCGAATGCCGGTCTCACTGTCAACTGCGACCAGACTGATCAAAAGCGTATCTTCTTTAATCAGAGATTTAAGATGATCCAAATCATAACGTCCATGCTGATCCAAATCAACCATGTCAACAATATAGTCATTCTGTTGAAGATAATATAGAGGGGCTACCACGGAGGAATGTTCAAGCGCAGAAGTAATGATATGCTTCTTCTCGGGGTATTTTAACGCACATCCCTTAATGGCTAAATTATTTGCTTCGGAAGCACAGGAAGTATAAATGATTTCCTCAGGCAAGATATTAAGCAATCGGGAAATTGTCTGAGTGGCACTGAGTACTTCATCCGATGCCCGCAAACCGGCAACATGCTTTGAGTTGGCATTGCCAAAGGCATGACGCTCAATATGCACATAACGCATCAATACTTCTTCATCGACCGGAGTCGTTGCACTGTAGTCCAAATAGATCATATGGGCACCTCTTATGGATAAGGATAGTAAGATGTTCATTATATGAGAAAAGGGAATTTCTCCCCTTCATTTTAATGCTTTTTACCTGTTGACGCAACTAAGTGTTTTAGCGGTTATCCTCAATTACGAAGGTTCCATTGGTTGCATGTAAACGTAAAATATAATCAGCCCGTTTAGCAACTTTCTCAGAGTGAGTGACCACGATGACACATTTATCCTTTTCAACAGCCAATTGCTTGAACAATCCGATGATCGTATCTTCCGTTTCACCATCCAAGTTTCCGGTCGGCTCGTCCGCAACGATGATATCGGGTTGATTGGCCATCGCCCGTGCAATTGCTATTCGCTGTTGCTCACCGCCGGATAAACGGCGGACGTTGCGATCAGCTTTGCTTCTGGCTATCCCGATCGACTCAAGCAGCTGATAAGCTTCCGATTTTCTGTGATGCTTGCCGGAAATACCCATCGCAACCAATACATTCTCCACTCCGGTCATATAAGGAATCAGATTATAACTTTGAAAGACCATACCGACATGATTGCGTCTGTACTCCCACAAACCGATTTCTGCGATATCTTTTCCTTTAAAAGAAATCATACCCTCTTTCGCACTGTCCAGTCCGGCAATCAATGTTAAAAACGTGGTTTTCCCAGAACCGGACGATCCGACGATCGCATAGAAATGTCCCTTCTCGAAAGTCACGTTGACATGATCTAAAATCGTTCGGATACTGTCCCCATCGGGATATGTAAAGTATACATCTTTGATATCTAGCAGTTTCATGACGGGCCTCCTACAACAAGATTTCTTTCGGTTTGAGCTTCAGTATATTAATGATCGGAACGACCGTCGATGCGGTCACCGTGAGCATGGCCAGTCCGGTAAACAGCAGGATATACTCATTGGATATTTTGACCGTATAGGCGGCAGCGACTTCTTCTCTTGTCGGGATATCATCATTGACAATATCCACTTTCCCCTTCTGGACTTCCGCAATCAGCAATTGCAGGCGGATAAGTTCCGAAGAGAAACCTTTGGCAATCCATGTCCCCGCAAATACCGCCAAGGTCAAAGCTAAGGCACTGACGATCCAGACTTCCATCACGACTTGCATTACAATGTTTCGTTTCTTTTCACCCAATGCAAAGTATATTCCAATCTCATGCCTGCGCTCTTTAAGATATAATAGGATGATCAGCGAACATACAAACACCGCAATGACCATGGTGAATACCATGACCGCCTCCGCAATCATATTCAGCGTGCCGATCGGTCCCAATACGGACAAAATCTGATCATCCGCGAAATTGAATTTAAATGGCATAGGAAGTTTCTTTCCATACAGTTTTCGCATTTCAGTCACGGCTTCAAAAGACTCCATCTGTAAAATCGGGATTCTCATTTGCACATTCTGTCGCAGATTGACTCCGACCAAACGATAGTTATGTTTGGTATTGATGATTTGTTGATCGATCACAATGTTTGGTGCGATAGCTATCGGAAAATTATCCCACCCGATCTGAGTTTCCGAATAGTAATAGATCATATACACCTGGAATAATTGTGATGGCAGATACGTTCGGGTAACTTCCGGGCCATCGATGATCCCGATGACTTCCATATCAAACCATTCACTGAACGGTTCAAAATACATAACATAATTACGACCTAACGGGAAGTTGTCTCCCACGCCTATTTCATAGTAATCTGCCATTTGCTTGGAAATGACCATGACATTTGCGCCTTCCGCCAGTTCCTGCTCCGTAAATGTCCGTCCTTCAATAATTTGCGAGTTTGGCCAGTAATGTTTCAAATCCGGATGTTGAGTTCCTTCAAGAACGACCATCGGAAACTGAGTGGTTTCTTTCGCCTGAAATGAATATGAAATTCCGTAATTGTATGATTTAACCCCTTTAAAATTGACGATCTTCTGAAGTTCGCTGTAGGGAATATGTTGTCCGACAATGCCGTAAGCCAGTTCCGTGCGTTCCGGAGCAATCGACACCTGTAATCCGATACGGTTTTGAACTTCTGCCGTTACATTGTTGCTTGCGATTCTGATCGCTAATGATGCAGCCATCAATGTGGTTAATAACGTCACGATGAAAAATAGCAAGAAATTCTTGCCGGGTTTGCGTATGACACTTAACCAAGCACGCTTCAAAGTGTTCATCATGACCCCCTTATAACAAAATTTTCTTCGGTTTGACCGATACGATCAATACCATCGGCACGATCGAAGACAATAAACCGGTAGTAAGTAAAATGCCATACAAATAAAGTGCATACTCAGCGCTCATCTCGATTGTATACGCGCGGGCCACTTCAGAAGCGCTGATCAATGCGGCTTCCGATTGATCAACTTTGATGAGTTTTGCTTCATCGACCATCTCTAGCTGCTTCAACACGATTGAGTCCGAGAGTTGTTGAGCCAGGATCTGTCCGGAGAACATGGATATCGAAGCGGCTGCAACCGTGATCAGCAGTACTTCCATGACGATCTGCATGACACTGAAAATCTTTTTCTCACCCAATGCACCATAGACACCGACTTCATATACACGGTCACGCAGAAACAGTAAGATGACCAGGCTGACACTGAGGATCGTTGCGCCAAAGGCCAGAATAAGGATATATTCAGCAATCAGTGAAATGATCAAAACAGGAGCCGCGACCGATTCATAGGCATCGTTGGCCGTAATGACTTCAATCGTTTTATCGTTGATCACTTCTACAGCCATCTGTTTATATTCGTCCAGATATTCATCCGAAGTCAGGATGATTTTCGGATAGTATGGCTTATACCACAAATCGACCGGATCTTCGTAATATTGCGCATCCGCATACATTTGTTTATCTGTTAAATATCGCTCGGTCACATACTTGTCCGGAACATAGATATAGTAAAACTCTTCCTTCAGATTTCCCTCTTGATTATATATTTCATCGGTATTCAGTTTAAAGAAACCGACAACCTCAATCTCATATGATTCACCGACATAGGTAGCATACTGATGATTGCGTTTGTCTCCGATCTGATGTCGAAATGGGATTTTATCACCCAGTTCAATCAGACTGTATTTTGCCAGAAACTCAGGGATTAATCCCACGGCAGCTCCCTGATCGATTTCTGACTGAGTGAGATTGCGCCCTTGTGTTATGGAGATTTTTTTGCTTTCTAGGTCGAAAAAACGTTCATTTACGACTCCGCGACCGTAAAGGTCATCGGCATAAATGACATATATGTCGCTGATGCGATACACCTGCAGATTGCTGTTATTTCCCCGGTAATAAGTGAAGGGATATTGATTGCCTGCATCAAAAACCTCGACTGCCGGATGATTCATCAGTTGGTCTAGAGTTTCCTTTGAGAAGTTCAGTCGCCTGGGTAAAGGTTTTTCAAACGGATTATTTCCGGAGACTTCCTCTGTATCACTGAGCGGACGGATAGCGACGGTCGTCCCAAGTTTTTGCCTGATTTCCCTGGCAACTTTCTCGCCGGTCTGTCGGATAGCCAAAGATCCGGCCATGACATTGCCCATGACAAAAAGAATCAGAAACAGAATGAATGTTTTTGATCTTCCGCGCACAATGCTTAACCAAGCCCGTTGATAAAACCGCATACTATCCCCTTTCTTCAACAAACATCAGATCTTTTTTGATCCTGTTAAAAATGACCAGATATAAAATCGCAAACAGTACGGTGCTGATGATTGCCAGTATCGACAGTACCGGAGCGATGACGATGAAAACGGAAGCAATCAAGGCGGATATGGCGTGATACTTAAAAATATTGAACAGTCGCTGAGCGTCAGATGGGACCATCAGGTGTGTCTTTATATCCAATATTGCCTTAGTCAGTAAATATAGAAGATACAGTTCGATGGCCGTAATCACAAAACCCAGTAACCAGTTGAATAGTGTCATGTGTGACATGGATGTGCTTATTGTGAAGATGTCCATCAGAAAAAAAACAAAGAAGATGATCGCAAGCAGACGTGTAAAAGCTGAAACATTGTCAAATTTGACCGATTTATCTATCATTTGTTTCGCACCCGCTGATATGAGCAGATATCCGACGAAATCCGGCAATAACGGCAAAATCATGAGATCGAGTGTAATGTTAAAGTTAAAAAATATAAATAATAATCCGATAAATATCTTTCTCATGATTTTCCCCCAGTTTGTTCATTTATTACTTTAGCACATTCAAAAAGAAGGGGCAACCCTTCTTGAAAATTGATAAAAGATTAAACGATTCACCTTTATAAGTTGCGTAAAGTGAACAGTTGCATAGGAATTCTGCGTTGTTCACACCACCGCGTCAGCCTTCGGTCAAGGATCAGATCGCATGAACCAAACTCTTCAATCGTGCTTACACCCAACATCAACATAATCATACTCAATTCTTCTTTCCAATGTTCGATGACCGAGATCGTGTAGTTTACACCCCCGGAATTCAATAAGTTCAGAATCGTCCCGGACAGACCGATGGCTTTGGCTCCCAGAGCAAATGCTTTCGCCATATCCAGCGGATGGCGGATCCCTCCGGATGCGATCACTTCAATCTTATCCGAAAGTTCATACCCGTCCATTAAGGATTCGACCGTTGACAGACCCCATTCATCCAGATAGCCCAAAGGCATCGGTCGGCGGGCATTTTCGATCCGAATAAAATTCGTGCCGCCTCTGCCACTGACATCGATCGTTTTAACACCCAACTGAATCAAATGTCTGATTGTCTGCCGGCTCATACCAAACCCGACTTCCTTCACAATGACTTCAATACCGACATTTCTGACAATATCCCGGATATTCTTTTCCCACAAATGAAAATCCCGGTCGCCTTCCGGCATTACGATCTCCTGCGGTGCATTTAAGTGAATTTGCAATGCATCGGCTTTGAGCGATTGTACAGCTTTTAAGGCATCTTCTACCGTCTTATCTGCTCCGACATTGGCAAAAATAATGCCCTGTGGATTCACATCGCGGACAACTCGAAAACTCTCTTCTAACGCAGGGTCTTTCAGTGCTGCACTAAACGATCCGGTGGCCATGGCTAAGCCGGTTGCCTTTGCTACTTGGGCCAGTTGAGCATTGATATTTTTTGCGGTCTCGCTGCCACCGGTCATGGCATTGATGTAAAACGGAAATCTCAAGGTCAGTCCGGCAAAAAAAGTTTGAAGACTTATGCTTTCTTTGTTGATTGGAATAGAGCGATGAACAAAACGGATGCGATCGAAATCTGACGATGGATTCTCGTCGCTTTGTTGAAGTGCTAAGCGGATATGATCATCTTTTCGATTACTTGTCATAAGACCTCCCTTGAAGCTGCCTTTATGGTCAGCGGTATGATGCCTTCTATGGCCAATTCGTTATCCAAATCTCTTTGATAAGAGAAAAAGGCCAGTGCGCAATCTCCTCCTCCGGCACCGGATGATTTCCCGACACCTCCGTGTTTCTCACAAATATCGATAAATGCCTTGATTCTTTGTGTTTCAATTACAACGTCTGTCAGCTTCTCCAATTGAATAAGCCATTGCCGATATCGGACAATCCCTTCCATAAAGCGGACAGCACTTCCTGTATTAGTAAGTTTATCAACGATTTCCTTTGCCTGATCGAGATACTTTTTATTCTTCGAGGAGTGAATAAATTCATTTGCTTTCTCAACCTGTGAGTGTGTCGATGCCGGCTGTTGAGTCCAACCGACGATCCAATGCAATTCGGATGGAATATCCACATAGGCTATAGATAATTTGAGCCAATCCTTCATCAACAGCTGATCCAATGGCTGACTGATATCAAAATCCTCAAAACGGGTATACCGGATGATCCCGCCATAAACAGCCGCAGCCAAATCCCCAAATGAACTGCGGACATTCAGTCTCAACTGACTGATGGCACAACATTTGAATATCGATAAAACATCCAAGGAGTGTTGATAATATGCATTCAACCCTTTGATGATGGCCGCAGTGACCGCAGCGCTAGAACCCAAACCCAACTTCCGTCCGTCGGTATGTTCCAGGTCACTGGATAGCCGGATGGATATCGGATGATGGCCGACATGATGAGCGTCAAGCAATTCATAGAACACACGGATAGCCGATATAGCAAAGTTCCAGTATTCATCCGTGATGTCCAAATGATCAAACCTGATTTCTGACTGTTGATTTCGCAGCTGAAAGTCTTGTGAGGGTTCGATAACAGCGCGGATACACCGGTGAGTGGCCAGAATCATCGCCGGATAACCGGAATGTATCACCGCATATTCACCGGCAATATACAGTTTCCCCCAGCCGATTCCTTCAGCTTTCATCAAGAATCACCGATCCTTCACCGGGCTGACATACAATCATCTGATCTCGATTGATCAGCAATGACAGTCTGTCAACGATTATATTCGCCTGTGAGCGACGTGTAAGCACTTTGACATTCGGTCCGGCATCCATGGTTGCATAGCATTCAAATCCTTCACGATTGAGTTGGTCGACGAGTCTCATGACTGACAGTGTCTCGGGTTGCCAGTATACGATCGGCGGATCAGCCGCCATCATACTGGCATGCATGCGCAACGCATTGATTTTGGTGATTTTACCTACAGTTTTGAAATCCTGCTTCTTGATGGCGAGCATCATCTGTTGTAAATCAAAATGTGCAGATTCAACCCAGGCCGGATAAAAAGGTGATGTCCTTACGGTATTGCTCATAGCTTCCCTGCTGGAAATCTCCTTGTGCTCCTGACTGATAATAACAATAATCATCGCAATATCCCAATCGGCTCTGTCAAACTCAAAGGCATAAGGAACAGATTCTTTCTTCCAAACAGTAAAGCCGCCAAACAGACTGCGTGTGGCAGAACCAGAACCAAAACGAGTGATTTCTGATAATTCTCTTTTTGACAGGTTGAGATTGAAATAGCGATTCGCTGCCGTGGCCAGAGCTGCATATCCGGAGGCACTGGATGCCAGCCCGGCTGCTGTCGGGAAGTTATTGACCGAAGTGATCATAACAGCATTCTTTCGCATACTTAAAGATCGGAATCGATCGATGAAACGGAACACTTTATCCTTTTCTTTTCCAGAGATCAACTCACCGTTGAGACAGAATTCATCCGTTTCGGACGTTTCGATCGTCGTGTCCGTATAAAGTTTATCCAACGTCAATGACAGCGAACTGTTATAAGGAATGACCTGTTCTTCGTTCTCTTTGCCCCAATACTTTACTAAGGCAATGTTGGCGTGAGCTCTGGCTTTGACTTTCTGCACATTCAAATCCAACACCCAACAATCGGAAGATTTCCATCGGGCCATGACAGCATCCCTGATTTTTTCATCTTGGCACAAGGCAATCACGCAACCCCCGCGTCCGCCCCCGGTGAGTTTTGCTCCCAAAGCTCCTGCACTTAAAGCCTCATCTGCTGCCTGATCAATCAGCGGATGACTGACTGAGAGCTGTTTTAAAAGTTCTTGAGCCTGCGTCATCGACTGTCCCAGTTGTACCATATTTCCGCTTTCAATCAGAGATACCGACTGTTCACTCAGTTTCCCTAACTGATCTAAGGCATCCCGATATTGTTGATCACTCTTAACTAACTCCGCCACATCCGTGACAGCTTGTTTTGTAGAAGCTGAAATCCCGGTATCTTTAATGACGAGATAACCATGCATTTTTGATTCGATCGGCGATATTCCTTTACCGCGTTTGAAATAGACGGGAACCTTACTGTTGACGATGACTCCATCCAGTCCGGACGGATTGCCATGAGCGATCGTTTCACCGACATGTACCAATTGAAGAAGCTGTTCTTGAGGAAGATAAATTTTCTTGTATTGATACAGCGCTTTGATAATCGATGAGACTACGGCCGCACTGGAACCCATCCCTCTTGACGCAGGAATCTGACTGTTAATCGTAATGGTTAGCGGTTCATTGATCTTAAGTTTTTTCTTGGTTTCTTTAATGACCTCACATACATGATTTAACTGGGCCGGAGCAAGGATGGTTTTCCCCTGATAAAGCGAGCAAATCAGATAGTCTTCGTTACTTTTTTCCACAGTCGCAAATACCGTATGCGAAAAAAGCGGTAAAGCAATGGCTCCGTAGCCATACACGACCGCATGTTCTCCCATCAGGATGATTTTTCCGTGACTGCGAGATTCGTTCATAAACAACCTTTCTTTATAATAAATATTGTATCAGAAACGGTGCGGCATACAATGACATAAACTGAACTCCATAGTTTACACCCAGTTTATTCAATGTTCCGCTGATCAAAGCAATCAGCAAAACACCGAAAATGTTGATCAGACCTGCATCCATATAGGCCAACAGCAAAATGAATGCCACAAACAACCCCAACACGGCCTCATGCGGAATCATCTTCAAAATAAAGTTGGTAAAACCGTTGGCAAAACGGCTGATAAATGTATAGGTGATAATGGCAGCAATGGTCGCGGCAAACAAGGTAACGATCACAAATTGGGATGTACTCAAGATATGGTGAAGATTATTTTGAAGCGTCAAAACCGGTGGGGCGTTGAACAATGCGCTTCCCGGACCGATAGCGACCGGTGACAACGGAATGCCCAGAGCCAACAATGGAATCACAATTTGAGACATATATGTGGATTGAGCCATGGCAGATTTGGCAACGATACTGATCTGGGCACTCTCAGTCACCTGACTGCTTCGCTTGGCCATCAGTTCTCCAATCAGGATGATCAGTCCGACCGGGCTTAAAACAAACAGAAAGTTGGTGATCAGTGCTGACAGTGATGCGCTTTCCAGCTCTTTTCTGCTTAGGATTTTAAATGGGTTAAGCGATCTGATTTTCTCATCATTTTTATTTAAACGTATCGTCTTGTATCCCGATACTTCCATTTGCTTATACGCGGTTTTATTCAGCAGTGAAAACAGTGAATGAACCAGCGGTCCGATCGTGATAGCCAAGAAAAACGATGTCGTAATATTGACGTTCTCAGGGATCACACCGATGCCCCAATATAAATGGCGAAGACTTTGAAACAAGATAGCCAATGGCAGGATACTCAGCAAAGACAGTACCTTCGCTTTGGATGTCAATGATAAAAAGATGGCTCCGCCGATAAACAAATAGCGGGCATACGGTGATATCAGCGTCGCATACGGTGCCAACAGGTTTGCCAACAACAATGACAGAGGAACAGAAATAATCAGACTGATCAGACCGGCTGCAGCCATTTTCTTTATGGTCATAGCCGCCATTCCTTCATTTTTCAAATGAATGGCATTTTCAATCATCGGACTGGAAAGCACTCCGCCCGGAAGCCCGGCCAATGCCGTAGGCATGGCATTGGTAAAGTTCAGTGTAACAATGGCGGAGATAAAGAAAGCCAATACGACCATAGGGTGAACCTGTGCCAATACAATGACCAAAGTAACCGGTAAAAGCACCGATGTTTCATCTGTTCCCGGAATAAATCCGATAAATATATAGATAGCGGTTGCAATCAGTATAGCCGCAACGATTTGAATGATCAGTGTTGTTTCCATGACTCATCCTCAATGATCAGATGACGCTTGGGTCTGATCAGAAACACGGATATCAAAAATCCAAGAACAGCTCCGCCAAGTCCCAACAAAAGACCCATCGGCCGATCTCCTTTAGGAGCAAATGAAAACAACGTGAAGGTCGTTACGGTGGTGATGATCATCGATATCAATAAATGTCGGCTCTCAACGACATCTCCCCAAATCTCGATATATGCCTTTTCTTTAAGTATTTTCTTCATATATCCTCCATGAATACATTCTTATTATACCCAAACCGAGTGAAAAAAGTGAGAATATACACCAAAAGAAAAGTCCTTTCGGACTTAGTACTTCTTTATGATTCTTTCTATGAGTTCACTGTCGATGGGCAGGCCCGTGATTTCTGCCAAAGTTTCCTTCAGTCCTTTCGCAAGTATCATTTCTTGAAGCTTAACAGCTTCAGTATCTTCAACCGAATCATAGTGTAATGCATTGGCAATGGCCTCAATCAAATGATCTGAAGATAATTCCATTCGGACACACTCTTTTAAAGGTTTAATGAAACGGTCATTTTCGGAAAGTTTGCGCAAGACACCACGTCCGACACGAACGACTTCATCGACCACATAAGGATTCTTAAATCGCTGAATAGTTTTAAGCATGTATTTTCTCTGTGCTTCCGGGTCAAATCCGTATCTTTTGATCAGGTAATCACTGGTTTCACTCAACACTCCGCTAACTAAAGTTTCGATTTGAGAATCCATGAGTGCTTCGGGAATCGTTACGAAACCTTTTCGATATGCCGCATATGCCACGGTCGCATGACCGGTATTGACGGTAAAGAGTTTTCTTTCGATATACGCTTCCAGTCGGTCGGTAAAATGAACGCCTTCGATGTTCAAGGTTCCTTTGATTCCCTTAGTATCAATGACCCATTCGTAGAAAGGTTCAACTTTGACTAACAACGGATCCTCGTTGACTTGGTTTGGAACGATACGATCGACTGCCGCATTCGGAAATCCTACCCACTGTTTAAAATATTGCTTAGCCTGATCGCTAAGTAAATCAAGTAAGGCTGTTTTTAGCTGATAGGATGCGCCGATCATATTCTCGCAGGCAATGATGTTTAAAAACGATTCGATATGATTTTTTGCGCGATACTCGATCGTACTGACAAGTGTTTTTGCGATCATTGGTAAAATTGAGGGTCCGACGGCTGTAGTGATCAGTTCTGCCTGATTCAATGCTTCAATCGTTTCAGCAAGTTCATTTCGACTGTTGATACCGGTAACGTTTTTAACTGAGACAGACTCAACGGTCTCTCCGACAAGCTCGACGACATATTTCTGACGCGATTTAAGCGCTTGAATCACTGTTTCATTGACATCCACGAAGGTCACAAAATAATCCGATTGCGTCAGCAGCAGTCCGATAAATCCTCGTCCGATGTTTCCTGCCCCAAAATGCACTGCTTGTTTCATGGCTCGCCCTCCTGAATACGGTGTACTACAGTTTCATTATAGAGCGGGGTTTGTCCATCCGTTAGGCAAAGAAATTTAAGTTAATGTTGCCAAGATTGAATAATAATGCCAAATAATCTGAAAAATGATAGTATGATACTTGAGGTGTGACTATGAACGAACGATTATTGAAACGACTGGATGATATGGGTGCTTCCTTGAGCAAACGTGATGAGACCCTTGGTTTGCTTGGATTGGGTTCGGTGGGTGTCGAACTTCATAGACTTGACGAGTATTCAGATTTGGATTTCTTTTTGATCGTCAAAAAAAGAAGCAAGTCATTATACCTTGATTCCTTATTTTGGTTGGAGGACGTGTATCCGTTAAGTTACTTTTTCAGAAATACGGTGGATGGATATAAAATACTGTTTGCGGATGGGATATATGGGGAGTTTGCGGTGTTTGAGGAAGATGAAATGGATGATATATCCTACAGTCAGGGCCGATGGATCTTTAAAAAATCCGATTGTGCCGTACCTTCCGTTCAACAGAAACCTTTCCCTCAGACGCAATCAAAATCGGTTGATTTTGCCATCAATGAACTTCTGACAAACCTTCTGGTCGGAATGATGCGTTACCGACGCGGTGAACGACTGGCGGCTTCACGAATGGTCGAAGTGTATGCACTTAATCAGCTGCTTAGCATTCTTTCTGCGATTTATGTCGAGGAGCCGGTCGTGGCTGATCCATTCAATTGTGAACGACGCATCGAACTGCGGTATCCTGCTTTCAGTATGAAACTGCCATTAATGGTTCAAGGATTGGAAAATGTTCCGGCATCGGTTGCACACTGTCTTGATTTTGTCTGTGCCCATTTTAAAGTCAATCCGGCGATTGAAGCCGAAATCAGAAAGTATCTATAGGTCTCTTGCCCATTTTTTTAAAGCCGAAGAGAATCATCATATATACATAAAGGATCGGAAATGCCGGCAATAGATAAAAGAAGTCGTACGGTATCCAAGAGGCAAGCAAGGCGAATGCAGGATTGGTCGGTGCCGACCAGTCTTTGATCGTGAAGAAATAGTTTGCTTTGATCTGAAAGTTCTGATACATAAATACATTGAACAAATGCAATGCACCGCCAATGACCAACACCATAATCGTCAGGTGTATGGCTTTCTTTACAGAGGGTTGAGGATCGTAGAGCTTCCAGTGTGCCATCATCAACGGTATAAGGAAAATCAGTCCATGGAATATATAGTATGAAATCGTCATTCCGGAGTAAACGATAGCATAATCATTGCTTGGAATCAGAATAGCTGCCAGAGCTCCGGGCAGACACAGGTAAAAAGCGAAGTCCATCAGTATCGTCTTTTTAAAAGTTAACGAGGCCGGAATCATAAATACGGCTATATTGCACAACTGCAAAGGCAATAACGTAAGAATGTGTGATCCGTAAATAAAGAAGTAGTACAGATTCCAAACATAGGCGATGAAAATGATGGCGCATAGTATGTAAAGATATTTAGTTTTGGCATGATTACTTTTATTCCGATAAACATAAAAACTGACCGTCACAAAAACAACGGTCAGCAGATAGTAGTTCATCAACGGGAAAACCGAGTAAATCGTTGCCATGATCAGCGGCTGGACGAATTGGCGGCGGAGCGTTGTTGTGACATGACGGCGTCAATAGCCAAGACAACGGCCAGAGCATTGAGCTCATCTTGAGGATCGGCAATATCGAGGACATAGGTGTCTCCCCATGTCAGCCACTCCTTTTTTATTGACACCACAACGCGCCCCTGATTAAGGATTTCATAATCGTGCGCCCAGAAGTTTCCGTTGACTTCCCAGTTTAAACCGAGAACGGCATAACGAGGTTTGAGAAATGTGAACTCCTTTACGATTTCCGCAACTTGCAATTCATTCACAAAAACGAAAAATCTGGGAAGAAATGTCCATATCTTTTGCTGAATGAAAATACGTTCGATCTGGTTTGCATCATATACATGCAATTTCTTTCCGAGAGTGAATATTTCACCCTCCACAAAATAGCGGTCAGCCCCGGTTTCATCTTTAACTGTAAACTTGTCATTAAATGAAAAAACTTTTTGCTTGATAAATAATTTCATGATCGGCCCTTTCTCTGCTATAGTATGATTTTACACGTTCGTACGGTAAATGTCATCTTTATTTCAACAGATGGCTATACACAAGGACTTGAAAAAGTGATATAGTGAATGCGCAACACAGAACAGGAGAGTCCTATGAAAATCAGAGTCAATATGCTTTCCAGTGCAGATGCGGTTGAGGGTCAGGGAGTCGGAAGTGCCTATCTTGAATTAATCAGTTTACTAAAACAAGAGGCTTATCATGCCATTGATCTGACGATCAATGAGTCAGGATATTTTGATATCAACCATATTCATACGATCGATCCGATGAATTTCTATAAAATCAAGATGCACCGCGGAGCAAACATCATGGCTGTACATTTCTTACCTCATACATTGGAGGGATCGATTGACTTGCCTCGGTTTATTTTCGCCGGACTGAAGCTTTATATTATTGATTTCTATAAAAGCGCGGATTATCTGGTGGTCGTAAATCCGATATTTATTCAGGAACTGGTGCAGTTGGGCATTCCGAGACAACGGATACGTTATATTCCCAATTATGTATCAAAAGATAAGTTTTTTGCTTATGAGACTGAGCAAAGAGATGAAGTCCGCGCAAAGTACGGTATCTCGAAAGATGATTTCGTGGTCATCGGGGTCGGTCAGGTACAGATGCGCAAGGGCGTCGTGGATTTCGTTGAGGTTGCCAAGCAATGCCCTCAGGTCAAATTTTTGTGGTGTGGCGGATTTTCTTTTGGAGCTATTACTGATGGCTATCATGAATTGAAGGCGGTCATGGATCATCATCCGGACAATGTCAGATTTTTAGGCATAATCCCCCGGGAGAATATGAATGAGATATACAATGTCAGCGATATGCTTTTTATGCCTTCGTATAATGAGTTGTTTCCGATGGCTATTTTAGAGGCATGCAATCTGCACAAACCTCTGTTATTAAGAGATTTGGATTTGTATCAGGATATACTTTTCGACTCCTATCTTAAAGCCGACAGTAATGAAGAGTTTAAGAAGATCATCTGCGATTTAAGTCATGATCGTGAGTATTATGCTAAGGCCATGGACTACTCAGCCAAAATCAGTACTTACTACTCGAAAGAACATGTCTTGAAGCAATGGCTGGACTTCTACCGTGAAGTATATGACCGTTCTTATGCGGATATCAAGAAGGTGAAAGTAGATGCTGAGGATTTTGATAAGATTCTTGGTAAAAAGAAGCGGATGTTGGTTCTTGATCATCGGCATTATGCCAACAGTATTTACCTTTTAAGTCAACCGTTAACAATTATTGATCGGTTTAATAAAGACCGGGTGATCGGTGTTAACATCGTTGACTTCAATGAGTTTGATTATCTTGATGAAGAAACAGCGTTGGATGTTTTGATTAAGAATCAGGATAAACTGAACTTATCCGGGAAGGACTTATATAAGTTCAGTAAAAAGAAGGAGTTTGCGTTGTTAGAATTTGATCTTATATCTGAATGACCGCGATTTCGCGGTTTTCTTTCGGTCAAATCAAATTGAAAGAAAGCATTATTGTGCTATACTCGAAAAGAAGTGAGGGAACAATATGATCAGTGAAGCACTCCATTTATTGAAAAGCAGAAAAATGTTGCTCCAAGGGGCTGCATTCTTTACATTCTTTATGATCATCTATACGATGATCGACGGATTCAATCTCAGTTACGCCGCTATGGCTGAATTATATGGTTTCTACCTTGTTTTGACTAATATATTCTTAAATGTACTGATGGCCGGGTTGAGTGCTTTCCTGCTCAATCTTAGCACAGCCATGGCTGCGCTCAAAGGGAAGGAAAGCAAAGGTTCAAATCTAAGTTTCTTATCCGTTCTCTTTGGGATTCTGACCTACGGTTGTACTCCGTGTGTGATTGCATTCTTTGCCAGCGTCGGAATCGCGTTTTCGGTCATCGCACTGCCATTAGCCGGGTTGCCTTATAAGTTTATTTCACTCCTTCTGATCGTAATCGGCATCTTCTGGACCTTGCGTGAAATCAGGGTCGGGCAATGCAAAGTAAATTACTCAAAATAAAACCACTTCGATTGAAGTGGTCTTTTTTCATTTAGTCGGAATATAAAGATCGGGTGGAGTCGTTACTGACATTACTTCCCCTGTGACTTTCTTGTCTGAGTATACATAGGTCACTGTCACATAGTATGTTTCGTTGGCTGACAGATACTCACCAACATCTCCGCCATTGTATGAAGTCTTGTTATCAATCGTCCAATAGTTTTTGTATGGATCCGTGATCCATACCAGATATCCGTCATCCGGATAAGATGGCGTCGGGTTATTCTTTGAGATAACTACTTTATATCCCTGCAGGGTACTGTGGGTTTCTTTTGTCCAGCTTAACTTAATGACTCCCTCGGCGATACTGGCATTGACATCTATGCTTTCCGGGGCAAGTGTCGGTTCGCTTCCAGGCACGGTCAACATCGCAGGTGTTTTTACAAGCACCGCCGGAGTCGTGACTTTTGAATCTTTGTAAATATACGTGATACTGAAATAATATTCTGTATCCGGCAATAAATATCCTTCTACATCTCCGCCATTATACATAGTCTTATTATCAACATATACGTAATTGCTGTTTCGATCGGTAATCCATTTGAGATATCCGTCGTCCGGATATGAAGGTGTCGGATTATTCTTAGAGATGACGACTTTATAACCTTCAAGTTGTGAACTCAGCTCTTTTGTCCAGATGAGTTTCAGACCGGCATCTTTGAGATAAACGTCCAGTTTCAGATTTTCGGGTGGAAGCGGCGCAGACTCGCCAGAGGTGAATGTGGAAGGTGTTTTAAACTTGACCACATTGCTTGTCACTTTTTTGTCTTTGTAAATATAAGTGACCGCGAAGTAATAGTAGGTATCCGCAGCTAAGTAACCGCCGATATCACCGCCGCTGTACGCCTTGGAGTTATCGAGAATCCATCCGGTCGTATAACGATCCGTAATATAAACCAGATAGCCGTTGTCCGGATAGGACGGAGTAGCATCGGCTTTGGATATTACGATCTTGTATCCTTGAAAGTTATCTGATGTATCTTTGGTCCATATCAGTTTCAGTGCCGTTTCTTTTGAGTAAACTTCAAGTTTCGGTCCGGTCGGTACCGTAGGCTTAGGCTCTACCGGTTTCGGATCGACCGGTTTGGGTTCCTCCGGTTTGACCTCTTCCTCAGGATCGGTCTTTGGATCTTCCTCTTTTTCCTCTATGACCGGAGGTTCTTTCTCCTGTTCTTCGATCTGCTCTTTCAGTTCGTTAATTTCCTTTTCTAATTGAGCAATCTTATCGTCCTGATTTTCAACTTTCCCTAACAGTGTGCTTACCATCTGAAAGATATCAATCTCCCCTGCAGTGACAGTCTTTACGAAAATCGGGCTCAAAAAAGCAGTCAGCATTATGGCGGTGGCGATCAGTGCTATGCGCACTTTCTTGCTTAGATTTCTGAATTTATTCTTCATGTTCATGCTCCTTTGGATGTAAATATCATCCAAATAAAATATATTCCTATTTACCATATCGTATCACTTTTATGGAATTTTTAAAGAAAAAGTTGATGTCAAAACATGACAAATAAGTCACTGATTCCAACGGTTTTCATGACGAAAAAACCACTTTTTCAAGTGGTTTCTGTTTATGAGAATTTATCGAAGAAAACGTGCTCGTCTTGGATGTCGTGTTTCTTCAGTACCTTGATACAGGCATTGATCATCCCCGGAGATCCGCAAAGATAGGCTTCCGCTTCCTTTAGGTCACCGGTCATACGGTCGACGACATCAGTAATCAAACCGACTTCTCCTGTCCAGTTTTCTTCGGGTTTCGGCTCTGACAGTGCAGGGATGTATTGAAAGTTCGGAAAGTCTTTTGATAGTTGCATAAACTCTTCGGTGTAGAACAAATCTTTCGTGGTTCTTGCCCCAAAGAAATATTTCACTTTGCGAGGCATACCTCTGTCACGAAGATAATGCAGGATCGATCGGATCGGAGCTTTTCCGGATCCACCAGCAATACAGATGATATCGCGATCGGAATCTTCCTGAAGATAGAAATGGCCAAAGGGACCGGTAACGATGATCTTATCACCCATTTCCAATGCTTTGTGTACGAATGTCGTTGCCTGACCATTGGGAACCATACGGATGATCATTTCCAAATGATCCTTGTCCTTTGGATTGGAGGCCATGGAGTAAGCACGGATGACCTCGATGCCCGGGACACGGATTTGAGCATATTGACCGGGTTTAAAATCGATCTGCTCGCCCTCTTTCAATTTAAAGCGGACCAATTTAATGTCATATGTAAGATCCTCGATATAATCGACAACCGTTTCATATTCCTTCGCACTCAGCAGTTCTTCAGGAATTTCAATTTTCATATCTCCGCGGACTTTGACTTGGCAAGACAACCGTACTCCACTGTCTCGTTCTTCTTGACTGAGAAAGGGTTCTTCGGTTGGCTTGATCTCGCCATCACCCCCCTCTATCAATCGGAATTTACACATTCCGCAGGTCGCTTTACCACCGCATGCAGATGGCAAGAAGACTTTGTTTGCACTGAGAGACACCAGTACACTGTCATCGCCGACGACAGGAATCTGAGTTTCCTGATTGATGGTGATCATTTTCTCACCACCGCCACCCATCAGCTTGTCCACCAGGATCAAAATAAAGGTAATGGCTAATAATATTCCGATCAGTACGATTGGTACATAAATATTCATGGTAACCTCCTAAAAGCTCAACCCGGTAAATCCCAGAAACGCAAGTGACAGGATCCCGAGGATAATAAATACGATGCCCTTGCCAACCAAACCTTTGGGCACATCACTTTGAATGACTGCCATCTTTTCGCGAACACCGGCGACAATGATGATTGCCATCATCCAGCCTAAGGATGACGCAAAGGAGAAGGTCGCGGTTTCAAGGAAATTGTAGTTACGGTTAACAAAGAAAAGCGAAACAGCCAAGACCACGCAGTTGACTGTGATCAGTGGCAGGAAAATACCGAAGGAAGCATGGATCTTAGGCAAATATTTCTCAATGAAGATTTCTAAAATTTGTACGGTTGCGGCGATCGTGATGATAAATACCAACAGTGACAAGTTTGTTGTGTCGGTGGCTTTCAATAGCAGATAGATCGGGTAGTTGATGATGCCTGTCAATGTTACGACGATGACAACGGCCAACCCCATACCACGGGCATTTTTCACGTTGGTCGAAATGGCAATCAACGGGCACATACCCAAAATAAAGGTAAATGCGATGTTGTTATTTAGTAAAGATGAAATAAAGAGATCAGTTAAGTTCATATGGGCCTCCCTTATACGGTTTCATAATAGTGGATCCACTCGCGGATCAACCATATGAACAGACCGAGAACAAAGAAACCGCCCGGAGCCAAGGCCATCACTGCCCAAGTCGGGAATGTCGTAGGCATAATCTGAATATTAAGTAAAGTACCGAAGGCCAATAACTCGCGGATGACTGATACCATCAACAATACAAAAGTGTATCCCATACCGCTGGCAAAACCGTCAATCAATGAATATCTTACCGGATTACGGACGGCGAAGGCTTCTGCCCGTCCCATGACGATACAGTTGGTAATGATCAGTCCGACGTATGCGCCAAGCGCTTTACTGATGGCTGGGAAATAGGCGGCTAGAAACATTTGTACGGCAATAACGAAGGTTGAGATGATGACCATGTAGGTAACCATGCGTACTTTCGAAGGTATGAAATTACGGATAGCCGCAACCGCAGCGGAACTGGCCATAACGACAAAGGTTACACCCAGACCCATGGCAATCGCGTTTTCCACTTTATTGGTGACGGCCAATGAACTGCAAATCCCCAATACAGCAACAACGACTGGGTTGTTACGGGAGACGCCGTCTTTCATGATGTTATACCACTTGGTATATTTTAACCGGATAAGTTTCATATTACCCTCCCAGCTGAGCTAATGCATTTAAGCGCTCTGCATAACTGTCATTTAAAATCTTTTCAAACGCTTTGGATGTCCGGGTGGCACCGGTGATACTGTCAACTTCATTGGGTTTGTTAGGTGAAGAGTCTGGGATATTGACTTCGATTTGCGGAACGATCATAATCCCTACATACTTTGCCAGATATTTCAGATCGGCGACAACACCGCCTAATCCTGGGGTTTCTTCCTGTTGCATGATGCGGATCTGACGAATCGTTTCCTTATCGCTTTCCAAGGTGATAATTCCGATGATCGGACCCCATACCCCGCCACCGCTAAACTGATAGCTTACACGGCCAGAACTTTTTTCAACGTAGAATGTATATTCTCCCACTTCTTTGATTTCAATATTCTCATCAAAAACGGTTGATATATTACCCGTATTAAACGAGATATCGTTTGCACTCAGCACAATGGATTTGAGTTCGTTAGCCGCATTGGCTTCGATCAGCGGTCGGGTCCATATTTCCATTCCGACGAAAACCACGGATGTTAAAGTGCCTAATATCAATATGAAGTAAATCATTTTCAAGTAACGTTTCATTGGGATACCTCCGAAAATTTACGGTTGATTTTCATACTGTCGATAATCGGTGCCAGTGCATTCATGATAATCAGTGCGAATACAACGCCTTCGGGGAATGTGGCGAAATTTCGGATGATCACTGTGATGACTGCCAGTCCGATGCCATAGATATATCGTGAGTACGGATACTGAGGTTGAGTCGATGGGTCAGACACAAGGAAGAATGCGGCAAACATGACGCCGCCGACCAAAACGGATAGCAGCGGATCTCTGAATTTATCCGGAGATAATAGTCCGCCGATGAAGTTTATGACAAATATGGAGGCTAAGAATGTCAGCGGAGCTTTCCAGTCGATGACTTTCATGATAATGAGCAGTAATCCAAGAATCAAGATGCCCAGACGGAAGGTTTCTCCAATGGCTCCGGGAACATTCCCCAAAAGTAAGTCAGTAACAGAATATGGGAATTCGATCGCACGGTTCAATGTGATCAAGGGTGTTGCGGTCGCAACGACGTCATCGGTGATCGGGTTCAGCCACTTCGTTAACATAAATGGCGGGAATGCGAAATATAAAAAGAGAATGCCTACGGCTGAGGGATGAAATACATTCTTTCCTAACCCGCCGAAGATTGCTTTTCCAAAGAATACACCAAAGGTGGATCCGATGGCAGCCATCCACCAGGTTGCGGTTGGCGGCATCATCAATGAGAATATCAGCGGAACCAGAAACCAGCCTTTATCCATGGGTTTTTTGCGAACCTTGGTAAATACGGTTTCGACCAAGTAGGCAAATGCGAATGATACAGCTGTGATAAGTAAGACATTTAAACCAAAGATATACGTTGCATAAAGCAAAAGGATCCCAAGTGCAGACGCAAAAAGTATCAGATTTTTTTGTGAAAGCACCTCATTGGGGTTGGAGGATTGACGTGAAATCATTGGATCACCACTTTCTAATATGAACTTTTGAAAATTCTCAGATTATCTTCTCCGAATGTTCGATTTGAGTATATCACATTCATTTCACATATTTAAGTGATATACATTATCGATAAAAATGACAAAAACCCTACTTAATAGTGCAATTTTTTGATATTTTCACAATGTTGGCATTTACTGTTTTATGCAACAGAAAAAGTGCTGATTTACTTGGGAAAATGACCAGATTTTGCCCTATTTTTGATATTTTTGTCTTTCTATATCATTATTGTAACGGAAATCTTTGTTTTTTCATAGTGATATATCGTCTGTCAAAAATATAAAAGACCGCTGATGCGGTCTATTCCATGACGTAATCTACAAAGGTTTTCAGTGATTGTGTCTGAGGCTGATCCAGAATCGTAACAGGTCCGTGCTCAATGATTTTCCCGTCTTCCATAAACAGAATATAGTCTGCCACTTTTTTGGCAAATCCCAGTTCATGAGTGACGATCACAAATCGCATGTTCTTTTCCCGAAGTTTCAGTATGGTCCTCAATACTTCCCTAGTCAAAATCGGATCGAGTGCTGAGGTCGGCTCATCGAGGAACATAACTTCGGGAGATATGGCCAGACTGCGGATGATTGATACCCGCTGTGCCTGTCCGCCGGATAGCTGACTGGGTCGTTTGTTCATATGTTCCACCAGTTCAAACTGTGTCAGCAAATCCACCGCAATCTTTCTGGCCTCTTCAGAGGTTTTATTGTGAACTTTTTCAAGAACCAATGTAATGTTTTCCAGTGCGGTCAAATGTGGGAACAGGTTGTGCGACTGAAACACGAATCCAATTTTCTTATAGTAATCTTTGGCTTGTACTCTTACGACATCCGTATCGTTGACATGTATTTCACCATCTTCGGGAGATTCGATTTTCGACAACAATCGCAGCAGTGTTGATTTTCCTGCACCGCTGGGTCCGATGATGGCGATGGCCTCCGCGTGATCCAGTTGTAATGAGAGATTTTGTAAGATCGGTTTGCCATGATAAGAGTGATTGATATTTTCCAGATTTATTCTCATACGGCTACCCTCTTTTCTATCCATTTGGAAAAGGCTACCAGTGGGATGGTCATTAGCAGATATGTAATAAACATCAGCAGGTATCCTTCGACATATAAGAGCAGATTCGCTTGGATCCGGTCGATTTGAAAGTAGAGTTCACGAACGCCGATGACACTGAGCAAACTGCTGCCTTTGATAATGAAGGTAAGATTGCCGATCAATGGCGGGAAAATGACTTTTAAGATTTGTGGGATGATGATGTATCGGTAGGCCTGAGTTTTTGTAAAACCAAGCACTTGAATCGCCTGATACTGTTGGGCATCTATGGATTCCATCGCTCCGACCAGCACACTTTTCATGTAGGGTGCCATGTAGATACTGAATGCCAGGATCCCTACGTTGAGTCGGTTGCTTATGCCCATAGGGATAGCGATGAAGTAATACATAGCGATAATGAAAACGATCAGCGGCGATCCAAAGACGATTTCATCAAAAATACGTCCGATATAGCGGAAAAACGGAATTTGAGATTTTGAGGCCAGGTAAAGTACAAATCCGGTGAACATGCTGAAGAAGAGGGAGGCAAGGCTGATATAAAGCGTCAAAAGCCAGCTCTGGAAGATTTCCGGAGAAGCTGGCCATAGACGTGTCATATCAAAGTTTTCTTTTCCCGGGTAGGAATAGGCGATGTAGAATACTAGTAATCCGTAAACCGCCAGTGCCAGCAGGAAATGAAGACTTTTCTTAATCATTGGTTAAGAACAGGTCAAATCCTTCTTCAAGCAGGTATTCGGTTAAGAGGATCGGATTGTACTTTTCGCGTAAGCGGGTATTGACACCTTCGGATTCCATGGATGCGATGAATTCATTGGCTTTCTGAAGCAGTTCGGTATTTCCTTTTTTGACACCCATACCGATCGGATTGACTTGAAGAGCATCGAGGAAGAGGACGGTTGTATCCGGATTGGCTTTTTGGTTGCTGGCAGCAGCTAGCAGACTTAGCACAGTGGCTTGTGCGGCGCCGGTTGTAACTTCGATGACTGCCAGGGCTGCACTGTCCGTTTCAATCGGTGTACCCGGATTGGCGGCTTTTGATGTCGGGATATCAAGGAATACGGTGCCTTTTTGTCCGGCAAATTTTACTCCGTCATAGGCAAGTACATCATCAATGGATTGAATGCTGTTGGACTCGACGAATGCCTTGTTCACCAATGTGACCAATGGGAAGTAGACATACGGATTGGTGAAATCGATGGTTTCCTGACGGGCCGGAGTAATGGACATCGAAGCGATGATAATATCGATTTCGCCGGTTTGTAAGGATGTGATCAATGAACCAAACGGTAAATCCACGATTTCGATTTCGCGATCGAGGAATTCTCCGAGTTCTTTGGCGATGTCAACGCTGATGCCGCTGGCAGCTCCGGAGGTATCAACGGTTTCAAATGGCGGATAACGTAAATCCATGCCTACTTTCAAGGCAGGAAGTTCTTCTTTGGGTGCGCAGGCAGAGAGCGCAAGTAATACAACAGTGATGATAAGAATGAGTGACTTTTTCATAAGGTATTTTCCTTTTCTAATCGTAAGTACAGTATAATGATTTCCTTTTTACATTTCAATGAAAATGATTTTATACAATTTAATTGATTTTACTGACGAACTTTATCTTTCCATGATTCAGGAACTTCGGATATTTGCGCAAAAATTGCTCCGAGCAACATCGCTCTCTCGCCGCTGGCTCCTCCCAGTCGGATATTCGTTTCAACCATTTCCTGATAGGTCTGACACTGGTTGATCAATCGGAAAATCAGCGGGACGGATTGCGGTATATGGCAGGCGATGCCGGCATATTGCTTGATAAAGGCTCGTGTATCTTCCATGGTTAGTGCCATGGTCAGTTTTTCTGTGTACTCAGTCGGGGCCAGTTCGATGGCCTTTTGTAACATTTCCAGTCTTGGTAACTTACCGACATTTTCGAAAATATAATCGAACATGTCGTAGAATTGGCGATATTCTGTTTTGTCAGTAAACAGCTTGGCCAGTTCAAATGCCCAGTCATTGTCATATCCCAATTCCTTAGCCACAAGATATGGTACAAATCCGACAAGGTGATCGTCATTGACGGGAAGTGCAGGGATGTTCCAACGCATGCGCGGGATCATGGTATTGATCAGCATCGTGTGATTGTAGGTTTCGATGTATCCGACATACGGTCCGCCGGGTTTGGTTTGTTCAAAGATCAAATTCCGATAATCATCAACACTAAATTCAGGCTGATCTTTTGCGGCTTCATAAAGCCACTTTAAGTACATCCCTTGGGTTGTGACATCTCCCGCCTTGGCATAAGGATAGCCAAAGTAGGATGGTTTGGCCTGATTGTAGATTTCTTGAGATGGCAGTTGGAATACCAGTGACTGCTTTTTTGATAACTCTTCGAGAAAGTTCATATCGTAGATCCAATGGAATCCTAAGCTTGCTGCGTTGGCAACTAATGCCGGTTGTATATATTTGTTCATAGGTGCACCTCTAATCCCATTATATCGGCATTGGAGTAAATCACCTAATGAAATGCATTGTATACAATTTAAAAAGCTCCCTCAGGAGCTTCTGCATGTATCGATGAAATCAGTTAGCAGTTGATTGAATGCTTCGGGATTGTCCAGGTTGGCCACATGGCTTGCGTCTTTTAAGGTGAATGTCACGGATCCCGGATATGCTTCAGGCCAGAATTTCATGCACTTTATGATGGTTCCGGTCTTATCCGAGTCACCACAGCCGACCAGCAAAGGAGCATCGAATTGAACATTCATTTCTCTTAAGCAAGTAGCAATTCCATCCCAAGAACGTACAAATTCTTTCTTATCAAACTTATTGAACATTTCCATGACAGCTTTTTGTGCTTCAGGGGTGATTGCACAGGCTTTGGTCATTTCATTTTTGAGCATTTGCCATGGATACATGTTCATGAGTGAAGCTGAGTGTTTCAATGCCCATTTTTCAAATGCAGAGTACACAGGCAAGAATATCGGCGTTGACCCGGTAATCATATACCCTTTAGCTTTACCGTAATTGTATGCATACTCCTGGATGATGTACCCGCCCATCGAGAGTCCAACCAGAATAAACTCCGAGATTTTCTCATGACGGATGATTTGATTCAGATCTTCTGTGGCTTGCAGGACTGTAAATTCGGGGCATGGCCGTGAGAATCCGTGTCCGCGCACATCCATATTGATCATCTTGTATTTGTTGTCAAAAAATTCTATCTGTGGCTTCCACATGTCACTGTCAACACCATAACCGTGGATAAATATCAATGTGATATCCGAATCGGTATCATTGATGGTGTAGGACACATCACAGCCATCGCATTTCAGTGTTTTTCTTTCGAACATGATTGTAAACCTCTCTTGTCAGTTCAATTATAGCACTGAAAATTTCTGGGTTCTATGATTCGTTCATAATAAAAAAATACCCTGCGAACAGGGTATTTGATCTTCAATGATATTACGGAGCCGGAGTTGCGGCTAGTGCAGCATCTGCGGTGATGAAGCCTGAACCAACAGCATCGTCACCCCATGTTAACATGGTACTTCCTCCACCAGGCAAACCGACAACCATTGATCCGGCAGCCATTGGAATCGCAGCTGCTTCCAGATACATTTCAGCTTGTGCTGGTGTCAGTCCCGGATTCTTTTGTGCCATCAAGGCAACGATACCGGCGACATGCGGACTGGCCATGGATGTACCGCCTAAGAAATAGTAATCCGTACGATTACCACTATTAAGTTGATATGGTCCAACGATCCATGAGCCCGGGGCGATAACGTCAAGGTCTTGACCTGTTTTTTCACGACTGGAAAAATCTGTGATATAAATCTGATTAATATTGGTTGGATCTGGAACATTCAGATTCCACCACCATGAGTTTGAACCGTACCACTCGCCAGCCCAGCCGGCTGCACCGACAGAAATGACTGGTTCATATGCCCCCGGATAACCCATGCCTGCTTCACCATTGTTACCGGCAGAGGCAACGATAATAACACCGGCATCAAGCGCATAATCAATAGCTTCTTTTTCGATTGGATCAAGAGCTGAGCCACCTAAACTCATGTTGATAACAACCGGGTAATCTTTTAATACTGTTAATTTCAAATTAGCAACATAGGTTATGCCCATCGAAATTACCGATGACCAGCCACGACCGTTTTGGTTTAATACCTTAACCGGAATGACTTTAACATTCGGTGCTACACCATTAACTGGAGTACCACCCAAGCTGTAACCCAGAATCGTACTGGTAACGTGGGTTCCGTGTCCGTTTTGGTCATGTTCCCATTTGTTGGGTTGGAAGGATACGGTTCCGGCCAAACCGGCACCACCACCAAAGGATGCGGCGTATTCGACAGCGATTCTTTCCTGAGGGAAGTACTTTCTCCAAGAATCATGTAATCCCGTATCAAGAACAGCTACATACACACCTTCACCATCAAAATCCACTTTGCGATTATCAAATCCAGCATCGGTTACATTGATTAAGTCCAGATTCCAAGTGCTTAATCCGTCACCGAAACTGTCTGCAGCGACAGTGTCGATCGGAGCCCCATTACGCTCAGCATCTTCACCGACAGATTCAACAAACGGCAATGCAGCGATTGCTGCGACTCTGTCTTCTCTGACCTTCATGGTCAAAGCATCCAGTTCTTCAAATACAGTCAATACTGTGCCTTGTCCTTTCAATACCTTCAGGACTTCAGCTGTAACATCTGTCTTCAAAACAACATTCAAATTCACAGATCCGGTTTTTCCGGCGGCTCCGACTGGTAAAACCATCAGAAGCAATGCGGTTACAACAATAAATTTAAGTATGACACGTTTCATAAGTTACCCCTTTCTCAGTGACTTACTTTTCCTATTCATATCGGAACCGATTTGACAAAATGCACTTCCGGTGAAAGAAGTGCTTATAACGATAAAATCAAATTCCGAGCTTGTTGGATTAACTATATTATACTCCTTTAAAAATATTAGAAAACTGTTTTGCGTCATTTTCTTGTGAAAATGTAAAGAAACTGTCATTAGTTATCATGACTTTTCATGAATTTTCATGACAGCCCAGTGATGACAAATTAAACTCATTAAAATGATGCGATATATGGTGGTATAATTGATATAACGGTTATTAAAAGAAAGGAAATCATATGAACATCAAGGATTTTCGCTTTGACGGAAGTAAGAAGTTTAAAATAAAGGATTTCGATACTAAGCAGGAAGGCGATTTCAAAGATCGTGAGGAAGCAGAAAACCGACGAGAGGATCACATCATGGATCTTCAGAGCCTTCAAGACCGATTGTATGCGGAGGGCAAGGAAGGCGTACTGATCATTTTCCAGGCAATGGACGCTGCAGGGAAGGATGGGGCCGTAAAGTACGTTATGAGCGGAATCAATCCGGCAGGGGTTTCCGTCCATAATTTCAAAGTCCCCTCTTCCGAAGAGTTAGCTCATGACTATCTGTGGAGGGCGATGAAAGTGGCTCCGCAACGCGGTATGATCACGATTTTCAACCGATCCTATTATGAGGATGTACTGGTCGTCAGAGTCCATGATTTGCATAAGAAAGTATCTCTTCCCGAGCGAGTCGTGACAAAAGACATCTTCGAAGACCGATACAAGCAAATCAAAAACTATGAGAAGCATCTTTATGAGAATGGGTTCAGAGTCATCAAGATTTTCCTTAACATTTCCAAAGAAGAACAAAAGAAACAGTTTCTGCAACGCATCGACGACCCGGCCAAAAACTGGAAGTTCGGCGACGGGGACATTGTTGAGCGCGGCTATTGGGACAAATACATGGAGGCGTATGAAGATGCAATCAATGCTACATCAACGGAAGAATGCCCATGGTATGTCGTTCCCTCTGATAAAAAATGGTTTGCGCGGGCAGTGATTGCGGAAATCATTGTTAGCACTTTAGAAGATATTAACCCGATATATCCTGCCGTCAGTGAGGAAAGAAAAAAGAAACTCTTAGAATTTCGTGAAATGCTGATGAATGAGGATAAGTAGAGGCTGCGATTGCAGCCTCTGTTTTCTATATGTCGATGTTGAAAATCATAATTATAATACCAAGACAGGTAACGTAGAATACGGCAAACAGATAGGTCCAGTTTGCCCTTTTCTTAATCATCAGCCATAAAGTCGGAATGATGATTGTTCCGCCGACAAGCAGAATGACCAAATCGGATTGACCGTACAAAGTGATGCCGACCATGACCAAAGCAGTCATCAACGGTAAAGTGAGCAATGTCGCAAACATAGTGTGTTTAAATTGATCTTTGGAAAGAATAAACTTCGCGATAATTGCACAAGCTACAACAAGTCCGATAAACACTGCTATCAATAACATTTCTCTCGTCACTTCCCCCGATGCATCGGCAAAGATCTCAAATCCATTGACAAGAATACCCAAAATGACAAAGGCAACATTAAACAAGACAAAACCGCCAAACATAATCAAAACTGCTGAAACGATCAATCCCAAGGTGTTCTTGATGCTCATAGTGATCTCCTTTTTTTAGATAAGGCTATCTACAGTTTCTTTTGGATTTCTTTAGAAAGATGATCCTCAATTTCATTAAGGTCAAACGATGCGATCCTTCTGCGATTGTCCGGATCTAGCAAGCGATAATGGTGAGACAGAATGTTCTGTTGAATACAAAATCCTTCCCTCTCCAAAACCGTTTTCCACCAGATTTTCCCACCCATCGTCCGAGGATACTTTACGTTTACATCATCAAAAGCAATTGCGACAATGATATCTTCAACATCACCTCCAAGAGTGTTATTAATGATCATACTGTTAGAAAATATACTTGCCAAAGCCACCGCGCCGGTCCAACCCAACGAACTTCTACCCTTTTCAATTTCTACCAGCGTTTTCTTAGAAAGCCCCAGAAGTGCTGCCATTTTGTCCTGATTCAAACCATATTCATTGCGAATCAGTTTTACCTGTTGATCCATAAAAGAAACAAACTGTAATCTTTTCATGACAACCACCACCTTACAGTGTAATTTTACACCATTTGATGCTTTTTTACAATAAAAAAACTCCGATTGACGGAGTTATGCAGTTCTATCTGAGGTTTCTAAGCTTTGTAGGCTGCATTCAGCTTTTTCAACATATCATAAACAGCTTCATAAGTTTCGCAAACATCATCTGGAACAGCATAGTTTTGAGTCACTTTCTGTAAACGGTCAAACTCATCATGTAAGTCTAAAGTTGCCGAATCAGATGCCGCAGTCTTGTCATAAACTTCAAAGAATAACCGGCGAACCTCATGAAACTCCGGATGATGCTCCCCGTGGACACGATCGACTACCGGCACATATTGAACTAACACAGGAAATAACTCCTTTACAAGCTGTTGGAATTTGGTTGGACTTGACATAGAAATCCCCTTTCTTAATGATTTAACCATGGTTATCGTTTACATATTACCATGGATCCTGGATTTCTACTTTGATACAAATCACATTTTAAGCTTTCTTTAAATCACCTGTGATTTTTCCTGTGTGCTTATATAAAAACCTCTGAGCAGCCTTGATTACATTGTGACGCCTGCTGTTGAGTTGTAACTTGGCAAAATCAATCATTCGGTTCTGATTTGTACTGATATCATAGTAATGTTCAAAACACTCCAACACTTTCCCACATACTATGGCATTGCACTCTGGGGAAGGCTAATTGTCATTGAGATACAAAACACTTGGAACTTCACATAATCTTATGGTTACATCTGTTTCAAACTTTGGATTTGCGACCACGATCTTCCAACTGTTACCGACGACATTGGCAGCCGTGATCATATGAGGATCTTTAATCAACGAGATATACTCATCGTAAATTTGAGCAAATTTTCCCAGAAGATCGACAGATACAAGATTGGACATGATGAAAATACCGTCCAACTTTATAAATGAATTCTCTTGCCTGATCATTCGGATTACCCTGTCAAAATACGGATAAATTAACTCTGGATTCTGCTCACTTATACGTCGGATAACCTTTGTGCACTTAAATTTAAGTGCTGATGTGAGCGAAAAAGTCAAATCGAAAAGCAGTGATACAATCTCGTTATCTTCGATAGCCGCATTGACTATTACATAACCATCAGATGAATTTTTAAGCAGACTGATCAGAGTTACTTTGTTCATAAGTACCCTCCTTATCTGTCGAACGCACCTCTTAAGAGTGATTGATTTAATGTTATCTTTCTTAGTTATTCTTTCGGCTTAATTATACACCTTGTTTATGCTGATAGTACGACATTCGGATGTATATTATGTCTTGCAAATCATAATTTCATTCATGTGTGTGTTTCCACATACAACAAACATTCTTCTGTCCTGTCTTTTCTGCCCTGCTAAATACCGATCTTGAGAATGAGACTAAAAAACGGCTCTCAGTAAACTGAAAGCCGTTTTGATAAACTATTTGGCTTTGGTAAACGGGAATATCATCGGAACACGTTTGGCATATTCTGCCCAACCAGCATACTTTTCCATATTCTTCTCAAGCAATGGAGTGGATATCTTGATGAGTACGGCCGACATTACCAACGGTGATAAAATCAGAACCAGATAGTAAATCCAAGGAACACTGTCGGTCAGTAAAAGACTGAACCCCGCAATATAGATTCCATTCCAAATCAGGATTTCCCCAAGATAGTTGGGATGGCGGGTGATCGACCACAGTCCGGTCTGAAGCAGAGTTCGTGTTTTCTTTTGAATATGACGACGCAACTGCTCATCACCAATGACTTCAAATGCCAATCCGATGACAGCGATACTAAATCCGGCAATGACCAACACCGATTGTAAACCTTCAAACGCAATAGCATTGAATTTAATGATCGTATATGCCGCAGACCCGACAACGAAATTAATCAGACCCTGAATCATAAAAACCCGAAAGAAAGCGGTGATGACCACATTCTTACCCCATTCCTTACGCCACTGAGCGTAACGAAAGTCTTCCGGTTTCCCGACATTACGATTAAACAAGCGGATGGAAAGGCGAAGTCCCCATAAGGTTATAAAACCGACCAGTAAATATGCGAGCAGATTTGGCGACTCTGTAATTAGCAGTGTTGACCAAGCCCCGATAACAAAGCCCAACCCCCAACCGATATCAACGATGGAATTGTTGTGGATGATGGTCGCAACGACAAAAATGCTAGTGAAATATGCAAAAGTGATGGCCAAAGGAACTAGCAGACCTTCTGTTCCCCATGCCTGAAATCCCAATGTAGCCAAGCCGATGGCTGAGAGTAAAAGCAATCCGTAAATAATAATTCGTTTGATGTCCATAATCATTCTCCTAAATATCTGTTTATATTATATCAGTTCGAGTTTCACTTTCACTATCCATGCATCTGAATAAACACTTATATCATCGCCTGTATTATTACCTATCTTATACAGATGAACATGCAAGCTCAACATGGCTATGATATAATGAAAATAATTTGAACTGATGAATCATTCATCACAATCAAAACGATTGAGCAAAACTGTTCTTTCATTAAACTGTGTTGTTTATCATCTTGATTGATAAGAAAGGAAACCCTATGTTTCAATACAAACCAGCCATCTGTTATTCGGGTTACAGAAACGGACAAAGCCCGTTAACACAGACATATCCGAGTGATACGGAAGTTCTCGAAGATCTGAACTTGCTTTCCAAGCATTTTGACTACATCCGCATGTATGATATATCAGAGCATGCTAAATCGGTTTTGCGTGTGATCACAAGCCATCAGTTACCACTTAAGGTTTTACTCGGAATAGAACCCAAAGGTGAAATTTCCAACCCCAACTGTCCGTGGGGAGGTGTGTATAGCGACGAAGAGCTCACGCAACACAAAATCCGTAATATCGCTCAGCTCGATCAGGTCGCAGAGTTAGCAAACCGTTATAAAGATATCGTATTGGGAATTTCCATAGGGAATGAAAACACGGCTCACTGGCACCCGAACAAAATGAGTCCGGAGTCGTTGGTCGAACACGCAAAAATCTTGAAATCCAAAACTGATTTACCTATCACCTTTTGTGAAGGTGCTTATGAGTGGCGTAATCAAGGGGCAGAATTAGCCAAAGTTGTCGACTTCATCTCTATTCACGTTTATCCCTTATGGCAACGAGTTCCTTACTCGCAATCGGTTGAATTGACCATCGGTCAGTATCATGAAACAAAAGCAGCATTTCCGGATAAACCGGTCATTTTCACTGAGTTTGGATGGACCACCAGTGCGACTGAGAACATGGATCTTACTGAAACCAACGAAGAGTATCACAAGGCTTATTTGGATCAGATGATCACTTGGTCAAAGAAGAACCAGGTCACCATGTTTATATTTGAAGCTTTCGATGAGCCTTGGAAAGGCGGAACAGATCCGATGGAAGCCGAGAAACATTGGGGTATTTATGATGTGAACCGCAAAGGAAAATCTTGGATCAGTCAGCTATAGCCATACTTTTAATTGATATCATGTTTATCTAAATAAATAGCAAAACAAAACCGCTTTTCAGCGGTTGTTTTGTGCAATTGGTGGAGGTGAGGAGAATTGAACTCCTGTCCAAGAAGTGTCCCACATTCAGAGATCTACAGTTTATTCTATTTGCTTATGATCAACGCTTAAGAAATAGACAAACAAGCATTGATTGGCTCACTGGATTGTCGGTGCAGCCTCGCTGAGCGAACTGATCTGCACTTACCCATCGTTTCTGTCGTCAGGGTATGGCCCAATGGGCAAGCCGTACCGGACGCGCTGATAGCTTGTTAGTTGCTAATTAAGCAGCGAAAGAAAGTCTGTTTCCAGTTATTTTTTAGCCTTTAGGTAGCCACACCACTGCACCCTGAATCAAACGAAATCCTGTCGAAACCAAGACACCCCCGTTTGCATATGAATTATACACCGAAAGCAAAAAATTGACAAGGATGTGCCCTATGTCATCAATTGAGATTTAGTGAACATAGGTGTATAATGGACTCATATCAATACCAGGAGGTACACATATGGAATGGTTTTTTGGCTTATTAGCCATCGTCGTCGTCATCGGCCTATGGTTTATGTCGGCATATAATGGATTTATCGCATGGAGAAACAAAGTAGATGAAGCATTTTCCACTATGGACGTCTATCTGGTCAAACGCTATGACCTTATTCCAAACTTGGTTGAAACGGTCAAAGGTTATGCGAAACACGAAAGCGAAACCTTGGAAAGAGTCATTTCTGCCCGTAACAAAGCTGTCAGTGCGACCAATGTTGAAGACAAAGCCAAAGCTGAAGGTGAATTTGCCGGTGTATTGAGCCGTTTATTCGCACTTGCGGAAGCATATCCCGACTTGAAAGCCAATGTACAGTTCTTAGATCTTCAAGGACAATTGAAAGTATTGGAAGAAGACATCGCCAACGCAAGGAAATTCTACAATGGAACGACCCGTCAGTACAATACGATGGTCGAATCATTCCCCAACAATATCGTAGCTAACTTATTCAAATTCATTAAACGTCCGTTGTTTGAAGTAGAAGATGCTACCCAACGTCAAAACGTTAAAGTACAATTCTGATCAAAAGGGACATGTGTCCCTTTTTTTAACCTAGGAGGCAGCAGATGAAAAAACTGACCTTACTTATTTTTGTCTCATTTTTTCTGATATTTCAAACCGCACTTCATGTTCAGGCCCAGGACCGCTTCACCAATCATTCGGTCGACATGGTCGTTCAAGAAGATGGATTATACAAAATCACTCACGTCATCGACGTGTACTTTGACACACCTTCTCAAGGCATTTATGCACTGATTCCGCAAGTATATCAGATGGAATTCACTATGGAAGATGGTACTCAAGTCGATCGTACTTACCGCTTCCCGGTCTCAGATATCAGTGTACTCAATGAAGAATCTTTGATCGAGAGCAGTTACGAAGGTGTTCGAATACGTATCGGAACCGAAGGTAAATACTTTACCGGTGCGAAGCGATTTACATACTCCTATACCATCAAGACACGTGATTTGGGTCTAGACGGCAAACAATTGTTCTACTTCAACCTGATAGGTGACGGTTGGGATTTGCCTATGGATCGCATCGAATTTAAGATCCTGTTCCCAAAAGATGTGACTTCTTTTGAAAAAGAGTTCTATTCAGGTAAGTATGGTTCCACAACCAATGACAGTGTTCAGTTCACCGTCGAAGGTAACATGATATTTGGCGTTTTAGAAACAGGCTTGCGTCAACGCGAAGCACTGACGATATGGATGCCGGTATCCGATGATTTCTTCAGCTTCCCAAAACCCTTTGACTTCACGATCTTATCTACCCTGTACGCCATACTGTTTACAGTCGGTGTCGGCCTGTTATACATTCGATTCGGTAAAGATGATTTGGTCGTCCAGACCGTTGAGTTTAATCCGCCTGCCGGCTATTCCAGTGCTCAAGTCGGATACATCTTTGATGGTGCCGTTGATACCAAAGATGTCGTTTCATTGATTATCGAATGGGCCGCCAAAGGTTATCTTACGATCGAAGAGCTCGACCACAAGAATATTCAGCTCAATAAGATTGCGGATATCGATCCAAAGGCGATCGCCGCTGAAAAGTCGATGTTCAATGATTTATTCTTCGGCCGAGATTCGGTTACGACCAAAGAACTTGAAAAGACCTTCTACACTTCCATTAACTTCGCAAAGATGAACATCACCCGTTATTTCCTGGGCAATAAGGAACGACGGATCTTCAGTATGACGGCCGATATCCTTCAAATCCTGCTTGGCATTTTCATCATTTCGATCCCTATTTTCCATACCAGTGCTGTCATTTATAATCAGATTTTCTATGCGGCCGAGGCCATTGGAATGGCAATCATTTCAAGCTTCCTGTCCATACCGCCGGTCATTATCTTTACCGTACTGATGCGTAAGAAGCAAACGATGAAAAAGGCATCCATCGGCGCGTTGACCTTAGTCGGCATTGCGCTGACCGCACTGTTCATCTTTGTTCAGTTTACCGTTCACTCGGTATATAACGGAAACATCCTGTTGCTTATTCTTGTCTTGGTTTTTTACCTGATCGCCCTCTATTTCGTGACGGTTATGGACAAGCGTACCGATAAAGGACTTGAGCTGTATGGCAAGGTGTTGGGATTAAAGAATTTTATTGAACTTGCTGAAAAAGATAAACTGGAAATGCTGGTTCATGATGATCCGGATTACTTCTATAAGATTTTGCCTTATGCTTACGTATTGAATGTCACGGATACCTGGTCGAAGAAGTTTGAAAACATTGCGATCGAACCGCCGCAATGGTATGTCGGCCCTGGACCATTCAATCATTATTTCTTTGTCCGAAATCTTAACTCCTCGATGCACCGCATGACAACAGCCATGACTTCCATGCCAGCCGCAAAAGCCGGTCGCGGTGGCGGCGGATTTGGCGGTGGCGGAGGTGGTTTCTCCGGAGGCGGCTTCGGTGGCGGTGGCGGCGGACGCTGGTAAGTAAAAACTCCCTGAGTATTCAGGGAGTTATTTTTGTTTCAGGTGTTCGGTGATGTAATGGGTGATTTTCATCATGCCGAAGTTACCGGGGTGAATCAAATCCGTACTCATGTCTCCAATGGTACAGGCTTTCAACGGATCCAGATACACCAGGTTGATCGACATTTTACTTTCGACGATTTCTTTGAGAATATCGCGATAGGTCTGCGGATCACTGATCATCACATCTCGAGGGCCGATCAATCCATAATCTCCATAAAAAGGCAGCACTCCCATACACAGGATTTTAGCTTTGGGCTGATGCTTCATCAGCTCTGTGATCATATACTCCGCCCGCTCCCTGAATTCATCAGCACTGAAACCCATCATCAACATATTCACCGAAAGTTCAAGAAGAATGATATCATACTTGCCACTTGTCTTAAGAAAGTCAGTAACTTCCTTTTCACATTTCGCATTGCCAGCCAAACCGAAATTGACCAGATCCGCACCAATCTCACGAGCGACAATATTCGGATATGTTAAATCAACTGCGGTCGGATAGTATCCCTGTGTGATGCTGGTTCCATAAGCCATCATCTTCAACAAAGGAACTTCAAACTTATCAGGCAGCCGATAGTTTCCCGAAATTGCTTTGATGAGCACATTTTCAGATGATATCAGAATCCGTACGACATTTGATGAAAAATCAAGCGGATGCTGCAGACTTTTCGGCAACAAGATATCATTGAAAGTCATCGGTCGGATTCCTATCGTTACTTCCTTGGTAAACAGGTATTCTTCTGGGTAGGTGTAATCCCCATAGTACACCATGACTTTTGAAGAGTGACGATGACCTAAAGATTCTAAGGTAATAAAGCAGTCACTCAATGGAACCATGCGGATTTCCGTACAGTTCAACTGATAGGCGGTCGTATGTCCGATGGCTTCATTGACCGATTGAGGATATCGGGAAAATACCTTTCTGCCCCGCACGTCCACCAATTCTGCGATGCCATGCAAATCCAATCCCATGTACTCCATGATTCTACCTCCTGTGTTGATACACTTCTATTGTACACAAAAATGCAGTAAAAAAGCAGAGCGAATTGCTCTGCTTATCTTGATTTCAGTGCCTTAGCCATCTCCCGCTTGGCATCGCGCTCTTTGTCAGATTCACGCTTGTCATGCAAGTCCTTACCGACCGCAAGACCGATCTCCAGTTTGGCCCGACCGTCCTTCAAATACAAAGACAGCGGAATGACCGTATACCCCTTTAACTTCACCTTTTTTTCCAGCTTTAAAATTTCATGCCGATGCATCAGCAGCTTGCGCTCCCTGGTTTCCTCATGATTGAACCGATTGCCAAATTCATATTGAGCAATATACATATCCCGGATATACGCTTCATGATTGACAAAATGAATATAAGCATCCTTAAACTGAACCGAACCGCGACGAATCGATTTAATCTCAGTACCGACCAAGACCATCCCGGCCTCAAACTTCTCCTCCACGAAATACTCATGGTACGCACGGCGGTTGACGGATACGACTTTTACACTCACAGAAATCCCTCCCTGCACGTCTAAGTATACACTATTTACGCTCTTTTCGTGCCGGCAGATATATAAAATCTACCGTCCTTTGTTCTTTATTTGCGGCTTTGACTTTGATACGCACTTTCTGTCCCAAACGGAATTCCCTACGCGTATTTTTTCCGCGCAGACGCATTGACTGAGCATCAAACTCATAATAATCATCATCCAGTGACTGAATGTGGACCAAGCCCTCGATGGTATTTGCCAGTTCCACGAAGAAACCGAATTTTGTCACACCGCTGATCACACCATCCGCAACCATACCGATATGCTCTTGCATATATTCCGCCTTTTTCATATCTTCGATTTCACGCTCAGCATCCACGGCATTGCGCTCTTTCATACTCGACTGCTCGGCAATCTCCTTTAAGCGCTCTTCATCCGCTGCCATCTTTATCAGATCGGGGGTCTGAAAGACATACTTACGCAACATACGATGAACGACTAAATCCGGATAACGGCGGATCGGTGAAGTAAAGTGCGTATAGTCCTCAAGACCTAAACCGAAATGTCCGATTGGAGCCGGATCATACTTCGCTTTCATCATACTTCTCAACATCATCCGTGAAACGACCGGAAACTCATCATGTCCCTCGAAATGACGAAGGATTTTCTGCAGAGCAATCGGTTTGACATCATCCATCGACCCTTTCATTTTATAGCCCAATAATCCGACAATCTTAGCATAGGCCTGCATCTTCTTTTTACTTGGAACTTCATGTATGCGGTATAACGAAGGAATATGACTCCAACGGGTGTGTTTAGCCACGATCTCATTGGCACACACCATAAAGTCCTCAATCAGCTTCTCAGCCTCAAACCGCTCTCTTTTCAAAATCTGAGAAATGTGTCCTTTCTCATCAACCAAGATTTTTGCTTCTTCCATTTCAAAATCAATGGCACCCAAACCTTCTCTGCGCGTACGTATGCGAAAAGCACAATCAGTCATCTGTTCAACCATTTCAATCAAAGCAGGATATTCAGATTTCGTCTGTTCATCCCCATGTATCATTTTATTGACATTTGTGTAAGTCATCCGATAATCCGATTCAATGATCGACGGAGTCAGCTGATAGTCACTGACCTCACCGTTAACTTCGATATCCATGATACAGCTGAGCGCATATCGCTTCTCATTGGGATTCAGTGAGCAAATACCGTTAGATAACACATGAGGTAACATCGGTACGACGCGGTCTACCACATATACCGAAGTCCCGCGATTGAACGCTTCATGATCCAACGGTGAGTTTTCTTTGACATAATAAGACACATCCGCAATATGAACGCCCAACCGATATTTTTCACCGATCTTCTCAATCGAAATGGCATCGTCGAGATCCTTCGCATCTTCCCCGTCAATCGTAATCGTCAGCTGATGCGTCAGATCTTTTCGGCCTTCTTCCATTACGACATCCTTGCTTACAGAATTCGCCATCTCCAACGCTTCCTTCGGAAACTTCGGAAATATATCATACTCCATCAGCACCGCCAAAATATCGACACCCGGATCATTGATATGACCCAGCACTTCTACGCCTTCAACCAACAGCGGCCGTTCATACTTCAAAATTTTCGCCAAAACGACATGTCCTTCGACAAGTTTCATTTTCGGCGGATAGACAAATTTAACAAATCCCAATCGCACATCCTGAGCAACAAACGTCAGTTTCTTCTTTATGAAGCGAATCGTACCCAGAATCTGCATTGTGTTCCGTTTTAAGATACGAATGATCTCTCCATCGGACGTTCCATTCTGCCTTTGAAAAACACGCACAACGACTTCATCACCGCTCATCGCCGTCTCAATTCCATCCATAGGAATGTAAACGTCATCACCTTCTTCTACCGACACAAAACCAAATCCTTTGGGATTGATAGAAAGTACACCTTTCTTCACCCCGGCATCCTCAGCCAGTAAATAACGTTCTTTCTTCGAACGCACCAAAACAACGTCATCTTCAAGTTTGTTCAACGTCTGTTGTAATTCAACATATTTATCTTCTTCGGTCATACCGAGATACTCAGCCCACTCAACTATGGTCATTGGCGAAACTTCGCGTGACTCAAGCAGGTCGACTATTTTTAAGCGCAAATCCATTGATTGCACCCCCTGTCTATAAAAAAAAAGGCCATGCGGCCTAAAAGAGTCTTACTAAAATTACCAGTACAAAGAAGGATATACCCACAACCATTGTTAAATTAGAGATTACCTTTTCCGGTCCCCGCTCTTTAACATTGGCAAATAAGTTAAGTCCGCCGCTACCCGTAAAGGCACTGCTGATTCCTTCGGATTTTCCGCTTTGCAGAAGTGATAGAAGTATTAATAGTCCGGCCACGATCATCAAGAGAATATCAAGCATTGGAATCCTCCTTTCTTAATGCCCTACTATCATAACAGATGAATAAATAAATTACAAGAACCAACCTCAACAACGATTCATTCAATTCAATCTGATCGACTAACTTCTTCGCAGCTGAACCATCCAGACGCCCAAAGCCACAATCGCAATCGCAATCCACTGACGCAATGATAAGGATTCATTTAAGAAAATTGTTGCTAACAACGCAATTTGAATGAGCATCGTATTGTTGATGGTATTGGCTTCCACTGCTTTTAACTCTCTTAAAGCCACATTCCAGAGAGTAAAGGCCAGTGCAGTATTGATTGCCGCAAGCCAAAGGACGATCAGCCATCCCTGAATATCCAATCGAGGAATCCCCTGAACCGCAATCCCGCCGGACAATAAAATCAAACCGCCAAACCCGGTGATAACGGCTGTGATGACCATCGGATCGATATCCTTTTTCGCATTGATGCTTCGACCAAATACAGCCGCAACCGCATTGATACCTACGCCGAAAATCGCTAAGGCTAACCCCGCAAGATTATTGCCCAATTCCACCTGATAAAAATATACGATCAATCCGAAAAAGAACATAAACATACCAAACAATTGAATCCGATTGATTCTCTCCTTCAGAAATATAAACCCTAAGAAAAGAACGAATATCGGCGACATATTCAGAAACAACGAAAGTGTCACCGCCGGTAAAAGACTCAAGGCCAGAAACTGTACTCCTTGAGTCAGTGTGATCAGAACGAATCCATAAAGAAGCAAAGTCTTCCATTGCTTTGAGGTCAGTGACTTAATAAGGGTCAGTCTTTTTGAGGCAATCATATAAATAATGAGAATGATCGATGCCAAAAGATACCTCAACCCCGCAAATGGCAACGCTGGCAGGTTGGTAAGACCGACCTTGATCAGTATCCAGGATGTTGACCACAAGAAGGTTACAAATAATGCGATTAATACGGATTTCAGTTTCCTATCCATAATTTCCTCATAACGATGTCTTCTTCATATTCTACCACTTATTTAAAAAGAAGGGAGAACTTTCGTTCTCCTTTGAATTACTTAAGATTTGTAAATGTAGCTTTGCCCGGATAGATGGCAACTTCGCCCAATTCATCTTCAATACGGATCAGCTGATTGTACTTAGCCAAACGGTCGGTACGCGACAGAGAACCGGTTTTGATTTGTCCGGCATTAAATGCAACTGCAACATCCGCAATGGTAACATCTTCCGTTTCACCCGAACGGTGCGAGACTACCGAAGTATACCCGGCTTTACGAGCCATTTCCATAGCGTCGAACGTTTCGGTCAAAGTACCGATCTGATTGACCTTGATTAAGATCGAGTTAGCAATACCCAAATCAATGCCTCTCTTCAAGATTTCCGGATTGGTGACAAACAAGTCATCCCCAACGATCTGAATGCGCTTGCCCAAGCGGTCGGTCAGTTTCTTCCAACCATCCCAGTCACGCTCACCAAGACCGTCTTCCAACGATACGATCGGATATTTGTTAATGAGATATTCATAGAAATCAATCATATCATCGGTCGTCTTGATAGCTCCGCCCGACTTCTTCCAAACGTAAACTTTCTTTTCTTTGTCATAGAATTCAGAAGCAGCGACATCCATTGCCAAAGCAATATCAACCCCAGGAACATAACCAGCCTTAACGATTGCTTCCATAATGACTTCCAACGGAGCCTCATTGCTTGGTAAGTTCGGAGCAAAACCGCCTTCGTCTCCAACAGCTGTGATATGACCGGCTTTCTTCAAAACAGCTTTCAATGCATGGAACGTTTCAGCACCCATACGGACAGCTTCTTTGAGAGTTTTGGCACCAATCGGCATGATCATGAATTCCTGGAAATCCACCGAAGAGTCAGCATGAGAACCGCCGTTGATAACGTTCATCATCGGCACCGGAAGTGCTTTGGCATTGAAACCGCCCAAATACTTATACAGCGGCATGCCATAGAAATCAGCAGCAGCATATGCAGCAGCCATCGAGCATCCCAAAATTGCATTAGCACCTAATTTGGACTTGTCCTTGGTTCCATCGAGATCGATCATCGTTTTATCAATCAGATTCTGATCTCTGACATCCAAACCAATCAAAGCATCCGCAATAATATCATTTACGTTTTCAACAGCCTTTAACACACCTTTTCCCAAGAAACGGCCTTTATCACCATCACGTAATTCTAATGCTTCACGTTCACCGGTCGAAGCACCGCTTGGAACGATCGCCCGTCCGTGAGCACCCGAATCCGTCGTAATCTCTACTTCTATCGTCGGATTTCCGCGAGAGTCCATGACCTCACGAGCATAAACATCAATAATAATTGGCACAATGTTTCCTCCTTGTTATTTCTTCACTGCGTTGACAATTGCCAAAAATGAATCAACCTTCAGCGATGCTCCGCCAATCAGCGCACCATCGATATCCGGTTCTGCCATATACTCTGCAATATTGTCCGGTTTGACCGAACCACCGTATTGAACACGGCAGGCATCTGCCGCCTCTTTACCAAAATGAACTGCTACTTCATCGCGGACGATTGCACAGGTCGTCTGTGCAATTTCCTTGGTAGCATTTTTTCCGGTACCGATTGCCCAAATCGGCTCATAAGCGATGACCAGTTTCTTCACGTCTTCGACTGAGAAACCATCCAGGCAAGCCGCAACCTGCTTACGAACAACCGCTTCCGTTAAGCCGGCTTCAAACTGCTCCAAGGTTTCACCGCAACAGATGATCGGTGTAACACCCGAAGCAAAGCACTTCTTTGCTTTCTTGTTGATCGCCTCATCAGATTCATTAAAATACTGACGGCGCTCCGAGTGACCGAGAATGACCCACTTGACCCCGATTTCCAATAACATCGGAAGCGATACTTCTCCTGTATAAGCTCCGGAATCTTCGAAGTGAACATTCTGAGCGGCAACAAACAATCCTTTGGCAGCTGCTACTGAGTCCTTCAGAGCTGTAAATGGTGCACCGACACCGAACTCGGCATCATCATGAAGTTTTCCCTCAACACCCGCAAAGAAAGCCGTCGCTTCGGCAATCGTCTTATTCATTTTCCAGTTGCCGACAATAATTGGTTTCCTCATGTTATTTCTCCTGAATGATTGCGATACCAGGCAATTCTTTCCCTTCCATAAACTCCAGCGAAGCTCCTCCGCCGGTAGAAATATGACTGAATTTATCCTTAAATCCCAATTGGATCGCAGCTGCGGCTGAATCACCGCCGCCAATGACAGTCATAGCCCCCGGCAAATCAGAAATCGCCTTGCATACTTCCAATGTTCCGGTAGCAAACGGCTTCATTTCAAACACGCCCATCGGACCGTTCCAAATGACGGTTTGAGCTCCCTGCAACTCATTTTTGAACAATTCAATGGTTTTCGGACCGATATCCAAACCCATATAATCAGCCGGAATATGATCATCATCAACCACCATTGTATTGGCCGTCTCAGCAAAAGCATCCGCAACCAAATGGTCGACCGGCAGAACCAGTTTGTTGCCCGCAACCGCCAAAAATTCCTTCGCTAATTCAATGCGGTCTTCTTCAACAAGTGACTTGCCGATTTCCTTACCCTGAGCCTTAACAAATGTATAAGCCATACCACCGCCGATCAATACTTTATCAGCGATCTTCAACAGATTTTCAATAACGGCAATTTTATCAGACACTTTCGCACCGCCCAGAATTGCCACAAACGGACGCTTCGGATTATAAACCGCAGCCGTTAACATTTCAACTTCCTTTTCAACCAAGAAACCAAGCGCCGAAGGCAGATACTCAGCAACTCCTACGGTCGAAGAATGCGCACGGTGCACCGATCCAAACGCATCCGTAACAAACAAGTCAGCCAATGAAGCCCAGTACTTTGCCAAGTCGGCATCGTTTTTGCTCTCACCCTTTTCGTAACGGGTGTTCTGCATCAAAACGATATCGCCTTCCTTCAGCTTGGCCACAGCAACTTCCAATAGTTCTCCTTTAGTCTGATCCACAAAGGATACGTTGGTATTGACCAACTCTGCCAAACGGGCAGCGACCGGAGCCATATTGTTTTTAGCCATATCGGCTGCTTTCTGCACCGGATCTTTGTGATCGACTTTTCCTAAATGTGACATCAAAATCACTTTTGCGCCATGCTCAACCAAGTAATTGATGGTTGGCAGAGCTTGTACGATGCGATTATCATCCTTGATTTTACCTTCCTTGATCGGAACGTTAAAATCGACACGGACAATCACTTTTTTGCCTTTTACATCCAGATCTCGTACGGTCATTTTTGCCATATTCTAATCCTCCTTTAACCACATGAATTATAGCATTTTCTTGTTTTGGTATCAATGAAAAACCAATATAATGTGCAAGTATTCACAAATTAAGCGCTTTCATTTCTTAAGAAAAAAGGGCGAATTTCGCCCTATTTCAAACATTCCTCATATACTTTTGCGTATTCATCCGCCGACTTTTGCCAACTGACATCTTTGCTCATGGCATTGACCATCAATTGTTTAAATGCCTTCGGTTTCTGATAATAGGCAAAGGTGGCGATCCTCAATACATGATATAAATCATCACTGTTAAACTGCGCAAAACTGAAGCCTGTACCGTCGAAAGTTTCCAAGTTGGCCGGAGTGACCGTATCCTTTAAACCACCGGTTTCCCTTACCAAAGGCAAAGTGCCGTAGCGCATAGCAATCAACTGACTGATGCCGCATGGTTCAAACAAGGATGGCATCAACAATAAATCTGCACCGGCATACATGCGATGTGCCAGTTCCTCATTATATCCTCCGTAAAAGACCATGCGCTGACGATATTTTTCTTCCATATACTTAAGCTGGGATTCCATATGGTGCTCACCGGAACCCAAAACCATCAGCTGTAAATCCAATCCCATGATGTCCGCCATACGTTCAATGATCAGGTGAACACCTTTTTGCCAAGTCAGACGCGAAACCATGGCTACCAAGAAGACATCCTTAGCCTCACGCAGACCTAATTCCTTTTGAACCGCTAACTTATTCTTGGCTTTTCCGGACAGCTTCTTCTCACTGTATTTCTCCGCCAGAGTCGCATCGGTCTGAGGATCCCATGCATCCACATCAATTCCATTGACGATCCCCAATAGATCAGGCTTACGGAAACGCAATACTTCTTCCATTTTCTCACCATATTGCGGTGTCAGGATTTCCTGAGCATAACTGGGAGAAACGGTGGTAATCTTATTGGCATACAGTATACCGGCTTTCATGAAGCTGATTCCGTCATTGAAATGAAGGGTACCGTCATACAGAAGTGCCATAGGCAATCCCAAGCAACTTTGTAACATATCTCCCGGGAAATTCCCCTGATAGGCAAGATTATGGATCGTGTACACATGTTTGATTTTCTTGTATCGATCATCGTGACCGTAATACTGTTTACACAATACCGGAATCATGCCGGTATGCCAGTCATGCGAGTGAACGACATCCGGGAAATAATCCATAAAACCAAAGGACATCAGGACAGCATGCGAAAAGTAGGAGAATCGCTCACCATCGTCGGGATAACCATATAATCCTTCCCGCTCAAAATACCCGGCATGCTCAACGAAATTAAAGATAACTCCTTGATGGACATACTCAAAAATCGTCGCATACGTATGAATTGTTCCCACATGGATTTGAAAACCGGTTTTCCGTTCCATTTTGTCACGATACTTGAGTGCTACCTTCTGATACATCGGCAAGAATACCCGTACCTCATACCCTTTTTTCAACAGTTCCTGAGGAAGTGAACCAACGACATCAGCCAGTCCTCCGCTTTTAATAAATGGCAGACTTTCTGATGCAACAAAGCATATTCTTGTCATCAAAAATCCCTCCTTTATATCCGATCACGCCGTTTTACGTAGATCGGCTGTTTATATTCACCTTTCAATTCTTTTACTTCCAATACCTTCGAATTCTTATCAACGATCACATATTCCAAGTGGCTATTCTCTCCGACGATTGCACCAGGCAATAAAATTGAATTAATGACTACGGCTCCCGGCTTTATTGCGACACCACGACCGATAACACTGTTGATTACCGTACCTTCGATCTTACAGCCATTGGCAATCGAGGATCCGACTACGACCGCATTCTCACCATACTGGGTCGGAGGTGAATCGGATGTACGGGTCATGATCGGCCACATCGGATCAAATAACTGCTTTGCATTGGCATAATTAGTCAACTCCAGATTTGCCCGCTGATACTCTGCCAGATTGTTGATTGGGTATACCAGACCGCGAACCGCAAATCCTTTGACGATAAAACGATCGTAATTATCACGGATAATATCTTTGAGCCAGTAGACTGAACTGGTTTTGTGAGCCAGTGTAATCAGTTCAAGGAATAACTCTTTGCTCATAACATACGCTTCCAGAGATATATTGCGGTTTTTGTTTTTCCCAAGATTAATCTCCGATGCGATGACCCTTTTTTCTTTATCCAAACTCAACGATGTACAACCTATAAACGATTCCTTCGCCATATCCGTCGGCTTGTAGACAATCGTGATATCGGCTTTGTTTACTTTATGAGCCGCTAAGACTGTTGAAAAATCAATGGTATATACCATATAACTTGGCGCAATAATGACATACTTCGCTTTTGCTTCCTCAATAAACTGAATATTGGAATGAAAGGCATTGATATCGGTATTGTAGATTTCTGATTGAACCGGCTCTTCTCCATGCATGATGCGCAACTTACCTTGCTTGGAATTGATATTGTAATGACGCCCTGTCCCCACATGTTCATAAACCGAGCGCGGTTTATTCTTGACATAAACTTGTACATTCGAGATGCCGGAATTGGTGAAGTTTGACATAACAAAATCAATCAACCGATATCGTCCCATAAACGTCAGTGACGGAATCGGACGGTAATTGACCAATCCGGTAACATCGACGGTAGCATCTTCAAAATTTATGATTCCCAGTACTTGATTCATCGATGGTCCCTCCCTTAGCGATTCTTCGCCACTAGTTCGATAAACTCACTGCGAGCATCACCGACGATGGCATTTTCTCTGATTTCAATATCCTCTGCAACGATGCACCGCTGTACAACCGCTCCCTTACGAACGACTGAGTTGGGCATGATGACCGCATCCTTGACGATAGCGCCTTCTTCGACTACGACATTAGTGAACAATACGGAATTCTCGATCGTACCGTCAATGACACATCCCTGATTGATGATGCTTCTCTTGACCGAGGCGTGTTCCTGAATAAACTGCGGAGGAGCAGCCACATCTTCGGTGTAAATCTTCCACGAAGGATCCATGATATCCAAGGTATTGTCTTCATCCAGTAAATCCATATTCGACTCCCACAAGCTGTCTATCGTACCGACATCCTTCCAGTATCCCTTAAACCGCCAGGCAAATAAACGTTTCCCTGATCCCAACATACCCGGAATGATATTCTTACCAAAATCATGAGCTGAGTCCGCATCTTTTAAATCGTCCAACAGTGCCCGACGCAGCAGTTTCCACGAGAAAATATAGATACCCATCGACGCTAAATTACTCTTGGGTTGTTTCGGTTTCTCTTCAAACTCATAAATACGGTCTTCCGGATCGACATTCATGATCCCAAAACGCGATGCTTCTTTTAAGGTCACTTCCAATACGGCGATCGTCACATCGGCTTTCTTCGCTTTATGTTCCGCTAACATTTGGGAGTAATCCATTTTATAAATATGATCTCCTGAAAGTATCAACACATATTCCGGATTGTACTGATCGATAAAATCGATGTTTTGGGTAATCGCATCTGCCGTACCGCGGTACATACCGAATCCATCCGATTTTTCCCGCGGAGGCAGCACATAGATTCCGCTGTCTTTAGCATCCAACCCCCACCGCTGATCTTGAGCTACATATGAATTAAGCAATACAGATTCATACTGAGTCAGTACTCCTACTACATTGACCCCGGAATTTGCGCAGTTACTTAAAGGAAAGTCAATGATGCGGTATTTGCCGCCGAAGAAAACCGCCGGCTTTGCTACTTTCGTCGTTAACTCTTCCAATCGCGTCCCGCGCCCTCCTGCCAAAATCATTCCTAACATTTGGTTTTGTCGCATAGCGAATCTCCTCCTATGATGATGTGTTTGTCTTCTTACTTTCATTATACCTGCTAAACGACACAGATTAAAGGCAACAAGAACAAAAAAGGCACGATTGTGCCTTATCATCTCAATAACATGCAATATTACTGTCTGTTCTTGACTCGCATCCCCCTACCAGAATACCGTTTTCGAGTTTTAAGATAACCTGTCCGCGCCCAAAGGAGCCTACTTGCTTTGATATCTCAATATCATGTCCCCGACGAATAAGCTGTCTCTTCAGTTTTTTATCAAAACTCTCTTCGATCCATATTTTATTCCCTTCGACCCATTGCCAGCGCGGCATATCTAGTGCTGACTGCGGATTCAGATGAAAATCAATCATATGTGACAAGACTTGAAGGTGTGCCTGGGGCTGCATAAACCCACCCATGATACCGAAGGGACCAGTCGGTTGGCCGTCTTTTGCCAGAAATCCAGGGATGATCGTGTGCAATGTCTTCTTGCGTGGCGCAACGACATTGACATGCTTTTCATTCAGCGAGAATTGCGCACCTCGGTTATTCATAGCAATGCCTGTACCGGAAACGACCATACCGCTGCCAAAGCCGGTGTAATTGCTTTGAATAAAGGATACCATATTTCCGTATTGATCCGCCGTGGCAAGATATACGGTTCCCGAGCTGTACGGAGTCAGGGGTGTGTATATCTGAGCCTTACTCTTGATCTGTTTTGAGCGGATCATCCCATACTCATCTTCTAAAAGATGCTCTATATTCGTGATTTTCGGATCACTGATATGCTCCAATCCATCCGCAAAAGCCATTTTGATCGATTCAATTTGCTTGTGAATCGTGTCAACGCTTTGAAAATCTTTCAGATCAAATTGCTTCAAGATATTTAAAGCCATTAATGTGATAGCCCCTTGGCTGTTAGCCGGAAGCTCATATACGGTGTATCCCCGATAATCTGTAAATATCGGGTCAACCCACGTGACATCATATTCTTCAAGATCTGACTTATCAAAGAAACCATCGAATTTATTACTTTCTTTTATAATGCGATCCGCAATCTCACCTTTGTAAAAAGTATCAGTTCCACAAGAAGCAATCATTTCAAGTGTCTTTGCATGATCTGGAAGTCGGATGATATCACCGAACTGCGGGACTTTTCCATCTGACAAAAATGTGTCTTTCCATCCGTCGAAACGCGGATGATTCTCTTCCTTTTCCAGATAGCGGACCACGGAAGCTTTCCATCCGGCCGCAAGAGTTGATCCCACCGGATAACCTTCTTTCGCCAACCGGATCGCCGGTTGCAAACACTCACCCAACGAAAGTGAACCAAATCTTTTACTCAATGCTTCCCATCCTTTGACAGCTCCCGGCACCATGACTGGCGTCCAGTCAAACATAGGCATCTTTTCGATATCTCCGTATTTATCCCGAATGCGCTCTAGCGTAAGGTTCTTTGGAGAATACCCACTGGCATTGATGCCATGGATCTTTCCTTTCATCCAAACGATCGCAAAGCAATCCCCACCCAAGCCATTGGCTGTTGGTTCAACCACGGTCAAAGCCGCTGCGGTCGCGATAGCAGCATCCACAGCGTTACCGCCTTTACGCAAGGTTTCCAAACCTGCAGATGAGGCCAGCGTACTACCGGTAGCTACCATCCCGTTTTTGGCTAAAACCAAATTGCGATGTGAAGAAAATTTGGTTGAATCATGATCAAATGAAATCATAGGACCTCCCTATAAGAAAAAGGCGTTACGCCTTTCGGTTAAACAATCGTAAGCGACTCATCAAAATCAAAATTCCATAACCCAACACGATCGTAAGGGGAACCATGATCGTTGCTTTGACAACGCGCAACAAAAAACTGATCCAGACAGGGATTTCGTACATGATCGCCAACCATAAAGGAGTCAGAATCAGCTGTACGGCAACTTCGACCAGAACGACACTCATCGACCAGACACTGATCGAAAAATCATTCTCATACTTCTTATACTTTTGAGTTAAAAGATGCATAAAGAACATCATCGCACCAATAAGCAGAATACTTCCTGCCGAGAATATGATCTTGATGACCGGTGTGATCTCGATGACATCCCCGGCAGAGACAATCGATGAAGTCATCCATAAATAGGTCAGTGCACCAATCAAGAAGCTTAGTAATAGTCCCTGGGAAATAAAATAAGATACCTTAGGTGTCCATTTAATTTTCTTAGAAAACAGCAACGCCGGAATCAGGGCAATTATCACTTTGTTAAGAGTAAATCCAAAAAACGGAAATCCGGTCGGGGTTACGATCAGACCCAAGAAATCTTGAATGATTCCACTGATAAAAGCCCACGACGGACCAAACAGTACCCCGATGACCATTAAAGGCAACTGTGAAAAACCGATACGCATCGACGGAAATCCAAACAACGGAATCATCAATGAGAAAAACTGCAAGGCAACCGACAAAGCAATAAACATGGCAATGATAGCCAGTTTCTCGCCGGTCACATGCAATTTATCCATCCGAAACACAAAGTAGCCAATAACGATTATGGCCGCAACAGCCATGATCTGATAAGTAAGTGCCATGGATATCCCTTCCTTTACTTATTCATTATACACGCTCGTACCTGTGATATAAAGTAGAGCGAACCGGTAATCAACAATGTCCCCCCCTGACTGAGCAATAATCCTTCCTGATAAGCCGCAGTAAACTCCGGTATGATCGATACTTCGAAATCTTTCCCAAGGATTTCGGCTTTCTGCGCCCGATAAAAGTCAAACTCGCTGACAATGACTTTATCCGATACATCCACCAGCATTTTGAGCATTTTATCGGTTTCCTTATCCTTAAGCGCAGAAAAAATCGTAATCAGCGGACGAGGCAGTGTACTCAGTGACTGAGTCAACGCTCTGATTCCGTGCTCATTATGAGCACCATCAATAATGACCAGCGGCTGCTCATTGATTACTTCGAATCTGCCGGCCCATTGTGCTTCCCGGATCCCACTGATCAGCTGCTCATCCGACAGACTGATCCATGCTTTTTCACGCATGATTAACAGTGTTTCGATAGCCAGGATACTATTAGCCACCTGATATTTTGCTACGGATTTAAGTTCAAAGTCCAATCCTCTATATGAAAAGGATTGCAGCCAGCCGGTAATCGATGAAGGAATATCGGATGCGACATGAACCAAAGAACAATTTTTATCCTTAGCAACCCGGGAAATCACTTGAAGCGGTTCATCATCAGCAACTCCAGTTATGACAAGCGATCCGGGTTTGATGATTCCGGCTTTTTCATATGCGATTTTCCCTAACGTGTCACCTAAGAATTCCATATGATCAAATCCGATATTAGTGATTACGCAAATCTTCCCAAAAATTACATTGGTTGCGTCCAGACGTCCGCCGAGTCCGACCTCGAAAATAGCCCAGTCAACTTTTCTGTCCAAGAAGTACCATATGGCAATCAAGGTATCAATCTCAAACATTGTCAGAGAGTATGGTTGCCAAAAGGGAATCGTGCGGTTGATGTACATCAGCAACTCTTCATCGGAAATAGACAGATTATTGATCCGGAAGCGATCGTTATGACAAATCAAATGAGGTGACGTGAACAATCCGGTTGAATATCCTGCAATCTCCAACACATTTCTAAGGTAATTTGATGTACTGCCCTTTCCATTGGTCCCGGCAATATGCAGACAGTTTAGCTGATGCTGAGGATTACCCAAGTCCTCCAACAGTTTCGAAAACAACTTCAATGCGAAGGTATTGGTAGATGTCCGTTGGGAAATCGCAGCGATAGCGGACTCAATATCTTTAAACATAGACCTCCTACAACCGCCAGTTGACAGGCGTACGCTGATGTTCTGTTAAAAACTGATTAGCCTTACTGAAAGGCCGTGACCCAAAGAATCCGTGATAGGCAGATAGGGGTGATGGGTGCGGTGCTTTGATGATCAAATGCCTGTGAACATCGATCAGATATTCCTTATTCTGGGCGTTTTTTCCCCAAAGAATAAATACTACAGGTAACGGATGTTGATTACATCTTTTCAGTACTTCATCCGTAAATGTTTCCCATCCTTTGTTCTGATGTGAGTTGGGTTTTCCTTCCTCCACTGTAAGCACGGTATTTAACAACAGGACCCCTTCCTTAGCCCAACTTACCAGATATCCGCTATCCGGATAGGGCAGATTGAGATCATTGCTATATTCCTTGAAGATATTCTGAAGACTCGGTGGAAAAGGTGTCTTTGGTTTAACCGAAAAACACATCCCATGGGCCTGATTGGGCTGATGATACGGATCCTGCCCCAAAATGACCACCTTCAAGTCATCATAATCTGTATATCCGAAACAAGAGAATACCTCTTCTTTTTTCGGATATATCGTCTTGGTACTGTATTGCTCGGACAAAAAAACTGACAACTCCTTAAAATAGGGTTTCTCAAACTCAACTTTTAAAAACTGAGTCCAACCGTTTTGAAACATAGGATCCTCCTTTACATCATTGATATACCTTCTGTTTATCCCGGTGGTGATGATAGCAGGTTGCGTAAATGACCAGATATATTGGGAATAGGGAACAGAATATCACAGCAATCGGTAAAAACAGATTTTCGGGAAAAATATACGAGAAAATTACGATAGTCAACATCCCCAGCAATCGCCCGCTTGTTATTCCGATTTCCTTCGAAATGACATATCCCAAAATGCTCTGTTGATCCATATAGTCCGACATGGCATTCATCGTGATAATTTGGAAAGGATTGACATAAAAGGGAGCAACCATCGAGGCAAGTACACCATAGGCGATGGCTCCGGCCGTGGTCGGGTAAATAACCAGAATCATCGTACTGATTGCAGTAAATACAGCACCGAACTGATACATTTTCAGACGGTTCTTTCGTGTGATGATTTTAGATGCAAAGTAAAATGCGATGATACTGATCAGTGCAAACAGAGCAAGCAGTCGTCCGTAAGCACTTCCGCTTCCGCCGGTTGCCCGATAAATCAGCAAGCCTGTCAACATCAAGACCAAGGAATCTCTTACCCCAAAGAGCAAGTGAGAGTTAAAAATATACGTCCACTGCTTATCTTTTTTGTAAAAAACTTTATCCAATACGGTAAATCTTCCTCTTTGGGTTGCCACCTTGATGGTTGATGCCAGATAAGCAATGAGCAGATAAAGTATGATAACAAACTGAAAGATTCGGATATAGCCTTCGGTATCATTGGGAGACCAAGCAACGATCTGAGCAGCACCCAGCGGAGCAATGATATTGGTCAAACCATTGAACATTCCTAAAAATCCCAAGTACTGACTGCGTGATTCTTTGGTAGAAACCAATTGATTCATACTTACGGTTGAAAGCCAGAAGAATCCTTCTCCCATACCAAAAATCACACCGATCACATAAATTGCGTAGCTGATCTCTCCGATTCTTTCTCTTAAGGTCAGCAAGACCAGCAAGCCGGCGACAATCAGTAACAGCCCGGCCGTCATGGTCAATGACAAGCGATACCTTCGGCCGATATGAGCTCCAATGGTAAAGGCAATCGGGAAGAATCCGAATCTGACCATCGCATAACTGGTCATCGTGACTAATGAACCGGTAAACTTATACAGATAGACATTGACGAAAACGGCTGTCATGGCTGCAGCCATGGCATAGGTGCCGTTAATGATGATCATCTTTATTTCTTGCTTGCTCAGGGCAGCCGTTTTTTTCATATAGTTCCTAGCGGTTATTCTCTGATAACCAGGTGTCGTAAAGTTCGATGAATTGCTGTTGGGCATCGCTTACGGAAACTTCCTGTCTGAATAAAGCATTTAAGATACCCATAAAGTCAGCTTCAAGATAAAAGTCAAATCCAAGTTTCGAGGTATTTTGCGGCAAAGCTACCATCGGCTCGATCTCACTGAACATATACGCCTGACTCATCTGGCGTCGGTTATCACTCATGGTATATTGCTGAATCTGATCACTGGGTATGACCAATATCTTCTTTGTCGAATCAAGTGCTGATTGTGTTGCCTCTGGCAAAGTAAGAATGCGAAGAATCTCCTGAGTCAGTGATGGTGCATCATTTTCCAATGCAATCAATCCGGTGACAATAACCAGAGGATTTAGCTGATGATCTTTATATGTCGGGAAAGCTGAGAAAACATAATCCACTTCCTTAAGTTCTTCAATCTGATCGACAAACATCCACGGACCAGCCATACCGAAAGGAGAAATCTGTTCATTGACCACTTTCTCATATCGCCAGCCGCTGCTTGGAGCTTTTCCGTGATCCCAATCCACAGTTCCTATGTTTTTAATAAATTCAAGTGAAGCAAGAAAACTTTCATCATCAAATCCCGGAGCAGTGGCATCGTTTTCTTGAAACATATGCCAACCTCCGGCAGTCAGAAAAGGATAAAACTGCCACCTTTCCTGAAGTGTAAACGGAAATACCACATGCACTTCTTTTCCATTATACACTGCCGTCTGATCATTCCACTGTTCTGCCAGATCGATGATATCTTCCCAACGTGAAAAACGTACGGGCAGATTCGTCTCTGTCAGTTCACTGATATCATAATTCAGAGATTCAAGCATGGTCCTGTTATATACAAATAACAAACCCTGATAGGAAAAGGGATAGAAGAAGGTTTCTTCCATATTGATGATTTCAGTGAAATGCTCAATGCCTTCCATACTCCATTGTTTAAAGATCCGAGAGTCAAACGGAACCAGTCGGTCATACAGCAAAGCAGCCTGATGTGTATCTGTGTAAAATATGTCCACTCCTAAATCCAATGCCTGCTGAGCAGATAAGTTGTCAATGATCCGAAAGTCAAAATTGACCGTATGCCCCGGATGCTGTTGATAAAACTGATCGATGAACCAGTCGCGCATGCCGGCGGATGGTAAGGCAATCGTTATTTTTGAACGGCTTTCAATCTTAAATATTTTATCCTCAGGCCGGTAACAAACAGTATTTCCGTCCGTACGGCAAAAATCGCCCCTCAAATACACGGAGGTTCCATATCCACCGGCGACGATTATCAGAATTGCGACTAAAAGTCTTATCATCCACTTACGCACACTACCACCTCAAAGTACACAGTAATATTATCAAATAGACCAGGCAAACACAAATGAAATCAAAAGAAAACGGGCCGTGCCCGTTTGAATCTACTACAGAAGTTTTCGTATGCGCTCCAATACATGCTTATAGGTGATGCCGTACTTTTCCATCAGCGCTGATGGTGTGCCGCTTTCACCAAAAGTATCTTCAATGCCAAGCATCGAAATTTTAACCGGATGATGCTGGCTGACGACTTCAGCTACCGCCGATCCCAATCCGCCCAATACATTATGCTCTTCGCAAGTAAGCAACACATCATGCGTCTTTGCCAAATCAATCAGCAATTCTTTATCAATCGGTTTGATCGTATGGATATTGACGACTGTAACCGATATGCCTTCTTCTTTTAAGATATCCGCCGCTTTCAACGCCTCCTGAACCAGAATGCCGGTGGCAACGACAGCGACTTTCTGACCTTTGCGTAATACAACCCCTTTTCCGATTTCAAACACATAGTCTTCAGCATTGGCTGTTTCCACGGCATTTCTGCCCAAACGGACATAGACCGGACCTTTATATTTGGCAATTGCTTTGATGGCCTGCATCGTTTCGATATCATCACACGGCTGGATCACGGTCATATTGGGAATGCTGCGCATCAGTGCCAAATCTTCAATCGCCTGATGAGAAGCGCCATCTTCACCTAAGGTGATTCCTGCATGAGTTGCACAAATTTTGACATTGAGTTTCGGATAACAAATCGAATTACGCACGATTTCAAATGCCCGGCCGGCCGCAAACATCGCAAAACTGGACGCAAACACCGTATTTCCTCCTGTAGCGATTCCGGCAGCGACGCCCATCATATTTGCTTCTGCGATGCCTAAATTGAAATGCCGTGATGCGTTGGCCGTCTTGGCATCGGCTGTTTTTGTGGATTTGGATAGGTCCGCATCCAAAACAAATACTTTATCATCTTCGACGATCAGTTTGGCCAAGGCTTTTCCATAGGCCTCACGTGTTGCCATTTTTGCCATATTACTCACCACCCAGTTCTTTCATGGCTAAAGCGAATTGCTCCGGATTAGTTGCAACGCCATGCCAAGCGTAATCATTTTCCATAAAGCTGACGCCTTTACCTTTGACAGTGAAAGCAACGATGACCGTCGGTTGTCCCTTGCATTGGCGTGCCTGAGCATAGGCTTGTTGAAGGGCATCGATATCATGACCGTCAACTTTCAAGACGTTCCATCCGAATGCTTTAAATTTCTCATCGATCGGCAGCGGATTCATGACTTTCGTAATATCCCCGTCAATCTGCAATCCGTTTAAATCAACGATGGCCAGCAGATTGTCCAGTTTGTAATGTGCCGCAGCCATGGCGGCTTCCCAGACGATTCCCTCTTGGCTTTCGCCATCACCTAAAAGTGAGTAAACACGATAGGGCAATCCTTTGGCTTTATACGACAAAGCCATACCCACTGCTGCTGATATTCCCTGACCCAGCGATCCGGTCGACATATCGACGGAGTCGACATAATTCATGTTGGGATGCCCTTGCAGCCGTGAATTGATCTTTCTGAAAGTCACTAATTCTTCCTGAGGGATAAATCCTTTTTCGGCATGTACCGCAAATAACAATGGGGATGCATGTCCTTTAGATAATACAAATTTATCTCTCTCAAGATCCTTAACATTGTCCTGACTGATATTCATTTCGTTGAAATAGAGTGTCGTCAAGATTTCTACACCGCTTAAAGATCCGCCGATATGACCGGATTTTGCTTCATTAACCATCTTCACGATATTGATTCGCACTCTTTTGGCGATATCTTCAATCTGATTCTTAGTAAGCATTGTCATCACTCCCATCTTTCCCTTTCATTATACAATATTTCAATCCAATGTGAATGTCGTAAGAAAGACTCATACAGTGGTAAACGCTTTCTTTTGATAACTAATCATATAAATAATTGCATCTCATCAACAATGTTCATATATCATTTTCATGTAATCGTTTCCACATGAGGAAGGGGGTCCTTATCATGTGCAAAGCGCTTACATTCATGATAAAATGATGAATGAAAGGGGAGAATTTCATGAGTTATCTTGATAAAATCGTAACCGGTCTTGCTAAGCAAGAACAAATGAATAAAACAGTTTTTAACTATGTCATCCCGGATCTGTGGGACAGTACGGACGTAAGGGTTGATAAAATCGATGTAAAGGACGGAAATCTGATCGTTAATCCCTATCAGTTTTTTCAGACATTGATCAAAGATGAATTTCTTAACAGAAACAAAAAAAGTATCGACTACTCAAAACCATACTATTTGGGGCATCCCAGAAACAGGATCAAAGGACTTAAAAACGGTGACTGGATCAGACAAAGCTTTGCCTATTCCATGATGATCCGCTCATCCGCAAGCTATGATCACGATCGCAGCGGACGTCTGGAAGAATTCAATCTTTATAATCTGAAGGAAACAGGAACCTTTGTTAAAGCTTTAGCCTACTTACCATTATTGAAGAAGATGGGTGTTGATGTATTGTACATGTTACCGATTTCGAAATACTCTCTAAAAGATAAAAAGGGTGAACTCGGATCGCCATATGGCGTATCTAACTTCTTTAAGTTGGATGAAGGATTGAAAGACCCGATGACCGGTCCGGATTGTACGGTGGAAGATGAGTTTCGGGCATTTGTAGAAGCCTGTCACCGTTTGGATATGAAAGTGATCATTGATATCATCCCAAGAACCAACTCAGTAAATTCTGATCTGATCATTGATCATCCTGACTGGTTCTATTGGATCAATCTTGAGGATCTCTCAGATTATGCATCTCCATATTGTCCTGGATTAAAATCAGCTCTTCCGGCAAAGAAGGAATATTTTGAGCAGGTTTTCGCTTCTGAAGAGGTTATTGCCCATATCAAGAAGTTCAAACCGAATCCGAAAGAAACCAATCCGGAACTATGGAAAAAACTTGTCAAAAAATGGAATGACGGCAAAGGCAAGTATGAAGTGTTGGATTTGGTTCAGGAAATGTTCGGACTTACGATTGCACCGGCATTTTCAGATTGTATCAATGATCCTCAACCTGCGTGGAGCGATGTAACTTTCTTCCGGTTATACATGGATCATCCCGAGAACTCGCAGCCGTATCTGAAAGAACTCGGAGAGATTCATCCTTATATCCTCTTTGACGTAGCGAAGTCGAGCCTGAATCCCGGTACGGTTAAAAATAAGCAGCTTTGGGATACCCTGGCAGATATCATTCCCTTTTTCCAGCGTGAGTTCGGTATCGACGGGGCGCGGATCGATATGGGACATGCATTACCGGATGAACTGATCAAAATGATTTTGACAAAAGCCCGTGAAGTCGATCCCAATTTCTGCTTTATTGCTGAGGAATTGGATGTAGAAAATGCAAAAGTATCCAAAGAAAAAGGGTACAACATGATCATTGGTGACGGATTCATCCGTTTACCCAGAGTACAAGAAGGATTGTTTAATTCCTTTGTTTATGGTGCGATGAATCTGGAATCTCCTTTATTTGCGGTTGGTGAGACTCATGATACTCCGCGTCTGGCGGCTCGCGATGGCGGAGAAACGTTGGGCAAGATGGTTACCGTATTCAATCTGTTTGTGCCAAATACAATCCCGTTTTTAAACAGCGGTCAGGAAGTGTTTGAACGTCAGCCAATGAATACCGGATTGGATTGCCGTCCCAACGAATTGTATATGCTAGACAAGGAAGATCCTTATTATGGCAAACTGGCCTTGTTTGATCGCTACGCTTTTCATTACAACCACAAACACCGATGGGAAATACCTTCAATCTTAGAGAAGGCATCGAAAATCCGCCGCGAGTATATTCATGCGATGATGGATATGAACAACGTGTATCCGTTAGGATTCAGTGCTCCTTGGGACACGGCAGCCGGATTTGCTTATATCGATGGCGATAAGGTGTTATTAGCAATCACCAATACCGATGTGCACAACGAGAAATATCACTACGTGCGCTTGGATAATCTGCCTGAGCAGTTCTTTGCATCTGATAAAATGATGGTTCAACGATTCTCATCAGAAAACAACCTTCCTCAAGAATTATCGGTGAATGAGTATCGCGGTATGAATCTTCACTTCGTCCCAGGCGAAGTCAAGCTCATCGAAATAAAATAAGGGCACATCTGCCCTTTTACTTATGAATAAGAAAAATCTGAAATCAATTGCTATTTATAGTTTACAATGGCTTCCCGATCGGCTGTATACCCAGCTGACGTATCTTTTCTACTTTCATCGCTGGCCAAACTTAACACAACCTCAATTATATACAGAGAAACTTCAGACATTGAAGCTGAGTCCGGTGCATCCGCTGGTAGTACAGTGTGCCGACAAAGCAACTTTACGTGACCATCTTACCTTCATCGGACTGCAACAGCAATTGACTGATGTTTTGGATATTGCCGGATCCTTTGATGAAATCCGCTGGCATGATTATCTGATGCCATACATCGTCAAAGTATCCAATGCATCGGGTCATAATGTCATTGTCCGATCGCAAGAAGATATATCAAAAGCATCGGAGCAGATGAGAAAGTGGACGAAAGTCGATTTTTCGAAGCGTTATCGGGAGCGATATTACAAGTATTCAATGAAACGGTTTGTGGTTGAACCTTACATTGAAAATTTGCGGGATATCCGTGTTCATTGCTTCCATGGTCAGCCGACATTTATAGCCTACTCGTTTGTAGAGATCAAAGGTAATCCGAAAGTCATGCTTGATTTTAACAGCAACATTGAAACGTATCCCTTCACAAGAGGGAATACAGTGAACGAAGTCCCACCCATCCGAGATGATCTTGCTGAATTGTATGAAGTAACCAAGAAACTGTCACAACCTTTTACGTATGTCCGGATCGATACCTACCGAATCAACGGCATGATCAAGATCGGCGAGATGACATTCACACCACTGGCCGGTTTTGCTCTTAAAGATGCGATCGATGTAGACAAGCGTTGGGGAGAGTTTATGGGCAAATGTTCAAATATTGTTAAGTAAAAATCCTCATCATTGATGAGGATTTCTTTATTTCTTGTGTAAGATGATCGGATTCTTTGTTAGACGGACAAACCCTTCATCGACCCGGATCGGCCTTTGATCAAACAGACTGATGTGTACTCCCGAGGGAAAATCAATGCGCACATCATCACTGACTTGTCCGACATTGCACAGGAAAATCAGCTTCTCATCTTCTTTCTCGTATTCGATATGCAAGATTTCTAACCCATCATCCACGACCCTATACTTAGTATATTCCGACATGATCGGCAGTTTCTTGATTCTGATCAGCTGTTTGATTTCTTCTGTGAACGTCTGATCCGTTTTTGACCAGTCAATCGGATCACGATCAAACAGGTTGGGCAATCGGTCTGTCAGTGTCTCGATTCCCGCGTAGAGAAACGCCACACCTTTTAAACCAAAAATCGCAGTCACCCAGTTTTTCGTCTTGAACACATTGTTCTTGGTATGATGCATCAGTCGCTGTACATCATGGTTTTCATATGCTCTTGCTTTCAGATAGTTTACCGGATAGATCATATCCTGCAACTGAAGACGATCGATAAAAGCTGATAACGGCTTCTTCCCCTTGAAATAATCTTCCGCTTCCTGAAAGATATCATAGTCATAGCAGATATCAAATGCCGAGTACATCTCCCCGTCGCTATGACATATAAAACCTTCATCTCTCATATATCTCAAAAACTCTTTATGTACGCTTTCCGCAAGCCAGATGTGGTCAGGATTGATTTTTTTAATCTCATCTCTGGCTTTGAGCCAGAAATCGATCGGTACGAAAGGAGCGACATCACAACGGAAACCATCCACCCCGAGCTTTACCCATTCTTTGAGCATATCGATCATTTCATCCCACAAAGGTAAATGACTGTAATCCAAATCCTGAATGTCGGACCAGTCACCGACTTTATTACCCATTTTGCCTTCTTTATTTATGTAATAATATTGTGGATGCGTTTGTATCCAACGGTGATCTCGCGAGGTATGATTCATGACCAGATCCATCATGATCTTCAATCCGCGCTTATGAGCCTGTTTGACCAGGTCTGAAAAATCTTCTTTCGTGCCTAACTCCGGATTCACCGAGCGATAATCCCGAATCGAATACGGACTTCCTAATGTTCCTTTGCGAGACGCCTCACCGATAGGGTGAATCGGCAGTAAATAAAGGATATCCACGCCTAAACTTTTGATTCTGTCTAAATCCGCAACAATGCCGGCAAAGGTGCCGGCATTGGAGTAATTGCGTGGATACACCTGATAAATCACCTGATGACTCAGGGATTTCAATGTGTCTTTCGCCATGATTATTTTATGATCGCTTTTTGCGTTTCCTTATCAAAGAAATGCAGCTTCGTTACAGCCATGGACAAGGGGATTGTATCATGGGCTTTGACATTGACACGTGACGGCACTTTTGCCAAGATTGGCTGATTACCGAATTTGCCATGAAGTATAAACTCATGACCCAGAAGTTCTGATACTTCAACATAGAAATCAAACGGGGTTTCCGGGAAAGTTTCAGCAACGATGCCTTCGTAGTGAATATCTTCCGGACGGATACCAAGAACGACTTCTTTACCGCTGTAATTTTTAAGTTCTGCATGATACATTTCCGGAACGAAGAATGAGCGTCCGTCAACTTCGAAACGTCCATCGCGATAAACACCGTAAATAAAGTTCATTGCGGGAGCACCGATAAAGTTAGCCACAAACATATTGACCGGATGATTATATACATCGCGCGGCGAACCGATCTGCTGGATATATCCGTCTTTCATGACAACGATACGTGAGGCCATCGTCATAGCTTCGGTTTGGTCATGGGTAACGTAAATCGTCGTTGCATCTAAACGCTCATGCAACTTGATGATTTCAGAACGCATCTGAACACGTAATTTGGCATCCAAGTTAGACAAAGGTTCGTCCATCAAAAATACTTTGGCATTACGTACGATGGCACGACCCAAAGCTACACGCTGACGCTGACCACCGGAAAGCGCTTTTGGTTTACGATCCAAATATTGTTCGATTTCCAAGATTTTTGCAGCTTCACGAACGCGTTGCTCGATTTCATCCTTCGGCATTTTTCTCAGTTTTAAACCGAAGGCCATATTATCGAAAACGCTCATGTGCGGATACAATGCATACGACTGGAATACCATCGCAATATCACGGTCTTTCGGCGCAACATTATTGACCAATCGGCCATCAATGTACAGTTCGCCACTGGTAATTTCTTCCAATCCGGCAATCATACGTAATGTCGTTGATTTTCCGCATCCGGAAGGACCGACCAATACGATGAATTCCTTATCTTCAATTTCCAAATTAAAATCAAATACTGCTTGGACATTGTTATCATAAATTTTTTGAATGTCCGATAGTTTTAATGTTGCCATTGTTTCACCTCTGCGTTTATTATAACTCAAATATAATAAAATGATTTGTGCATTACGCACAAATCACTAACTATTTCTTGACTTTATCATCCACCACAGCTGAAACAGTCTGGCATGATGAAAGTCACGTATATCCAAAAGCGTTTTCTCAATAAACTGATTCAATCGATAGGCAAAGGTATTTCTGTGAATGTATAATCGCCGGGCTGCGATCGTCGCTTTGCATCCGGAGGCAATAAAGGCTTCCGCTGTCTGAATCAATTCCCTCGATAAAATCTCCATATGCATATCCAAAGCAGAAAAAAGTTCATTCTTCCCTTCAATAAGTTCATACAACAAAGCATCAGCCAAGTAAATCATATTTCCTTTGTTGTGCCTTGCTGCAACAGCTAAGCCATACTCAGTGACATCATCCCATCGATGCGAGATGACGACAGTCATCACGATGCCTAACGTCTGATTGAAGTGCGACATCAAGACTTCGATCAACCCTAAGTCTTCTTCTTCAATTTCAAAGTACCCATGGCTTTTACTTAATACCGTTACCGTTTCAGATGAGTCGAAAATCATGGCACAAGTTTCCGAGAAAACTCGCTCGCTTATGCCTTCAGATAACTGATATCCGCCGATTTTTCTCATGGCTCGATCCGGAATATGACCATCGCCCGCGGTGACAGATTGATATTGGCTCCATCTGTAGATACAGAACCCAAAGTAAATATCGGCGTGGCCTTGGTGAAGACCTCAGCATCCAATTCACCGACCATCGGGCCATTATAGAAGTTTGCCACAATCAAGAATCGATGATTATCATCATAACGGTAATATCCCAGCACAGAGCTGTTTTTCAGTGTCACTTGTTCAAGGGAACCCCATACAAATGTGTCACGATACTCATTTCTCAGCTGTATCAATGCACGGTAATGAGACCAAAGTGAATCTTCATCGGCCTGCTGATCCACAACATTTGGTGTTTCCCAGTTATATATCCATTGATTCCAATATGCAACCTCACTGGTAATATCATCATTCCAGCGCATAGGTTCACGAATCCGTTCGTCCGGTTTTACACCTTTCATACCGATTTCTTCACCATAATATACAAACGGCAGCCCAGGCATCGTCAGTAACAGTCCTGCCGCAATCTTTGCTTTATCTAAACTACCCGAAAACAGACTCATCACCCGGTTTTGGTCGTGATTGGTCAGAAACGGTGAATCCACGTAATTGGGATTTCTGTCTGTCAGACGCTTAACATTATCGATATGCTTCTGAATCAGATTACCGTGATTACCTGCATTTAATGCACTGATGACCATTTCCCCAAAATCAAAATTGAACATCGTATCATACGCATGGGCATAAGGCGCCTGATTTTGAGCAGTATCCCATATTTCCGACACTAAAAACATATCCGGCTTATATTCTTTAATGAAAAGCCGAAGTTCCATCCAGAACTGTAAGTTCTTTTCCAGTACCGGTGTTCCCACTGGATATTCATCAGGATAATAGGCGTGCTTCGCTGCATCAAATCTGAATCCGTCCACACCCAAGTCCATCCAGAATTTGGTAATATCCCGGATTTCCGAACGGACAGCCTCATTCTCAAGGTTGAGCTCAGGCATTTTATCCCAGAACCAGGCATAGTAGAACTTACCCCCGGCATTCTTCCATGCTGTTCGGGTCGGATATTGCTGAGTATCCAGTTTCTCTTCCATCCGATAGTAATTTACGTAGGGCTCTTCACCTCGAATAGCAGCTTTAAACCAAGGATGATCATACGCTGTGTGATTGAACACCATATCCAAAATGATTTTGATCCCACGTTTATGTGCCTCTTCAAGCAGTTCCTTAAAATCCTCGATCGTACCGAACTTGGGATCGATCGCTTTATAGTCAAGGATATCATATTTATGATACGTCTGAGATGGATAAATCGGAGTCAGCCATATCGCCTGCACACCCAAATCCGTAGCCGTATTCGGATCTCCGTCATTGAGATAATCCAGTTTATTGATGATTCCTCGAATATCGCCCAACCGATCATTATCACTGGTCGCAAATGATATCGGGAAAATTTGATAGGCAACACTCACATCCGAAAGGATATCTTTAGAATCGTACGCTGCCAAAGCAACTCGCAGTTCATCCACGGTTTTCTTAGTGTTTTCAGGTTCTTTGGGAGTGCAACCCAACATGGCGACAAGAATCAATAGTATAACGAATAGTTTCTTCATGCTCAACCTCCTTTTGCCCGCAATATTCTAAATTCATAGGGCAGAAACTCATTGGACGTATTTTCGACGTTTGATAATACAAGCTGATACTTATTTGTTTCATAAGTAAAGTTTACTGTATGTTCTCTGAAGTTCGCAATGACAAGCACTTCATCGATTTCATCGAAGCGACGATATGCGAATATGTCCGGATGTTCTTTTTGTACCAAGGCAAACTTCCCGTAAATTAACACTTCCTTCAAGTCGCTGTGTAAACGTAATCGAATCAATCGCCTATACATCGATAATACAGAATGATCATCTGATTCCTGTTGCTTAACATTAATCCACTTATAATTCCCTACGACTTTTAAGTGCGGCTTCCCGGTAGTGAATCCCGCATGTTCGCTGTCATCCCACTGCATCGGGGTACGTGCATTGTCTCTGGAAGCTCTACGCAAATGTGTCAGTATTCGTTCTTCACTGATCCGCTTACGGGCAGAGGGAACATAATTCCTAACCCATACATCATTGAAATCATCCACTGATTCATAATCAACATTGGTCATTCCGATTTCCTCGCCATTGTAAATAAAGGGTGTTCCGGGTAAAGTGAGCAATACCGCACCAAGCATCTGGGCTGATTCACGATGATATTGCTGTGTATCTCCATATTGTGAAACGACCCGCGGATGATCATGATTGAGCCAGTACTGCGGCATCCAGACTTTGCCCTCACTGCCCAAAATCCACCGTTCAAATGTCTTCTTTAGATCGATGACATCGGTCGTCAGTTTACCCACAGTTCTTCCCTCATCTCCGAAAGCTCCGTTTTTCCAACAGTGATCAAAGTTGAAAACCATATTGAAACCTTTGGTCTTATATCCGGCATAGCGCTCTGCTTCTTCAACGTTGGCACCACCCCCGACTTCACCAACAGTAACACAATCATAATGAGTGAGAACTTCGTCATGAAATTCAGCCAGGTAATCGAACAGCCGGTCTCGGTTAGAGAATTTACGCCAGTCCGGAGCATAATGCCCCGGTTCAACCGGCATGGTACTGTCTTTATAGCTTGTATCTTTGGCAAGATGAGCAATCGCATCGACTCGAAATCCATCTACGCCTAAATCCAACCACCATTTGGCCATATCTGCCATTGCCTTGCGCAACTCAGGATTTTCCCAGTTCAAATCCGGCATTTTATTCGAGAAAATCTTCATATAATACTGATCGGTTTGTGCATCATAGTTCCAGCAAGATCCCTCAAAGAAACTGGCCCAATTGTTGGGTGGTAACAAGTTTCCTTTTCTGTCCGTCTTACCGTCGCGCCAAATATACCAGTCACGTTTTTGATTATCCTTACTGCTTCTCGACTCCACAAACCACGGGTGCTCATCCGATGTCTGATTCATCACTAAGTCCAGGATGACCCGAATTCCACGGGCATGGGATTCTCTAATCAGTTCTCTGGCATCATCCAGCGTTCCAAACAATGGGTCCACATTGTAAAAGTCGCTGACGTCATATCCGTTATCATCCATGGGCGATTTGTAAATAGGGCAAATCCAAATCAGATTGACACCCAATCGGGCAATATAATCCAACTTTTCAATAATTCCCGGTAAATCACCGACACCATCCCCATTGGTATCTTTATATGATCGCGGATATATCTGATATCCGACCGTTTCCATCCACCATTGCTTTTTCATCATGTTTCTCCTATAAGAATGAGCATCTTTCGATGCTCATTCGCAAATCCATTATATTGTTAACTTCGATTATTTATTGTCTGCTTCGATAGCTGCGTCGGACAGTTCAATCAATTCAGCAACTGCTTCAGCGATTGTCTTTGTGCCATCCCAGATAGCGCGTTCCGTATTGGAAATAAACGGATAGTAAGCGGAATCCATCGATTTACGAGCTTTGTTATTCGGTAACAATAATGCCGGTTCCGGATAATTGTAAACGAATGCACTCATCATTTGTTCTTGGATACCGCCAGCTGTCAATGTCGGAACCAAATTGGATCCGTCAACCAACGACGGAGCATACGATGTGCCGGTAACCATGGCTTGGAAACCGTCTTTCGAGTAAACAAGTCTCATCAATTCGGTAGCAGCCGAACGCCATTTTGTATAAGCATTGATAACGAAGCCTTTGGTCTTAACAAACGGACGTTGGTTAATACCATTGTACGTCGGAACCGGTGAAATTCTGAATGTTGAACCTGTTGCGGTTTGAGCAGCAGCTACATCCATCCAAGTACCAACCAATCCAAACGGAGCGATTTCTTCATTAATCACATTATCCCAACGCCAGCCCATCGAGTCAGCCGGAGAAACATCTCCAGATTCTTCAACAGAGATTTTAGCTTCTTTAGCAGCAAGGATGAACTTCAAGCCTTCAGCAAATTTCGGATCATCGTAGCCAGGTTTTGTCGGATCGCCTGTACCAAACAGTTCCCAACCGGCCGATGTCAAATGATGATAGTCAGACCATTGATTTGTCAGTGTCATCGGGAATACAACGTTCACTTTTTTGCCTTTATATTCCGGACGGTTAGCAGCCCAAGAAGTCGACAATGCGAAGATTTCTTCCCATGTGTCAAATGCATCCGGCAAGTTGTCGCCATCAGCATCAGCAGTGTTCAAGCCCAAAGCTTCAAGCATGGTCTTGTTCCAGATAAATGCCATACCGTCATAGGTCATCGGAGCATAGTGTACGACGCCTTCGGTTGCATTACCGGCATTGAAGAAGGATTCAACCGAGTTTGCTTTAACGATCTTCGCTAATTCAGCATGCATCGGCAGTAAGTGTGAAGAGTTACGAGGTACTTCACCATCGATAGCCATGAATACATCCGGCCATTCGCCTTGTTGAACAGCAACGCTGTCCGTGGAGCCTTGAGAACCTGAGTTGACATATTCAACTGTACCGGCTAATTCCGGATAAGTTTTGTCCCACAAAGCAACGATAGCTTTGCCCCAAGTCTCATTATCAACGCCAAAACGGACTTTAGCGCCTTTTTCAACAGCGAAGGTTCCTGTAGCAGAATCATAACAGACTGTTGTGCCATCCATGGTTTCCGGATCGCAATCAGGTTCTGTTGTTCTTGGGCCACAAGCAGCAACCGATAACGTGATTGCAATCATGGCCAAGAAAGTTAAAAATTTTTTCATTTTTAAAATTTCCCTCCTGAAATTTCTGCTTCGTATGAAGCTATTATGATTATATCACTTAGATTTTGCGATGTAAACGGTTACACCTATGCACAAGGTATCTCCGGCAGCCGTCCAAATTCTGTTAAAAACGATGAAATCATAAAATTTTGTGTTAAATTTAACGCTTTTTGTCATGTAAAACGTTTTCGTTAGCTGTTTTTTAATCATAAAAGCGGTTTCTGAGAACCGCTTATAAACATTATGCAGAAATGCTATCTTCATGAAATCGTTTACATGGAATCATATATCACTCGATGGACTCCATAGATGTTCTCATCATTGACTGATACAGAAAAACTATGCGCACGACAAACAAAATCGGGAATAGGATTGAAGCAGTTCCTGCCATAAACAGTGACAGAAATGCCATCACTAACGCAGGTGAAAACATGGCCAAGACCAGCATATTCAGTATCTCGCTATACTTCCAGCGATTGCCTTTTTGCTTTGTATTAATGAACATCATAAACAGCGAAACCACCAAAACGTAAATGCTGTATTGAACCAATATACCGAAATATATGATTGCCAACTCAAATCCCAAATTGCTCAATGCCATATTGCGAAGGAAAACACCGGACCACTCCTTAGGATCAATCTGATAGTCAGAGAAATTTTCTCTTAACTGTTTAAAGGTAATGTCTCCGAATGTATATAAACCATATTGATAATTGGCACTCGTCTTGGATATTAAAAAAGAATCTCTGTAAAATACAACAACATTCTCTGTCTCTTTTACTTCTTCTTGAGGTAAAACATAAATCGTATAGGTTGCCCCGTTTACTATGAAATTATCCCGGGCACATTCAAAGTATCCCTGTTTAAACTGACAATCCTCCGATTGAATCAAATCGTAAAAATCTTCATGGAAACCCTCGAAGTTTACCAGTAGAGATGATCCGGTCGTACTGAATTTTCCGATAAAGAACGGAACAGAAACGATAAAGGCTGAAAAAAGAAATATAATCATCATTCTATACCAGCGGATTTTCCGATACTTTATGATTGATTGATTACTGATGAGAATCCCTGCAAGTTCCTTTACAGACACTTCGCTACCTCCTTAAAAAGGTGCAATTTCCATTGCACCTGAGCATTATCCCTTTTCGGCTCCGGATGTTAATCCGTAAACCATATACCTCTGCATGAAGAACTGTATGATCATAATCGGAATCGCAATCAGCAGTGCTCCTGCCATAAACCGCAACGGATTATAAAATAAGGTATTAAACGGGTCTGTCGTTCTGAAAAGCCAGACAGCCACAGTCATATTCTCCGGCTGTAAGAATCTGAATTGAAGAATGAAATCAAGCCAAGGAGCCATAAAGGCACTGATCGAAATGAATCCGATGATCGGTACGATCAAAGGGAATAAAATCATTCGCAAGATTTGAAGAGGTGTGGCACCGTCAATGGAAGCAGCTTCATCCAATGATTTCGGAATATTACGCATAAACCCGCGCACCAAGAATGTGTTGTAAGGAATAGCGCCGGTCATATAAATCAAAGCCAGGTAGTTCGGCTTATTCAAGAAACCAAAGGTTCTGAATAATAAGAACAATGCTACCATTCCCATAAACGACGGGAACATCTGCAAGACCATCATCGTAAGCAACATCTGCTTTTTACCTTTAAAGCGCAAACGGGCAAAGGCATATCCGGTAAGCGTCGATAAGAAAGCAACTCCCACGGTATTGACAATAGCAATTTGTGCCGTGCGTATAAATGCTCCCGGGAAATCCGCCAGAGCTTGAGCCGCGTTGGATTTGTACTCAAAAATAAATTGATAATGTTCCAATGTAAACTTGGTCGGATCAGGAATCAACGGTACTGATGAAAGCAGACGGCCGGAGGTAAAGGCTGCGGAAATCATCCATAAAATCGGAATCAATACGACAACGACCGCAACCAACAGCCATGCATAGGCCAAGAATCCGAGAATGTAATCAAGTGGTTTTGCCTTCATATTAATCCTCCTCCCATAAGCCTTTCGAGCGTGACAGATTATATACCGAAATGAAACCGACGAATGCAAAAATCAAAATGGAGTAAACTGCCGCAACATTATACAGTTGCGCATTACCCGCAAATGACAGGTTATATATCCAGGAAATCAGGATATCCGTCTGACCGGGAATCCCGCCGGCAATCTTCATGGATGTAGGCACAAGAGCATCATCCCAACGCGGACCGCCACCGGTCAAAAAGAAGATGGCACCGAAGTTATTGAAATTGAATGTGAACGTCATGACAATGGCAGGCACCGTTGCCTTCAGTATCAGCGGCAAGGTAATATTTCTGAAACTTTGCCATTTCGTGGCACCGTCAATCGATGCCGCTTCATATAAATCCTTGGGTAATGTCGTCAGTACACCGGTAATCAGCATCATAAAGTACGGTGCTCCCAACCATAAGTTGACCAGAATAACAGCTGCCTTGGCCAAGTTTCCGTTATAGACAGCAGAGAACCAGTAAATCGGGCTGTCAATCGCCCCTTGCAAGCCGATGCCATATAAAAACGCTGAAACGCTGTCCATCGTGCCTGTCAGATAGAGCAGCTGGTTAGCCAACCCCTGAGTCTCAAAGACATTTCTAAAAACCATCAAAGAAATCATGGCCGGAACAGCCCAAGGAATGATCAGAATCGTTCGCCACAGTTTTTTCACTTTGACATAGCGCGACTCTATGATAATGGCTTGGATCATACCCAAAATATAACAGGTTGCTGAGGCCATGATCGCATATAAGAACGTCCATCCCAATACCTGACTGAAGATTTTAAACCAACCGGCATCGCCGACGATAAGTTTGAATGTATCAAAACCTACCCAACGGATTAATTGATTGGGAATCGGAATTCTGTAGGTGTAATTGGTAAAAGCCAACAGGAAGGAAAATAAAAACGGAATCAAGGTAAAGAAAAGAATCATGATCAACGCCGGGATCAAAACGATATAGGGAAACATATCGCTCCACAAACGACGGACATAGATCAGTCCCGTTTCGATTTCCTCACCACGCAGATGCGCCTTTCGGGTTATGTAAGCATCTCGGATATTGGTGATCCAGAATGAAAAGAAGATTCCGGTTAAAATCAGTGCGATTAAACCGGTTCCTAACAGAGTGACTGAGTTATCAGCCGTAAGCCACGGAATAGTTTTGTTGAATGTCTCGACAAACTGACCGCGGTAAATGGTCTGTCCGGGTACTTTACCCAAGGTAAATAGTCCCCATAACCCCTTAGATATCAAACCGCCGTAATCTCGGAAAAAGTATATCGTCGAGCCTGCATCTGCCGGGAACTTGGTCATCTCATCTAGAGCAAACTGATAACTTCCGGTAAACAATTCAACTAAAAGAAAAATCAGGAAAACACCAAAGAATACGGCTGCTTTTGATTTCTGCTTATTACGGAGTTGCCCCAATCCCATAATAAAAAAAGACATGACAGCTGACTTTAGCGGATCCGGATTTTGCTTTACGTCAGAAAAAACATTCTTGATTCTTTCGAACAATGATTTTTTCTTCTTCATGTGAAATCCTCCCACCTTTATTATGCACATAACAAGAATAAATTTCAACTAAATTGAGAGCGTTTACATTTTCTGTTATTCTCTGATTATAATTGACAAAAGAGCATGGATAACTCAAAATGTGAACAGGTGATATTTATGAACAAATCCGCTATTTACCATCAAAGTCATGATCAGTGGCAATCCATTATTAGCGATGCCGAAGTCGAAATCCGTTTAAGCAGCGCAAAAGATATAACCAAAGTTTCCATAGTCTTTGGCGATCCTCATTTAGGAGAGAAAACGCCAGTTGGCTGGCGTTGGAAAAGCAAGAACAAAAACATGGAGCTGGCTTATGTTACCGAAAACAACTATATTTGGAGCGTGATCATCGCTCCTGAAAACAAGCGGCTGAAATATCATTTCATCATCGAAAGCGAAGATGAAATATGGCAGTTTGGTGAGGATGGGTTTACACCGATCGATCAGGAGGTCGGTTTGTGGAACAATTTCTTTTTACCCTATCTTCACAAAGATCAGAAGTTTAAAGCTCCTGACTGGGTCAAAGACACGATTTGGTACCAGATTTTCCCTGAACGATTCAGAAACGGCATTCCTGCCAATGACCCCAAGAATGTTAAGCCGTGGCAGCGAGGAGCTGTCTCAAATCAAGAGTTTTATGGCGGTGACCTAGCGGGAATCATCGAGAAACTTCCATATCTGGCCGAATTGGGAATCAGCGGAATTTATCTGACTCCGGTATTTGAGTCTGTTACCACTCATAAATACGATACACGAAATTACTTCGCAGTCGATCCCGGGTTCGGAACAGAACAAGATTTGATCGAGTTAGTTCAAAAAGCCCACCAGCTGAATATAAAAGTCATGTTGGATGCTGTTTTCAATCACTCAGGCGCTGATTTTGAAGCTTGGATGGATGTGTTACGAAACAAAGAATCTTCAAAATATAAAGAATGGTTTCATATCCTGAGTTTTGAGCCCTTTGCTTATGAAACGTTCTCTTTCGCAAAGAACATGCCAAAGTTGAATTTAAGTCATCCGGCTGCACGTCAGTATTTCATCGAAGTAGCCAAGTATTGGATAGCGAAGGCAGATATTGATGGCTGGCGTTTGGATGTGGCTAACGAGATTGACCCATCCTTCTGGAATGATTTGCGCAAAGAAGTTAAAAACATCAAAGAAGATTGTTTTATCCTGGGTGAAGTATGGCATGATTCTATGCAATGGCTGCGAGGCGATCGGTTTGATGCCGTAATGAACTATCCATTGGGACGCTCAATCATCGATTTTGTCTTAGGGAAAATCAATTCTCAGCAATTTCGTTTCCGTATGGACAAGGCTTTTGCTCACTATCCTCTCATTGTCCGTGATGTTCAGTTCAATCTGTTGGACAGCCATGATACTGCCAGATTAAGAAACATTCTGCATCATGACTTGCGCAAAGTCGAACTTGCCTTCGCTTTGCTAATGATAAGTTTCGGAACGGTATGCATCTATTACGGCAGCGAGGTTGCCATGGAAGGTGAATTTGATCCGGATTGCCGCCGATGCATGATTTGGGATCCCAACAAAGATGAACAGGCCTTCCTCAAGCGATTCAAACGGCTGATACAATTGAGAAATAAGTATAGCTGTTTGCGTAATGATTCTCATTGGTCTTGGGTTGAAACCGGTGACTTAATGGTTATCAAGCGCAGCAACGAACATCAGTCAGTATGGATGTTGGTAAACACCGCTGACCGACCTCTTCCTATCAATATCGAAAAGTATGTCGATGATCCGAAAGATGCCTTTACCGGACGTCCGCATGCGACAGTCGTCAATATTCTTGTCAATCAGTACATCTTCATCACACAATAAAAGGAGAGCCAGGCTCTCCTTGTTTATCGGCCGATAACGACCATGGTATGGGGATTGATCGTCAGGCTTTGTACTTTCAGTCCACCGATCAGTCCCGCCTCATTGGCAATTAAATCTGAGTAATCTTCCAGCCTGTGATACACGACCTGGGCTGTCGGATTGAAGAAGACGCGGATATGATCATAACTTCCATACGATTTCACATCTTTTAACCCATATACCAAAATATGGTTATTCAGATTCTCAAAATAAACATGCTTGCGGATTTCGGCAGTAGTCCTCATTCGAAACGCACTCATCATCTTGCGCAATTTAATCATATCTTTGGTATACTGAACGACCTCATGATAGCGGTCTTTTCTTAACCAATCCAACTGATTAATGTAATCACTGCTGCGATAACTGTTATGCACGCCGTTTTTCGTACGGCAGAACTCTTGTCCGATTTGAAAGAACGGAATTCCTTGTGAGACCATTAAAGCTCCGATCATCAGCTTGTGTTTACGGATGCGCACTTCACGCGTATCTTCCTTGCAACATTCTTTAATCTTATCCCACACCGTCCGATTATCATGACATTCGACATAGTTAATGCTCTTTTGCGGTGAGTCAAACAAGTAAACGAAATCATCGTTCAACGTATTACCAACCAAAGACATTTTCATTGCTTCAGAGAAATTCACATCCCCGGTACAATATCCTTTGACTGATACCTCATTTTCACTGGTTTTACCTTTGACATGGTCGCGGTAAAAATCATTGAAATGTCCGATATTAGGCATCTGGTGCTGATTGAACATCATCGCCTTCTGCGAATCATCGAGAATGGTCGGCATGTTCCAGCCTTCCCCGTATATCATGATATCCGGTTTGATCGACCGGCACTCCTGTTCGACCAGATTCATCGTTTCGACATCAATGATGCCCATAAGATCAAACCTGAAACCATCAATACCATAACTGCTGACCCACATCTTACAAGAGTCGACGATGAACTTCCTTGCCATCAGACGATTGGAATCGAAATCATTGTCACAAAAAGAACCATTGGAAACAGCTCCGGAGGTGCTGCGTCGGAAGTAATAATATGGAACGATTTTCTCAAAACTGGAGGCATCCATATCATACACATGATTATAGACGACATCCATGATCACACGGATGCCTTCTTTGTGACATTCAGAAATAAGTTCTTTAAGTTCTGTTACTCTTGTCAGCGGATCAGAAGGATCACTTGAAAAACTTCCTTCCGGAACATTGTATTGAACAGGATCATATCCCCAATTATAAAACATCGAAACATTCTTCTCATCTACGGTCGCAAAATCAAATACAGGCATTAACTGAATATGTGTCACACCAAGGGAGCATAAGTAATCAAACCCGGTTTTCGTCTTGTTGACACTCAGTGTTTGACGAGTTATAAATCCCTTAAATGTCCCTGGATATGGATTGTTCGCTTGTTTATCCATCGTAAAATCACGAATGGAGCATTCGGCAATAATAGCATCTGTTTTACTTTTAAATAAAGGCAATTTGTCATTGTTGTGATCCACCATGCACTGACGGTCATCGATCACGACACTGACTGCCGAGTTGCTCACTGAGGAACGGCCGTACGGATCTGTGCTTTCAACCCATTTCCCGTTGACCAAAACCAAGTATAAATATCTGGCAAGATGAAGATTCCCCAAAACTGATATCCGATAAATGCCTTTCGCTTCACGAACCATATCCAATGTCTTACGCTCATCATTAACATCAATCTGGATTTTAACAGCGACGGCTGTCGGAGCCCAAAGTACAAACTCGGTGTGATCATCAAAAATGGTGATGCCCAAATCATTCCCCGGGTAATAAAATTCCTGATCAAATCGCGAAGATTTGACAATTAATCCGATTTGAAGCGGCGTCGACAAACTGTGTTCCTCGACGATCTCATATGGGGTTCCCAGCTCGATATTCTCACAGCCGGTCAGCATATATTTGCTGTATTCATTCGATGTATTCTCAAAACTTTTTATAATCAGTTTCGTCAGTGTGCCTGATGGTTCACGCAAAAAGAAAGATTCGCTTTTCCCTTGATAGAAACGTTTGGACAAATAAACGGTGATGCTGTTGTAATCATCCAAGTGGGCTTCAAACCGCTCGACTTTTCTCATGTGAACACCTCTTCAATAACGTGTATATCATATCATAATTTCAGTGTTTTTCACGAGTTTCTGCATAAAAAAAGCGGAGAATTCTCCGCTAGTTGATTGGTTTGATATGCCAGATTTCCTCAGCATACTGCGTTATGGTACGATCAGAAGAAAAGTAACCGGACTTAGCTATATTTACCAAGCACATTTTTGCCCAGTATTTTTGATCGGCATACCGTTTTTGAACTTCTTGATGCGCTTTGACATAACTGTCAAAATCAGCAATCAAAAAGTATTCATCGTTGCGATACATCAGTTCATCATAAATCCCTTTAAACTCATCATGATTGGAATGCCATGTTCCGTCTATGAGAGATTCGATGACTCTCTTTAGCGGCGGATTGTCTTTGACAGCTTCCCAAACATCATAGCCGCCCTGACGCAAAGCCTCCACCTCAGTCACGGTCAATCCAAAAATCACATCGTAGTCACGGCCGACCAATTCATCAATTTCAACATTGGCCCCATCAAGGGTGCCTAAGGTCAATGCTCCATTCATCATAAACTTCATATTCCCTGTACCGCTGGCTTCTTTGCCTGCGGTGGATATCTGCTCAGAAACATCCGCAGCATTCATAAGTACTTCGGCGACCGAAACATTGTAATTGGGAATAAAGACAACTTTCATCAGTTGATTGACCGCCGGATCGTTATTGACCACATCAGCAACACTGTGAATAAGCTTGATAACCTTTTTGGCAAAGTAATAGGCTGGTGCAGCTTTAGCCGCGAAGATATACGTGACCGGATGCATGGTAAACTCCGGATGGTCCTTGATTTTCTGATATAAGTATATGATGTGCAATACATTGAGCAACTGACGCTTATACGCATGCAAACGTTTGGCCTGAACATCGAAAATCGAGTTGACATCAATTTCAATCCCGGTCCATTCCAAAATTTTCTCAGCTAATATTTCTTTGCGTTTGCGCTTGATAGCCAAAAACTGCTTTTGCTGACGCGCCTTGGAAGCATAAGGAAGCAGATTGATCAGTTTTGATGGTTCATACACATACTCATCGCCAATGGTTTTGGTGATGAATTCATGCAACTGAGGATTGGAGTATGTCAGCCAACGGCGATGAGTGATCCCATTGGTTTTGTTATTGAACTTATGATCGAAAAGCTCGTGGAAATCACGCATGACATCAGAAGTCAAAATTTCCGTATGCAGACGGGCAACACCATTAACACTGTGCGATCCCACCACAGCCAAGTGAGCCATATGGATCTGACCATCCTTGATGATCGACATCCGATACTGCTTTCCAGGATCATTGGGATATGCCTGGCGCAACCGCTGGATGAAGCGATTGTTGATTTCCTCAATGATCATGTAAATTCTCGGCAGCAAGAACTGAACAAAGTGAACCGGCCACTTCTCCAAAGCTTCCGAAAGCACCGTGTGATTCGTATAAGCCATCGTTTGATTGACGATTTCCCACGCCGATTCCCAGTTGTAATCATATTCATCCATTAAAATTCGCATCAGTTCGGGTATAGCCAAAACCGGGTGAGTGTCATTGAGCTGTATGGCAACTTTTTCCGCAAAGTTATCCAAATTCGGATATACGCGCAAATGAGCCTTGATCATGGCTGTCAGTCCAGCGGAAACAAAGAAATACTGCTGTTTCAGACGCAAATAACGGCCATGTTCGGTTGAATCATCCGGATAGACGTTTTGACAAATTTCGTTGACATCCTGAATGTACTGACGGAAATCTTTATTCTTGGGCAAGATATCCGAAGCCTCCGCACCCCATAATCTCAAAGTGTTGGTCGTATCGGTTCCGCGACCGACTACCGGCATATCATAAGGAACGGCACGAATATGTTCGGCATCCACATGATCAAAAATAAGTTTGCCGGTTTCATCCTTACGCATTTCGATTCGACCCCAGAATTTGACATCGACCGCATGCTTTGGTTTACGCACTTCCCAGACATTTCCTAATTTCATCCATTGGTCCGGAACTTCCACCTGATATCCGTCGATGATTTTCTGGCGGAATAAACCATATTCATAACGCAAACAAATCCCGTGTCCCGGCAGGGAAAGGGAGGCCAAAGAATCAAGGAAGCATGCTGCCAGACGGCCCAAACCACCATTGCCCAACCCTGCATCCGACTCCAGATTTTCAAGTTCATTGAGATCGATATCCAGATCGGAAAGCCCTTCTTTAACAACATCATAAATTCCTAAGTTCATCAGATTGTTTGTCAGCAGACGCCCAATCAGAAACTCCATGGAAAAGTAAAACATCTGCTTGGCACCGATATTGGCTACTTCTTCCTTCGATTGCTTCCAATGGATGGAAGCATAATCGCGAACCATATCTCCCAATACCATGTAACGTTCGGTTCGATGGGATTGCTGTACCGAACGGCCATATTTTTCGACGACGCGTTGTGTAAAATCGCGTTTAAAATCGTGTTTGTCTTTAAACATCACTGCGACCTCCTGTAAAGTCCAAGTAGAATATTATCAGAAATTCACAAAAAACACAAATTATACTTTCTTCACTTCAAACATCATGGCCCCAAAAGGCGCAAGACGAATGATAATTTTAAATGGCAGATTGTGACATAATTCCTCAACGGCATGTAAAGGAACATAGTTGCACATATCATTGCCTTCGTAAATGGATTTCTGTGAATTGATGAGTTCCGCATACTCGCCGGCGATCGGCACACCGATGTGGAATTGTTCATAAGCAACGGGTGTCATATTAAGCACGGTGACAATGACGCTCTTCTCATCTTCCCGATAATAGGAATATATGCTTTGATTGGTGTTATCCGCATCGATCCAGCGGAATCCGCGATGCTCGTAATCATACCGGTTCAAACAAGAGTGATGTGTGTATATCCGGTTCAAGTCAACGAAAAAACGATTTAAGGAGTTGTGACGGGTATACTGAAGCAGATGCCAATCCATTTCGCGGTTTTCATCCCACTCTCTGAAATGACCCAGTTCATTACCCATGAAGTTCAGTTTCTTTCCCGGATGAGTGAACATATATAAGTATAGGTTTTTGACTTGGGCAAACTTCTGATCATAATCTCCCCACATCTTATTGATGATCGTGCCTTTACCATGAACGACTTCATCGTGCGATAGCGGCATGATAAACCGTTCGGAGTAGAAGTAAGCCATACTGAAAGTCAGCTGGTGATGATGATAGCTTCGGAAAATCGGATCCATAGAATAGTATTTCAATGTGTCATTCATCCATCCCAAGTCCCACTTATAGTCAAACCCTAAACCCATTTCAAAGGTCGGATGCGTGACTTTCGGAAAATCGGAGGAATCCTCAGCAATCAGTATTGCACTTGGATAGCGTTGAGATAAATAGTAATTCAGGCGGCGGATAAATGCCAGTGCCCCTTCATTGACTCCTCTTCGCTTATCTCCATGCCAAAATATAATATTAGCTACGGCATCGATGCGAATTCCGTCAATATGGTATACATCCATCCAGAAAGATGCAGCGGACATCAAAAAGCTTCGAACCTCCTCTTTCCATAAGTCAAATACCATCGTTCCCCACTGGCTGTGAGCATCTTGAGGGTTGGGATATTCGTATAGCGGTGTACCATCGAATTCAATCAGTCCAAAATAATCCTTCACGAAGTGAACGGGAACAAAATCGATAATGACTCCGATATCGTGATGATGACACTGATTGATAAATTCCATTAACTGCTTCGGTGTACCATAACGTGAGGTTGCCGAGAAATAGCCGGTAGCCTGATATCCCCAGGAACCGTCAAATGGGTGTTCGTTCAGCGGCATCAGTTCAATATGGGTAAATCCCTGTTCTTTGACATAAGGGATCAAATCTCGGGCAAGTTCTTCATAATTCAGCCATTCGACCGAATATTTCTTTCGCCATGAACCTAAATGAACTTCGTAAATGCTCATCGGTTCTTTAAAGTGTTTGGTGCGTTTATTCATCCACATCTTATCGGTCCAAGCGTAATTACGCAAATTCACGACCAGCGAGGAACATTTCGGGCGCATTTCAGAGTAGAAAGCAAAGGGATCAGATTTTTCCACCCAATGACCGTGTGCATTCTCGATCCGATACTTATATAAATCCCATTCATTTACATTCGCAATAAACAGACTCCACACACCTTGAGGAGATATTTTCTTCATAAAAGCATTCGAACCATCCCAATGGTTAAAGGTTCCGATGACCTGAATACTGCGGGCATTAGGCGCATAGACTGTAAACCGTACACCGCTTATCCCCTCATAAGCAAAATGCGCTCCGAAAACATTATGAGCATCCAAACAATGACCGGCAAAAAAACTGTCGAAAATTGATGTTTTTAACATGTTCCCTTCCCCTCCTTTCCTTTATTTTACTCTATTTTGAGAATAAAAAAAACACAAGTGTATAACTTGTGTTTTGTGTCTTATTCGATCTTAGATTTGATGACCTGGCCAAACAAATCAAACTTTTCTTTAGTTTCAGACTCATCCTGCCCCTTGATACAATAATAAAATTTGCACTTCGGTTCTGTCCCGGAAGGTCGGACCGCTATCCATGATCCATCAGATAATTTCATTTTCAAGACATCAGATACCGGGAAATCCAATACAAAGGAATCATCACCGGATAAAATGACTTGTTGTTTATAGTCTTCCCAGACAATAACCTCATAACCCGCAACTTCTTTCAGCGGTTCCTTACGTAAATTCGCCATGATTTCCGCAATCCGTGCACTGCCCTGCGCACCGGTCAAAGTCAATGAAGTCTGGGTTTCAAGATAGGTGCCGTGACGCTGATACAGTTCTTGTAAAACATCAAACAAAGTTTTGCCTTTCGAATGATAATACTGCGCTGCCTCGGAGATGATCAGACATGCCTGGACGGCATCTTTATCCCTAACAAACGGCTGAATCAGATAACCATAGCTTTCTTCATAGCCAAAGACAAACTGCTTCTCGCCGGTTGCCTCATATTTAGCAATTTTCTCACCAATGAACTTAAATCCGGTCAGAGTTTTTTCAACCTCGACCCCATGATGAATCGCAACGGCTTCACCCAAATCAGAAGTCACAACCGTGTTGAACATGACCGGTTTTGGCGGCATAATCCCTTTTTCTCTCATGGATGAAAAGACATATTCAAGCAGCACAGAGCCGGTCTGATTTCCGGTCATAAGTACATACTCCCCCTTATGTCTGACAACGACACCGACCCGATCTGCATCCGGATCGGTACTGATAGCAATCAATGCATCATGTTTCTTGGCATATTCGATAGCCAACTCATATGCGGCCGGTTCCTCCGGATTGGGCGTTTTGGTATTTGCGAATGACGGATCCGGAGTGCATTGTTCCTTAACTAAAATCACATCGTATCCGGCTTCTTTTAAGACAATATCCGTAATCGGATATGCCGTACCATGTTGAGGAGAGAAGACGATCTTAATATCTTTGTTTAATTCTGGCCGTAACTGAATCTGAAGCACACGTTTTGCATAGCGCTCGTCCATGTCCTGATCGAGCCAGTGAATATGTTTTTCCTGTTGATCGGACAGTTTGACTTCAATCGATAACTCGTCCTCGATTTCCTCTACTGCAGATATGACTTTCTCAATCTCTTCAGGAATCAGCTGACAGCCGGTCGGATCATATACTTTATAACCGTTGTACTCTTTTGGGTTATGCGATGCAGTGATTACAATACCGCCGATACAATTGAGTTCGCGCACCGTATATGAAAGCTGCGGTGTCGGACGCAATCCGTTATATATATAACTTTCAATATCAAACATGGCTAAAACCCGTGCAGATTCTATCGCGAACTCCTTTGACATAAACCGATTGTCATAAGCGATGGCTACACCACGTTTATCTGTGGTTTTCGCAAGTTCCGTCAGATACTTCGCAAAGCCCATATTTGCCCGGCGGATGGTATAAATATTCAAGCGATTGCTTCCCGGACCTAATAAACCTCGCATTCCCGCCGTACCGAATTCAACTCGCGTGTAAAAAGCGTCATAGCGCTCCTTTTCTGACATATTCTCCATTTGTGACTTGGTTTGCGTATCGATTGCCGGATGATTATACCAATGATCAAATCGTTGTGTTGTCATGATGGTTCTCCTTTGATTTATAATAAAAAGAAGATTGTAAATCTTCTATTTCATCTTCAGCAAGTGAAGTATTAAGCAATGACTTTTTGAGTACGGAGCACTTCTTCGATGGTGTTGATGGCGAACTCTTCGTCATCCCCCTCGCAAGTGATGGTGATTTCTGATTGCGTCGGAATACCCAGTGACATGACCCCCATGATCGATTTCATGTTGACAGAGCGGCCTTTAAAGGAAACTTTCACTTCACATTTAAATTTGCTTGCAGCATTGACAGCGACAGTAGCCGGACGGGCATGCAATCCTACGGGATCCACAACTAGCACAGTAATTTGTTTCATATTCAACCTCCCGATTATTTTCTTATTTCATTTTACTTTATTTTGAAACTAATGACAATATTATGCGAGAATTATGTCTAAATTCAGTACACTTTGAACAAATCAACATAAACTATACGAAAAACAATAAACATAAGATTACAGTCTAATCATAGATCGCATGCTTGACTTCCTTGAAATCCGTCAGACGGTGTTCATACGCCTGAATTAAGGCTTCTTTGTAAGGAAGAATCACTTCTCTTTTTGCGATCCGATTGAACAGCCACTGGGTAAAGTGGGGATTGAGTACAAGCATCGGACCGATCATTTGCGTCGCAAAGAAATTGTGATACCGGATCCCCTCGTCCATTGTCTGAGGATTCATTCCGATGCCCTTCTCCACTTTAAAAAACCTGTGCTCTTTAAAATCTCCGTATGACATTGAGAATTGGGTTTTGTGTCCCACCAAAGTCATATCTTCAAAACTTCCCATAACCATGCAATTGAAACGTCCCAACATATTCAACTTACTTGTAAATGGGAATAGATTCAGTCCTTCGACGATGCCTGCATCTTCATATTCGATGCTTGTGCCAAACATATCGACTGCATTGCCTATGACGAGAAAATACTGTCCTTTCTCAATAAGTTCCATGATCCGCTTACTGTGGGGGCGAAGAAGATTCATGATTTTTCGTTGCGAACGTTCAGACATCGGCCCAATATAAACCAAATCAACATTTCCTGATAAAAACTGCGGTGTATCCGTGAAATCCGTTGAAATAAATGTGGCTTCAGGAAATGTCTGACGTAAGTACGTCAGATTCCCGTGCTCGCCATATAAGGATGCAACTGTCGGATATAAGAATTCTATGATCATCTTGCGACCTCCTTTTCAAGACGGAGTGCTATCTCTCTTTTCATCCGATTAGCCGTCGGAATATTTTTCGTACTGTAAAGAAGAATAACTGTATCTACGGAAGGATCTACAGCATCCACTTCATCTTCTTCTCGTCTGACCAAAACAATCTTCGATTCCGGTATGCCAGCCATTCGCATTCTTGCCTGAAAGTCATATCGGCGCCATCCGCCGACAACCAACTGAACGATATTCATCTGATTCAGGTATTCCATATTAACATCATATATCCAAGCCATATTTTCAACTTCATGCGGTACTTCGGTGTGGGCGTAAACTTCATTAGCAAACAGAATGGCAATATTCCCCCAAGATGTTTCTCGTCGGATAAAATCGCATACCCGCGAATTCGCAACAGGATTCTGATCTTTGGCCAGAATTCCGATAACGCGTTTGTTTTGCACCTTAATTTCATCAAAACGAGATTCGACGATACTTAACTCATCTACGATTGTTGATATTTCGCTGAGCGATTTCCCTAATTGGACAAATACTGCAATCATGGCCACCATATTATAAGCATCCGTAATATTAGATCCGACGAGTTTGAACTGACAGCACTCTTTTTTGGTACATACAGTCATTGAGCGATGGGGTACATCCAACTTCTCCACATACACATCCAGCGGTAAAGATGAAAAGCCGCAAGCTTCACAATGATGACGTCCGATATGATGGTATCTTACAAAGTCATTTGTCAGCGTGTGCTCACATTTAGGGCAGTATATCAGATCATTGATTATGCTGTCTCTTACCTGCATCTCATTATCCTGAGGTAAGATTCCAAAGGTCGTTCGCTGATTTTCCGGTCGTAATAATGATGCAATCATATCATCCCCATTAACCACCAGATGAGTCGTCTTTGGAATATATTTGTCTAGCAAATCTACGATAAATTCTATATGTGCGTTTCTTTTATATGAATCACGAAAAAGATTGGTGACTACTAAAATATCCGGTTTGATGTAAGGGAATATACGTATTGATGCTCTCTCGTCGATTTCCAGAACTCCCCATTGTGACTTGCGATTTCCAAAATAGGTGGTCGCATCGAGCATCGCTGTGATTACACCTTCGGTAATGTTGCTTCCCAGTTTATTGTTAGCGACTTCGATTTTCTGAGCTTTAAATACATCAAGCAGCATGTTTGATACCGTTGTCTTCCCGTTTGTACCGGTCACACCGATCAGCTTTGCGGGCTGCTCAACGTATTTCAAAAAATCAAAACATACAGCTCTTGCCACCTGACCCGGAAAGTGAGTGGCATTTCTCTTCAGTTTCTTTAACAAAAAGCGGGCGGTTCTTGCCAATATTATGGCTATATAGAAACGGATCGGACGCTTCATATTTCAACCTTCTTTCTAACTGCCTGTACACATATTATCAACAGAAAACTCTTCGTTAATAATACAAATATTCTACCACAACCATCCTATAAACTGTATAGGTTACAGTATTTGATGCAACTGATCAAAATCCATGATTCTGCCTTTATAATCGTTACGGTAACAATGACTGACAGATATTTCGTATTTACTAAACTGAAAACTTACAATTTTCACATGATATGTTAATTTTATTGAAATTGACTTGTATTTAAAATAAAATATAACAAAGGAGAACGATTATGTTTCAAATAAAAAAGAAATTTGCATTACCTGTGGGGGCAGTGTTCTTTGTATTGACTTTTGCTCTTTTTTATATCGGTGTGGCATTGATTTTAGGTAACCCCCTTGTACTGCAAAATTATCTGGCCTTTGCGGTATTCTCATTATTGGTAGGGATCATCGCCGCTTGCTTTGTTTTCTTCAGTCTGAATATCGGATTCGTAATTTTCACCCTTGGATATTTAGTCGGCTTTGGATCTATGTTCTATGCGTTCTATGATGGCATGACCGGCTGGGGCGATTTGATCGGACTGATTCAGATGATGTTCATTTTAGGAATCGGTTTAGCAACGGCTGTCATCGTTGAAGTAGTTCTTCTCATCATCAAAAAAGTCAAAAAAGCCTGATCAGGCTTTTTTCAATGGTTGGCAATGCGGGCAGAAATAGATGCTGCCACCCATATAATTCTCTTTGACGATCGATCCCGAGCATATTTTGCACGGGGTTTTTAGTTTTGCGTTAGACATCATCACTTCATAACCTCCGGGATTACCAAACAAATCCTTTTCATTATCTCTGCCATTTAAAGCAATCATCTCCCTGACGGTTGAAATCAGTTTCTCATACAACCGCTTCATATCAGCTTCTGAGCATTCTCTGACTTTGGTTTTCGGATGTAATCCTGCTTTAAACAGTACGTCCTGAATGACTCCGTTTCCAATCCCTACAAATCTTTGTTCAGTAGCAAGAAATGCTTTTAAAGATAAATTTCCTTTGGATTTTGACATAAAGTAGGTAAATGTGAACTTCGGATCCAGACAATCGATGGATTCAATCGATGTTTTCATATAAGATGTTGGTATGTCTCCTTTTTTTGTTACATACAAACCTCCATACATTGTTACGATTGCGATCAGATGACTGCCATCGGTGAAACGAATCAGTAATTGATGATTGTTTGTTTCTTCACTTTTCTCAGCGTAGCGTAAGTTGACTCCGTCATGAAAAACCGCCTGAACGTCATCGAAGTACAGGCAGACATACCCCGCAATGTTGGAACTATAGGAAAAAGTTTTTCCGGCAAGCAAAGCATGATAGTCTTTTCCTTCATCAACATACCAGGCAAACTTGTGCGGTTTTGAGTTAACAAGCACCTGTTCAACAGTTTTTCCAATCAATAAACGATTACACTGTTCTGACAAAACGACAGCTTCGGGCAATTCGATCATAGTCTCACCTCATCAAAAGCATACTCCCAGTCTGTGTCGGAGTCAATATCACGTAAATTCTCGTTAGCTGAACATTGATCGGAGCAGGTGCAGCATTTTAATTGCCATATACTCAGGCGTTTCAATCATTCCGTTTTCGATCCAACCCTCCGTTACCGAGTCAATTCCGCCTGCTATGAATGTTTGTGCATACACATCATTTACAACAGGGATGAGATCAGCAAAATTGTGAGAGAAGTGTACACCGATCGTTTGAAACAGCTTATTAAGTTTCTTTTGCCTTGCAAGAGTTTCCGTATATGGTGAATCTTTAAGTGTCCTGAATCTGAACTCAAGCAAATCGATCAACGATGCATTCTCCTTATTCTTTAATGTATCCAGTGCCAGTCGTACGCTTTGTTCAAAAGAAAAAATGATAATATCTTCCTTTTCCGCAAAGTGTCTGTAAACCGTCATTCGTGTCACACCGGCTTCTCTTGCAATTTCGCTTATTGCGATTTCATCCAAGGGCTTTTTGGATAACAACTTCATAAAGCCTTCCAGGATGAGTTGCTTTGATTCATTGATCTGTCTGATTCTTTTCATGATACAAACCCCCTTTCGGTGTATAAGTTGCTGATCATCCATTGATATCTTACTTATCTCATTATATACTGACAACATAAATGATACAGTGTATAAATTAGAATTCATACGCAAAAGGAGAAATTATGTTTACCGAGAAAAAAGCAATGAGAATCGCAACTGCCGTTTTGGGTTTGATAGCTGTGATGGATATAGTGAGAGGATATATGCATACATTCAATATCTGGTGGGCTTCGGACTTCTTTGCTCAAATGAGTCAGACGGCAGATACCCTAATGCTAATGAATACCTTCGGAATCACGAACTTTCTGACTGGATTTATTTATATACTGATTATTCTAAAGGCCAGAAATTTATCTCCATACATACTGATGATCATACCGATCAGCTATCTTATGGGTATAATAAGCGCACGGATGACAGGAGTTCTGTAACTTCAGACCTCGTCGTGGAACGGTCAGTATATGATGATCATCTACTTGCTCGGTTCTTTAGCCGTCGGTTCAAATTACTTTATCGCATTATGGCGAGAGTCGGCGAAGAAGAGAAAGGAACTTTAATATGTTCGATGTTTTGTTACCAAAAGTTGCTGATAATCAATACACAGGCCAACCACTGGCAAAGTGGTTCTTGATTCTTCTTGTACTGAAATCATTGATCGCCGGCAGTATCCATATGTTTGCTGCTGATGGCGGGGCAGGAAGTATCGCTTCCATCATTCTCAGTGAGTTTACCAAAGGCGGTTCGGATACAGTCATAACACTGTTTGCTTTGTGGGGTATGGAGCAGTTCATTATCGGACTGCTCGGTCTGCTGATTCTTTTTCGATACCAATCCCTCATTCCGCTGATGTTGGGGGTATATTCACTCGAGTATTTATCGAGAAAAGCGATGGTATGGATAACCCCTGGTATGTATACATTGCATACCCCACCCGGAGCCGTGGCAGATAACTTTCTGTTGCCCCTCTGTCTGATCATGTTTCTGTTGGCATTATCATCCTCTGACAAGACACTCAAAAATCAGTCAAATGAAAACCCACTCTGAGGTGGGTTTTAACACAACTGTTATTTATGATATGGCTCATTCTGATGAATTTTATAAGCCCGGTATATCTGTTCAAGCAATATTAAGCGGGCCAACTGATGCGGAAATGTCATGTCTGAAAGTTTCAGCTGGAAATCAGCTCTCTGTAACATGAGGTCTGACACCCCGTGAGAACCGCCGATAACAAATGTAATGTCACTTTTCCCATATACATACTGTTTAAAGATATGATCACAAAACGCTTCGGAACTCAGACTTTTTCCCTTTAAATCGAGAAGGATCACATGATGATTTGGGTTAATCTGGGATAAGAGCTTTTCTGTTTCCTTGGTTTTCAGATTCTCAACATCAGCTTCCGACGCATTTTTGGGCAGTATTGCTTCATCCGCTTCAGTGATTTCGATTTTAGTATACGCTGACAGACGCTTGACATACTCAGCAATCAGTTCTCTGTTTGCTTTTTCTTTGATTTTGCCGACAGCTACGATACGAATCATTGCAATCGTACCTTAACGGTAATCGTTTCTGACTGGCGTGTTAAGATGATATCCACCATATCATTGACTTTTTTACCGTAAAGCAATTTTCGAAACTGCTTAAAACTGGTGATTTCCTCACCATCAAATCGGATCAAGATGTCTCCTTGTTGTATGCCTGCCATTTGTGCGGGACTTCCGGCAACGATTGAAGTGATATAAATACCATTGGTTTGATTCAGTTGAATCCCGAAAGAATTCTTCTGATAAATCGACATATCACTGATTCCGACGGCCGATACACCTAACACAGGTCGTATTACACGGCCGTTGGATTCTAGCTGTTCCATAATTGCCACAACTTCGTTGATCGGAATCGCAAATCCCATTCCTTCAACAGTCTCCAATGCTATTTTCATCGAGTTGATCCCGATCAGTTCTCCGGCCAGATTAATTAATGGACCGCCACTGTTTCCCGGGTTGATAGCCGCATCGGTTTGTAAAACAATCATGTCCCAATCGGAGCGGCCGTCATTATCCAAATCGACCGGTACGACCCTGTCTTTACCAGAGAGAATACCCATAGTGACCGAACCTGCGAACTCATTGCCCAACGGACTGCCAATAGCTAATACCCACTCCCCTACCTTCGAAAGTGCCGAATCTCCCGGGTTAAAAGGTATCACCTCAAAATCAACGATGACTTTGATCAAAGCCAAGTCAGTAAACAAGTCGGATCCGATGACTTCACCGGTGATTTCGACGCCATTGGCAAAGGAGACATCCACGCGATCTGCATTGCTGATTACATGATTATTGGTGATGATCAACACTTCATTCTGATTGACTTTATAAACAGCGCCGCTTCCGGTACTGATCAGATTATTAAATCGATACGAATGAATACCGACGACTTTTTCAAGTGACTTATCAACGACTTCAGTCACATCGGTCGTAAATTGCGTGACTTTAGTTTCTACAATGTGTGTTGATTGCGAACCGGATAAATCCTTGATCTGTTCATTGAGCTCTCCAATCTCAAGCGCAAGAAAAATATTGAATCCCAATAATGTTACAACTAACAGCGAGAGGAAACGTTTCATTTTAAGAACCTCCTGTAATTAATTCGTACTGTCCGGCAATCTTGATTGTGGGCAAAAAACCCAAAGACATCAGTCTGTCAAATGAAGCCTGATAAGCCAGGATATATGTGTTCGCTTCTTCACTCAGATGAGCAAGAACTATTTCTTTTGTATGTATGGAAACGATTTTCCCTAACACATCCGCACAAGCATCATTGCTGAGATGTCCGTTATCAGATAAAATCCGCGTTTTGATTCCATGTGGTCGACGTGAGTTCATAAGCATTTCAGGATCGTGATTACTTTCAAGAATGATATACTGAGCATCCTTGAGTAATGGGAGCAGTGTGCTTTTGATATATCCCGTATCGGTAATGTAAATAAGTTTTTCATAAGCGTCTTCAATAACATATCCGACCGTGATTTCACTGTCATGCGATAAAGGAATCGGTGTGATCGTGAGTTCATTGATATGAAAGGACATAAAAGGGACTACCTGTTGATAGCCCTGACCGTTATTGATGGGTATGGGCGAAAATGTCATGACATTCGCAAACATTTTCACCTGACTAATGTGATCTGTGTGTCCGTGTGTAATCAGCAAGGCATCAACTTGTGTATAGTTTATATCAATCTTTGAAAAACTGTTAATCAAATGCTTTTTTGTCGAACCGCAATCAATGACAACAACCGATTGTTTTGTTTGAACGACAAAACAATTACCTTTTGAACCGCTGGCAAGAGAGTAATATTTCATTTATTTAGCATCCCAATACAAGGCACGGATTAATCAGTGTCCCATTCTTCCAAACCTGGAAATGAGTGTGAGGACCGGTGGTACGTCCGGTCATCCCGATACGCCCGATAGCTTCACCTTTTTCAACAGCAACTCCTTCCGGGAAGTACCCCGGAGATGCCATATGTCCATAATATGTCTTATATCCATTGTTATGATCGATAATTACAAAGTATCCGCCAATCGAACTGTAGGATCTTCTGGTGACAACTCCTCTGTCAGCAGCATAAATCAAACTGTACCGGTCATACCGATTTTGAATATCGATAGCTCTGTGTCCGGAATAACAATACCAACCGCAAGTAACATTAGGATTATTGACCGGCCAGCGGAATGTACCGCTTCCTATTCCCGGAATAACTTTTGTCCCATACGCAAGAACTTCTTGAACCGGCTGTTTCATGACTGTTTCAGTCATGACTTCGCCTTTGATCAACACACCGTTAACAAATGTTTCTTTGTATAAAACATTTTTTGCACCGTTGACCTCTTTCGTCAGAACTTTAGACAATCCTTCACGGATAGTCGGATCTGCCACATATTTTGTGCTGGGGGGATAAACGATTTCATTCGCCAACCGCTCTCGAACAACAACTACGCTGATAGGAGAGTTAAAGTACGTAACATTCAGTTTCATACCCGGCTCTAACAATTGATCCACAGATTTCAATTTCTCATTATTTATCGTTATTAATTGTTGAGCAGATAATCCGGTTTTATAAGCAACCCCTTCAACCGTATCAAACGGCACGACATCATATGTTTTAATTTCCGTGTCATATCCATAGCTCAAAAAATATACAATTTCATTTTGATTTTTTAAGATTTTAGATCGGGAAGCCAACCCTTTGGAAACTGTCGTTGACTCCAAGATATTGATTCCGATTTCCCTGCTTCCATAGGTCGTAAGCTGCGGGATATCACGTTTGTTTTTAATGTCCTCATAAGCTGACTTTCCGATAAAATTCAACAGATATTTTTCTTTGGCTAACTCAAATTCCTCAATGTCTTTAACGTAGATGATGGCTCCATTAGAAAACTGAATCTTATAAACTTCAACAGAAAATAAATCGTTTGTTTGTAAGTAATCCACGATCAAATCATCTATATTGTTATATTCAAAATAACTGAACTCTACGCTTGTATAAACATCTTCCCCCAAACCGATTTTAGCTCCCGGAAAATCAGCCGCGTACTGTTCCAGATAGGTCTGATCAAGAACTCTATCAATAATCTGCGGGTCACTCAAGACACCAAGCAATCGACCGCTCTCATATATTTTGGTTACCATTTGAGGCTGGCTGTTGACGCGCACGATTTCCTGCTTAAAAACCGCACCATCCAATTCGGCCTGTGCTTTTATCTGTGTAGGATCTTGACTCAGGTTGGCCGCTGAAGTAATCAGGGTGATGACCAAACTGGCCAACACGGCGATAATAATCGGTAAGAACTTTTTCATAACAACTCCTTACTGAGCGGAATCATCTTTGGCAATATTATAAAACGCGTTTATTTTCAGGTCAAATGCCAATTCAAACTTTCCTGTCGGACCGTTTCTGTGTTTCGCTATATCGATTTCCGCTTTTACCTGTTTGTCATCGGTTTTCTCTTTTTGATAATACTCATCCCGGTACAAAAACATGACGATATCCGCATCTTGTTCCAGTGCTCCGGATTCACGCAAATCCGAGAGCATCGGACGTTTATCTTCGCGTCTTTCAACTAAACGTGATAACTGAGACAATGCGATTACCGGCACCTGCATTTCGCGTGCCAAAGCTTTCAGCCCTCTTGATATTTCCGAAACTTCCTGTTGACGGTTTTCGTTGTTTCGGCCGCTGCCTGTAATCAACTGGATATAGTCAATGACGATCAATCCCAAACCGTGCTCAGCCCTTAGTTTCCTGCATTTCGAAAAAACTTCTGATACTCGGATCGATGGGGTATCATCCACAAACAGCTGCATCGATTTCATTTCGGTTGCAGCTTCATTGAGCATGTTCCATTCCGTGCCGGAGAGATATCCTGTGCGTAACTGTCCGATCGGAATCATGGATGCTGCCGATAGCATACGGGTAATCAGCTGTTCCGCCGGCATTTCCAAAGAGAAAAGTGCGACCGGCTGTTGATTGTGTCTGGATACCTGCATAGCAAGATTCAGAGCGAATGCTGTCTTACCCATCGATGGCCGTGCAGCAAGAATGATCAGGTCACCCCGTTGCAAACCGTTAGTCAAACCATCCAGAGCTTTAAATGATGTTTTCAACCCTGTAATATTGCTTTTTTGAAAACTCATCTTCGTAATGGTATCCATGACTGTAGATACAACTTCTTTAGCATTTCTGAAATCTGAGGCCCTGCGGTTACGGGTGACATTCAGAATGCTTTTTTCTGCCTGATCCATGACATCATCCAAATCACCAGAATGAACAAAACCATCCTCAGCAATTTTCTGAGCCGTCAAGATCAAATTGCGCATATACGCCCGATCTTGTACGATCTCAACATAGTATTTAACATTAGCCGAGGAAACCGAATGGTCAGCCAATTGCAGAATGTAATCTGCTCCGCCGATGGATGGCAGTTGCCCCCGCTCGCTCAGTCGGGTGATCAGACTGGTTCCATCGACCGGCTTACCCATCTCATGGATTTCGGTAATCGCAGTAAACACTTTTTTATGTGCTTCCAAGAAAAAATCTTCCGGAACAAGACCCATTTCAATGGTCGTCCGAATCGTGTTTGGATAAATCAGCATTGCTCCCAGCAATGCTTGTTCTGCTTCTAAACTATGGGGCAATTGCCTCATGATCCTCACCTCAGTTTTTAGCTTTTAAATGTACTGTTACAAACCCTTCCACATCCCGGTGCAAATCAATCATAACCTTGCTTACACCGAGTTCCGATAACGAATCGGCTTTCATTTTACGCTTGTCAATCGTAATGTTATGTTTTTTACTTAATTCTTCAGCTACCTGTTTGGTCGATACCGAACCGAATACTTTACCCTTCTCGCCGGTTTTCACTTCAAATACCAATGTGATTTGAGCAAGCTGTTCCTTAAGCTTCAAAGCATTCTCTTTGTTTTTTGCTTCTTCATCGCGCGCATGTTGCTTCTGATCCTCCAGAACTTCCATACTCTTTGATGATGCGGCTAATGCCAACTTATTTCTGAATAAGTAGTTTCGGGCATAGCCATCGGATACTTCGACGACTTCTCCCTTTTTCCCCACGTTTTTAACATCTGTCAATAAAATGACTTTCATACACTATTCCTCCTGTTCAAAATATTCCTGAATGCTTTTATCTATCAGAGCTGTCATTTGCTCAATCGTCGTGTTGTCCCGTTGCAATGCTGCTGCTGAGAAGTGACCACCACCACTGAGCTTTTCCATGATGACCTGAACATTGATTTTGCCTCTCGAGCGTGCTGAAACTGCAACTTGCTGTTCATCAATCCGTGCAATGACGAAAGATGCTTCCACATTCTTAACTGAAAGTAACATTTCTGCCACTTGAGACATAATGCTGCGCGAAACAATCTTTTTCTCATCATAAGGAGCAACGACGATTCCTCTGGGCCGTTGTTGAGAACATTTCAGCATGCTGGTTTTCAACTCAAACTCATCATACTCATCCTTTAACAAATTATCAGCCTCAATCGTGTCAGCTCCCATGTTTTTCAATACGGATGCCGCCTCGAATGTACGTGAGCCGGTTCGATTTCTGAATCTTCCGGTATCAATCAGCATACCTGTGAACATGATCGTCGCTTCTTCCATCGACACATCCACATTTGAAATCTGATATGGAATCAGTTCCGCAACCAGTTCACTGACGGATGAAGCCGAGGATTCAATGTACACCAATACCGGATTAAACGTAAAATCACTGCTTCTCCGATGATGGTCAATTACGATGACTTTCTTAGCTTTCTCAATGACCGAAGTTGCATTGCTGTATGAAGCGTTATTATGGTCGACCATGATGACAAGAGTATTTGCATCCAATATCTCCAAAGCCTCAGATTCAGTGATAAATCGATGTCTTTGATTCAAAATTTCTCTATACTTTGCCAAGGCTCCCGACAGTTTTGCTTCAATACCGCCTGACTTGGATACGACATACACTTCCTTATCATAACTGCGGGCGATCCGGCTCATACCGATGGCCGCGCCCATGCAGTCAAAGTCCATTTCTTTGTGACCAACGATAATGACTGTCTTGCACTGCTGAATCAAATCCCTGATCGTTTGAGCAATGACCCGGACACGGACTTTGCTTCGTTTTTCTTGTGCCTGACTGCTTCCGCCGAAATACTTGATATCTTCATTAAACGATTTGATTGCTACCTGATCGCCCCCACGGCTTTGTGCCAATTCAAGGGCTGTATTGACCATATCCTCCAGTTGCTGAAAGTCAGAGGTTTTACGTGAAAACGCCATGGATAGTGTGATCGCAACATCGACCTCAGCAGCAGCTTTTCGAATATATGCCAAAATATCAAAACGGTTATTCATGACATTTTTATATATCCGCTCATTGAGAACCACTAAAAACCGGTCAGCCTTGATTCTTCGCAGAAACATTCCGTTCTTCTTTGCCCAATCTACGACCGGCTGTCGGATTTTTGAGTCAATCAAAGCAATTTTCTGCTCTTCCTCATATTGCGTTGTCTCTTCATAGTTATCGATGTGGATTAATCCCAGGACGACCTGTTCATCGTCATATGCCGATTCCAGCTGATTGAGTTCTGTAATATCCCTGAAAAAAAGCAGTTGAGCATTCTCTTTTCGGGAGACTTCATAGACCGAATCGTTGACTTCGATTGTCAGTTGTTCACTGTCACCGGTAAAAAGCTTGTTGATTTCCGGAGATAAGGATGTGATCTTTGAACCGATCAAAGAGATACCGCGATGATCAAACATTTCGCTCATCCATGTGACATTGTAGTTCTCATCGTAAGTCACGATACCTACTCCGCCAAGTTCTAAAGCTTCTTTAGCATCCTTACCTAACACACGGGTTATGGAGAAAATCCGATCTCTCTGATCTTTCTCATATGTCTGAATGATCAAATAAATAAATGATATATTCATCAGTAAATAGATAAACAAAAGCAGATACACATAGTTAAACAGAAATATAAAAAAGATAAAGAGCACGATGATCTCAAACAGTAGGACAATAGCGATTTTTGACTTTAAGCGATCAAAGCTTTCAAGCATTATTTTTCACTCCTAACAGTTTCTGGCGCATATCGGTTACCATATCAAGCAAGCCGATGACCATAAGCGGAAATACGGTGACTGTCGGTAGCAAAAGCATACCGAGGACGGCCGCTAAAATCAGTGTACGCATTTTATAGCGTTTCTGAATAACGGATAACAATACAAAAGAGTGCGCTACGATGACGAAGGCAGAGAAAATAAACAAAGTATAGCCGATGTTCTGCCAGTGTGTATCAAGTTGAAGCTGTCTCGTTAATGGCCACAAAAATAACAGTGCCATCAGGATATAACCGATATATGCAGGCAGCGCAAATTTAGAGAGCGGAGCGGATGACGGGATTGAAATCCTAATCACACGTTTCAACAGGATACGTGCGAATATATGCAAAAGGTATGCCTCTAAAATCGCTGCCAGAAAGATTGACATCACAATCGTCATTCGGATGATATCGATTTCTCTTGTGGTTACTTCCACATCCATGGCACTCAGAAACTCGGTAACGATTCTGACTTCATCACCCATATCATAACCGAAAAATGATGCAAATAAAACCATGGAAACGAAATAGATGATCGTCGTAAACAAAGAAGTAAACAAAAACTGAGTGCGGTTATCAAATTTTCTGTTCATTCCCCATCCGTAGAATAAACCGACAAGTCCGTATAGTGACGCAAATATCATAGACGGCAATGAGGAAATCATTAATGAAATAGCAACGATTCCAAAGTACGGAAGCCAGCCGGCTTTAAACCCGTGCTTCGCCGTGTACAAAATCATGGGCAACGGAATGATCCAGGCAAAGTATACATTGAGCTGACTGGCAAACTGGCGGTCGAGCAGTAAAAAAACACTGATCAGTGCGATCATTGCGGATCCTTCCGTGATTTTTCTTACTTGATTTTTCATCATGATCTCCTGAAATGATAAAAAACCTCCACCGACCGGCGATGGAGGTAAGCATTCTAGTCGGCTACGTACGGCAATAATGCCATTTGACGAGCGCGTTTGATAGCGGTGGCAAGCATCCGTTGATATTTAGCACGTGTGCCTGTTACGCGTCTGGGAATGATCTTCCCATTGGCCGAAATAAATCTCTTCAGCAATTCAATATCTTTATAGTCAATGGATGTGACATTGTTTTTGGTGAAGTAACAGACTTTTTTACGGCTCGTGCGTTGTTTTTTGAAAGCCATGAGCTGTCTCCTTTCTTAAAATGGCAAGTCGTCACTTGATATGTCAAGGATCGGACCTGTCGCAAAATCATCTTCGTTGTAGTTATTGTTATCCGGTTGATATCCGGATGTGCTATCAAATGAATTTGATGCGGGTCGTTGAGTTGATGAAGAACGCGATTCTAACAGCTGAACATTATCCGACACAACTTCGGTAATATACACTTTCTTACCGGTATTTGCATCATCATAATTTCTTGTTGAAATTCGTCCTTCGACGGAAACCATGGCACCTTTTTTTGCATATTGGCTCAAAAAATCAGCTGTTTTTTCCCATGCTACACAGTTAATGAAATCCGCTTGGTCCTGTTGACCGAAACGGCGATTCACAGCAACAGTGAAACTTGCTACAGATTTTCCACTTTGTGTTCTTCTTAACTCGGGATCCTTGGTTAGACGACCTACCAATACGACTCGATTTACCATGTGGTTCTCCTTACTCTTCTTCTTTGTTGATGATTAAGAAGCGAACGATATTATTGTTGATTCGATTTAAACGATCCAACTCTTTAACACCGGCTTGATCAGCTTCGAAATTCGACACGACATAATAACCTTTAGTCATGTGATTGATTTCGTATGCAAACTCACGCATACCCCACTCTGTAACCTCACCGACGACTCCACCATTGTTTGTGATGATTTCGTTCATGTTTGCAATTAGAGCTTGGCGTGCGGCATCATCGAGTGATGCGTTTACAATGAACATGATCTCATACTTGCGCATTGTGACACCTCCTTATGGTCTGTTGGCCTTTTCAGGCAAGGAGCGAATACTTTACGTATCCACCCGTACCGTACATTATAACAGAACTAACCCCCCATGTAAACGAAAAAAAGCACCCGCAGGTGCTCAATTACATCATTTTACGTCATCCGGTGTTGTGATCTTTATGTTGGCATAAGAACCTTCAACCACTCGGATCCGTGTATTACTGCACAACTCTGCAATCTGAGCATCATCGGTCGCATTAATTCCCAAATCAAATGCTTTATTATAACAGCGAAGGATCAGTGAAGTCTTAAAAGCCTGAGGTGTCTGGGCCAACATATGCTCTTCACGATCGACCGTCGCTTGTATGTAATCTCCATCCATTTTTTTAATGGTATCCTTTGGTTTAACTGCCAGGATAGCCGCATCTTCCTGTTCCATCGCATTCAGCAAACGATTGACACAGTCCATCGGCAGCCACGGTCTTGCCCCGTCATGAATCAAAACAACATCTTCTGTTACAGCCATCAATCCGTTGAATACACTGTCCTGACGGGTATCGCCGCCGTTGACCGAGACGATTTTACCGGATTCGTTTTGTCGGACGATTCTGGGCATATCCGCCCGATTGGTCACGATCACCACCTGCTTGCAGCGCGGATCATCTAAAAACAGCTGTAAGGTTTGTTCCAAGACCGTTTTACCTTCTTTAAGCGGATAAAACATCTTGTTATATCCCAATCCCATGCGCGTCCCTTTTCCGGCCGCGACAATCAGTGCTGAATAGTTCATAAGCCACCTCTTAATCTTTTTCCTATTTTATCACTTTTTCATTGTGTTTTCATTGTTTTTATTCTCAAATTCGGTTGTAATCGATTTCTGATGCACTTATAATGAAAGTGTTGAATAGGTGTTTAACCGACTTAATAGGGAATCCGGATCACCGGAGCTGCCCCAGCAACTGTCGATACTGACGACAAAGACATACCACTGTGCAAACGGGAAGGGTTTTTGAAGGATGAAGTATCAGCCAGTAGACCTGCCTAATTCAAAAATATCTGATTTATCTTCTGGGTGAAAGATAAAAAGACAACACTTTTGTCTTTTTTCGCACATCCTATGATGTGTTTTTTTATGGGAGGAACTATGAATAAGAATTTTACACGTATTTTGATTGCTGTGGTAGCAGCGATCCTGCTTTATGTCAGCGTATCGTTTCTTACTCGTCCACCGGTAGAGCAAGGCAGTAAAGAAGTTACAATTGTCATGAGCACAAAACTGGAAGGCGAAATTAAGGAAATATTCAAGAAGACGGTCAAAACCGATGCAGAGATGCTTGGCGACTTATTGGAGGAAGGTGTGGTTCGTGCTTACTTCACGATTGAGCTTTCCGGTAATAAGAGTGATGCCTACGGACGTTTTATCGTTGCTATCAATGAATTTAAGACCGAAGATATCAACAAAGGACCTTGGTGGACTTACGATTCCAAAACCAATGAAACCTGTGTATCCGCAGGATATTGTTCAGGAATCGATGCAACTCCTGTTTACGACAAAGACGTTTTTGAGTTTACCTATACTGACAGTTTCGAGTAATGAAACCTGTGGTCCGCTTAGTCGTCATCGCACTGCTGAGCGCATTGTTGCTGGTCGTACAAGTTGCTTTGGCTATGGTCCCCAATGTCGAACTGGTATCCCTGCTTATTCTCATTTATACATTGCTTCTGCCATTGCCTACTGTATTGGGTATTGTCAGTATTTTTGTAACCCTCGAATTTATGATTTGGGGGTTTGGGGATTGGGTCATCGGTTATTACTGGGTTTGGCCGGTGTGGGTTTTGCTGGTTTATCTGACTCGATGGTTCAATAAAGATGATTCTCATCGATGGGCTTTGCTTGGCGCTTTTTGGGGTATTTTGTTCGGCATCCTTTTCTCTTTACACCACGGGATCCTTTATGGCATGACCTATAGTTATGCCTATTGGATCAGGGGCATTTCTTTTGACATTATTCATGCAATATCGAATTATATTCTTATATTGCTGAGTTATCGTGTTATATTTAATATATTAAAGAAACTGCTTGAAAGGCTGGGTGTATCGTATGAAAGTAACCACAAAAACCGGTGATCAAGGTCAAACCGGCGTTTTTAACCAACGTGTAGAAAAGGACAGTCTGATCATTGACTTATTAGGACATCTGGATGAAGTTATGGCTCACATGATCGATTGTTATGCTGAATTCCCAGAGGCAAATCCGGAACTTAAGGATCGGGTTGATGAACTGATTCTTATGGCTTCCATCGTTGCCGGATTTAAGAAAGAGGAAGATTTCGGCGAGGAACGAGTTGCTCATTTAGAAGAGATGATCCGTTTGCACAATGAAAAGTGTTATGGATTTGTATATCCGTTTGACAATGTAATGAAATCAAGGCTGAATGTATTACGGACTGTCGTCCGTCGTTGTGAGCGGGTCATGGTTCGCACATTCAAGGAAAGCAGAGATTTTCCGCTGATTCGCGTTTATATGAATCGCCTGTCGGACTATGTTTTTATTTTGATCAACCGTTAATCGTTCACTTTATTTTCATAAGTTTCATGATTTGTGTGCAGTTAATTATGTTAGAATAAAAAGTATCTTAGGTAAGAGGAGGAATATGTATGAAGTATCGTGAGGGGACCATTAAGAAAATCAATGACGATATCCGCAACCATTTTCCCCATCTTTTTCCTATCGAAGAAAGTTTTCATGTGACGCATTCCGGCGTGTCCAGATTGGTCATGTTGGATCGCTATGCACAAAAAGACCGCAGTTTAAAGACCTTGGGGGTTGATGATATCGTTGTTACGATCGTAAAAGACGATCCCAAGTTCCCGGCGCGCGGGATCGGTTTGGTCAGAGAAATCGACTCACTACAGGAAACGGCACTTATCGAACTGGAAGAAGAATGGCGGTCATCGTGTGAAAATGAAGTTGAAGCGGAAACCGGATTAATACGACGTCCTTTTAAGAAAATCGACAAGCCGATGGAAATCTATTATGAACAGATTGCCAAACGCGTCGGAAAAGCCTTAGCATCCACAGAGAACAGTGAAGCAAACCGCAATAAATATGGTGAGCTTTTTTATCATCAGTTAAAAGACTTAAATGTCGTTCCGGCCGGTCGGGTCCTCTATGGAGCAGGCAGCGGTACGGAAGTAACCTATTTTAATTGTTTTGTCATGCCATTTGTACGTGACTCCCGCGGCGGAATTGCCGATCACCGCAAAGAAGTCATGGAAATCATGTCGCGTGGCGGCGGTGTCGGTACCAATGGATCAACCTTACGACCCAAAGCGGCTCCGGCTAAAGGAGTTGGCGGAAAGTCTTCGGGTGCCGTAAGCTGGCTGAATGATATTGCGAATCTTACTCATTTGGTTGAGCAGGGCGGTTCACGTCGTGGTGCCCAAATGATCATGTTGGCTGACTGGCATCCGGATATTATCGAATTTATTATCTCGAAAATGCAAAACCCACGCGTTTTAAAATGGCTCACCGAAAATTCCAACGATGAAATCATTCGCGAAGAAGCGCATCGCAAACTGAAGTTTTATCCGTTGAGCCGGACTGAAAAGGAAATGTATGAGGCGTTGGTCGATAATAAATCAACCCCTCAACATATCGCTGACCATGCCCGCGAGAAGCTTCTTGACGGCGGTAAACTTGAAGTACTATCCCCGGAATTTTTATCCGGAGCAAATATCTCCGTCACTTTGACCAAAGAGTTTATGCAGGCAGTTGCCGATGATGCCGAATATCAGCTTCGTTTCCCTGATCTTGAAATTTATACGAAAGATCAAAAAGAAGCGTATGATGAGAAATGGCATGTCATCGGAGATGTCCGTGAATGGGAGGCTATGGGATTTCCCATCAAAATATACCGTACGGTCAAAGCCCGGGATATCTGGGATCTGATCAGTTTCTGTGCTACATACTCTGCGGAGCCCGGTATTTTCTTTATCGATAATGCCAATGATAAGACCAATGCCAAAGCCTACGGTCAACGGGTTGTGGCAACCAATCCGTGCGGCGAACAGCCGTTAGCCCCGTATTCCGTATGTAATCTTGCGGCTGTCAACTTAGCAAACTTCGTTGATCGCAAGACCGGTGATATTCTTTATGATAAATTGCGCGAAAGTGTCGCTTTGACCGTTCGTATGCAGGACAATGTCATTGACGATACTCCTTACTTCTTAGAAGCCAACCGGATTCAGGCATTGGGTGAGCGTCGTGTCGGTCTTGGGGTCATGGGATTGCATGATTTGCTGATTTGGGCAAGAAAACGCTATGGTTCACCGGAAGCGATCGAGACGATCGATCAGCTGTTTAAAGAGATTGCCGTCACCGCATATGCAACCTCCATCGATCTTGCCAGAGAAAAGGGTAGTTTCCCCTTCCTGAGTGATCGCAATCAGTTTGTAAAGACGGGATTTATGCAGGATATGCCACAGGAGATCCGCGAAGGTGTCTTGCAACACGGCATTCGTAACTCGCACTTACTGACGATTGCTCCGACCGGTTCGACCGGAACGATGGTCGGTGTATCCACCGGACTTGAACCTTATTTCTCGTTCTCATATTTCCGTTCCGGACGTTTGGGCAAGTTCATTGAAGTCAACGCCTCAATCGTTGATGAGTTCCTTGAGATTCATCCTCAGTACACACGTGCAACTCTACCCGATTATTTCGTCAGTGCGATGCAACTGTCTCCGGAAGAACATGCAGATTCTCAGTGTGCGATCCAGCGTTGGATAGATTCCTCGATTTCCAAGACAGTCAATGCTCCGCGAGGATACAGCGTCCGTCAGGTTCAGCAGATTTATGAGCGCCTGTACAAGCATGGCGCTAAAGGCGGCACAGTTTATGTCGATGGTTCGCGTGACAGTCAGGTACTCTCACTGACCAATGATGAAGATAACTCCTGGGCACAGATGGACATCGTCCGTGACTTTGGGGTCAGTATTAAAGAAAAGCAGGAAGAGAGCAAAAAGACCGATCTTCGTGCCGACCGTCAGGACCGTAACATCGGCAATGAAGTCGGTGATATCTGTCCCATATGTTTAGAAGGTGTCGTCGAGGATATCGGCGGATGCAATACCTGTACCAACTGTAATGCTCAGTTGAAGTGCGGATTATAAATGTTTCAATTGACCCTCAGACTTTACTGAGGGTTTTCTTATGCCCTCACAAAGTATTTGAGTAGATATGATTTGAATGAATCGATATACTATGATTACTACAGTGACTGACTTTTCGAAAGGAGTTTTATGAACAAAATTACCAAGATACTATTCGCACTTTTTTTGTCATTATTGCTCATTGCATGTTCTGCGAAAGTGGATGACCCTATCATCGATGAGGAAAATCCAATCGGTGAAGAACCGGAGATCGTCTTTTACGATCCCGTAGAGACAAACAAGCCAAACACCGATTTTACACCTGCATTTGAAGGCCAGACGCGGATCAGCGGAATCAAAACGACTACACCTTATACTGTCACCATCGTTACAGAACAGCTCAGTGAACCTTGGGGAGTCGATGTGCTGCCTAATGGAGATTTGGTCATCACCGAGAAGGATGGCAGTCTGAGAATCGTAAAACCTGATGGCACTGTTTCCAATGAAATCAAAGGCTTCCCATCAATCAATTCAAGCGGTCAGGGCGGGCTTCTGGATGTAGCCTTAAGCCCTAATTTTGATACAGATCGATTGTTGTATTTTACACTCTCCTTAAGATCGTCAAAAGGCTCTGTAACTGCTGTCGGCAAAGGGCGTTTATCAGAGGATCAGACAGCTCTCACTGATTTTCAGGTGATCTATGAAGCTCTTCCGTATTTCAATGGTGTCGGTCACTACGGAAGCCGAATCGTATTTGATAAAGAAGGGTACTTATTTGTTTCAACGGGCGACCGTCAGAGTTTACAGACTCGGAATAATGCGCAGACCTTGGACAACGGCCATGGTAAAGTGTTGAGAATCACAACTGATGGCCTGCCTGCCCCAGGCAATCCGTTTGTCAATCAAGCCAATACTCATCCCCATATTTATTCCTATGGACATCGGAATGTTCAAGGTCTGGCCATTCATCCAAGAATAGGAGAATTATGGGCCAGTGAGATGGGACCACAAGGCGGCGATGAATTAAATCTCATTGAATCATCGAAGAACTATGGTTGGCCAATCATCGGTTATGGCGAGGAGTATAGCGGACAGCCGGTCGGTGAAGGTCTTACTCAGAAAGAAGGCATGGAACAGCCTGTTTACTACTGGGATCCGGTAATTGCTCCTGCCGGTATGACGTTCTATGATTCAAAAGAAATTCCGGAGTGGGAATACAATGTATTTATCGGTGGTTTGCGCAGCCGTCATATCATCCGACTTATGATCAAAGATAATCGGGTCATCGGTGAAGAGCGCCTGTTAGAAGATCAAGGCCAGCGCTTCAGGGATATAGCCATGGGGTTGAGCGGTGAACTGTATGCCATCACGGACGAAGGAAGACTGTATCGAATCGGAAAATAAAACTACACGCAAGTGTAGTTTTTAGTTGTTCTTCATTTTCTGAAAACGCCAGTAGTTGAGTGCGATAAATACAAGTGTTGAACTGATCAGATATAACACCATGATCGAAGGTGTCAGAAGAATGTCGCCGATGTACAGGTCAATGCCCTGAAATTTCAGGTAATCTGTTAACACACTTGCAGGTGCTCCCGCAAATACCTGTTGAATCGGAGCTTCCATAAATACCTGACGTAAGAGAGAAGCTCCTTGAGATACCGGAATCAGATTCGAGACGATTTGAACTCCCTTCGGCAACACTCCCATCGGCACATAAGCCCCGGTGACAAATCCAATCAGTGTACCGACGACCGTCGCAAAGGTTGACATGACGGAGGGATTATTAAAGAATGAAACAATGAACAGAACCATAAATGTTGAGGAAAGAATGCATAGCAGCAAATAAAACCCTATTCTTAGCAACTGGTCGAAAGTAAGCCATTCTCCTCCGGAGAACACAACATAAAGCTGTGAAATAATGACGATCGTAATCGATATCATCAAAACAGTCAGAAACGTAGAGGTGATATATGACATAAACAACTGATAACGTTTAATAGGTGCGACCATAAAGTCATAAAATACTTTTCGGTTTTTATCCAGAACCATCTTGCCCAACGACCCGATAGACAATGTGACTGTGGACACAGCGACCAATCCGGCCATGACCCAGGCATTGACCAATGGTTTAATCCCTTCAACTGTCTGACCGATGGAGTACTCGATGTTTCTGACCTGCTGATCGGATAAAAAGAGCAAGTACAGTCCCAATATGATAATAACTGAAAGAAATGAGAAGAACACTTCCGTTTTATCCCGGAAAAACTGAAGAAGATTTCGTTTTGTTAATTGAATGATGGCTTTCATAATCAATCCTCCCGAATATTCTTTCCGGTCAGCGTGATGAACACTGTATCCATATTGCCCTCAAGAACTTCAAATGAAGTGATCATCGGTCGGATGGTGTCCAATACGGACAGTGATTGTGCTGAGTTTTGAGTATAAACTTTAATGACGTCATTACTTACTTTATGAGTAAATCCGAGTGTCTCAATTTTCTTTAGTGCTTCTGTCATATCGGTCGGCAATACCCGGACAACATTGGACGTATATTGCCGCTTCAACTGGCTTGGAGTATCACAAACGATCAACTTGCCTTGATCAATGATTGCTACCCGATCTGCCCGCTCCGCCTCTTCCATATAATGCGTCGTAAGAAAAATCGTGGTCTGATTGTTCTTTCGTATATTATTGATGACATCCCATACCCGCTTACGGGTCTGAGGATCCAATCCGGTCGTCGGCTCATCCAAAAATAATAACTGTGGCGAGTGAATCAAGGCCCTGGCGATGTCTGCACGCCGACGCTGCCCGCCTGAACATTTTCCATAGGGTTTATCCGCAATCTCACCAAGTCCGATCATCTGGTCCAATTCTTCGTATTTCCTATTGAAATCAGCTTGACTCAATCCGTAGAATCCCGCACGAATCCGCATGTTTTCCTTGACTGTAAGCAGATCATCCAAGAAAGAATACTGAAATACGACACCTATACTTTTACGGATGTCGTCATCATTCTTCCCCATAACATAACCGTTGACAATAATTTCGCCTTCGGTCGGTTGAAGAAGTGTCGTACACATGTTAATGGTTGTAGATTTGCCAGCACCATTTGGACCTAGAAACGCAAAAAACTCACCTTTTTCTACATGAAGATTCAGTTGATCAACAGCTTTTAAGTTTCCAAAATGCTTCGATAGATTTTTTACTTCGAGTATCATCATCTCAACTCCTTTACACCACTATAATAAATCAATATACCTCGCCTGTCAATGTATATTTTATATTTATGTATATTTAATTAAAAGAAAACTCCCTTGCGGGAGTAGATTTACTGTGAACGATGACGCATATGCGGGAACAGGATAACTTCACGAATGGTTTCGGAATTGGTCAGTAACATGACGAAACGGTCGATGCCAAATCCCAAACCACCGGTCGGAGGCATACCGTATTCCAGTGCTTCAACAAAGTCTACATCCATTTCATTGGCTTCCTGATTCCCCAAGTCCTTTTCCTTCAGCTGTTCTTCAAAACGCTGGCGCTGATCGATCGGATCGTTCAGTTCACTAAAGGCATTGGCATACTCACGACCGTCAATAAACAATTCGAAGCGGTCTGTAAAGCGAGGATCTTTCTCATTTTTCTTGGCCAAAGGCGAAATCTCGATCGGATGACCATAAACGAACGTCGGCTGAACCATCTTCTCCTCCGCAAAAGCTTCAAAGAATAAGTTGACGATATGTCCGAAACTGTGTTGATGTTTCAGAACCTCGACATTGTGAGCTTTGGCCAAAGCCAACGCTTCATCAAGACTGGTCACGGCATAGAAATCGACACCTATTGCCTCTTTGATTGCATCGACCATATGTATGCGACGATACGGCCCCTTAAGAGATATTTCCTTTTCTCCCCACTGAATTTCGGTGGTTTTCAATGTTTGGGTAGCTACAAACTCAACCATTCTTTCGATGGTATCCATCATGCCTTCCATATCCGAATAAGCGACATACGCCTCTACGGTCGTAAACTCCGGATTATGCTTCGGACTCATTCCTTCGTTACGGAACAATCGGCCGATTTCATAAACTCCCTCAAGTCCTCCCACGATCAACCGCTTCAATGGAAGTTCGGTAGCGATACGAAGGTAAAAGTCCATATCCAAGGTATTGTGATGGGTCACAAACGGACGAGCCGCAGCACCACCAAGAATCGGTGTCAGTACCGGAGTCTCGACTTCGATCAACCCTTTACTATCAAAGTAGTTCTGAATGGCACGAATAATCTTTGGACGTAAAATAGCGATCTCTCTGGCCTTCTCATTGGTAATCAGATCCACATACCGACGACGATAACGCTCTTCCACATCGGTCAGCCCATGAAATTTATCCGGCAACGGACGGAGTGCTTTGGTCAGATGAGTGATCTTCTCCGCTTTTACGGATAACTCTCCGTGATTGGTTCTGAAAACATCCCCTTCAATACCGACCATATCACCCAAATCGGCATCCATAAAATACTCAAACCAGAAATCACCGACAGCATCTTTGCGTACATACACCTGGATCTGTCCGTCACGGTCTAGAAGATGCATGAATCCGGCTTTACCCATCAGTCGCTTGGTCATGATACGACCGGCAATCTTGACTCTGACATCTGACATTTCATGGATTTCTTCTTTACTGAATGCATCGAATCGATCGATGATATCCTTGCTATGATGAGTCAGCTGAAAGGCTGTTCCAAATGGGTCAATCCCTTTTTCTCGCAATGCCTCCATTTTCTGGCGGCGAATGATTTCCTGCTCGCTTAATCCGTTGCTCATATGTACCTGCTTTCTAAATCAAACCTTCGATTTCCTTTTTATAATTCTCTATAATATTAACAAATTGTTGGTAGGTCGTCATCTGTGAAAACAGATTTTTGACTTTATGGCTGCTCGGCATGCCGCTGATATACCAACTGGCATGACTGCGCATTTCACGCATCGCCACATCCTCACCTTTTAGATCAACCAGCCGCTGCGCATGTTTCAGTGCCCAGGCAAACCGTTCGTTACGCTCAAAAGCATAATCAGCATTGCCATTCTCGATGGCAACTAAGATTTCCTTGATCAGCCACGGATTGCCCAATACACCGCGCGCAAGCATAATGGCGTCACAACCGGTATATTTTAACATATCCAAAGCATCCTGTGGGCGGAAAATATTCCCGTTACCGATGACCGGAATCGACACGCTGTCCTTTACAAGCTTAATTAAATCAAGATCGACATCTCCCTGATACATCTGAGACCTGGTGCGGCCATGAACCGCAAGGGCACTGGCACCGGCTTTCTCAAGTCCGATGGCCAACTCTTGAGCTATGATCGTGTTTTTGTCCCACCCGGTTCGTATCTTCACCGTTACTGGTTTTTTAACAGCCTTAACAACTTCCTCAACGATTTTTATGGCATGATCCGGACGTTTCAGTAATGAAGCACCGCCATTACCTTTAACGACTTTTGATACCGGACAGCCCATATTGATATCGATGATGTCACAGTCGGTTTTTTGATCCATATAAACTGCCCCGGCAACCATGGTATCGATATCTTCACCAAACAACTGCAAGGAGAGTGGGTGCTCATTGGGATCAACTTCACACATCCGAATCGTCTTTTCATTGCCATAAAACAGCGCTTTATCCGACACCATCTCCGTATAGATCAGTCCTGCCCCAAATTCCTTGGCTACCGAACGAAAAGCAAGATTACTGACACCGGCCATCGGACCGACGACGACTTGATTGGCAATCGCTATGTCACGAATGTGCCACATGATCCACACCTTTTGTAAGTAAAATTTCTCTCAATTCTTCTTCTGAGAATATATACGATGTATTACAGAAATGACAAGTCAGCTCGCAGCCGTGATCTTCATAAATCATATCTTTCAAATCGAGCACTTCCAACGTCGTCAACGCATTTCTCATTCTTTCCTTCGTGCAAGAACATTCAAATTTGATCGGCTGTTCATGGAGTATTTCCACATCGTCATATAAAGCCAAAGCAATTTCTCTGGGTGTCATTCCTTCTTGAATCATCTGAGAGATCGGTTTTAAATGAGCAACGACATTTTCGGTGATCCGGATGTCTGCCTCATCTGCATCCGGCATCATTTGGATGATCAATGCACCGGACGCCAGAACAGAGGCATCCGTGTTGACCAACACACCGACACTGACCGCTGAAGGTGTCTGTTCGCTGACCGAGAAATAATAGGCCATATCATCGCCGATTTCGCCGGTCTGAAGTTCAACCGAAGAAGTAAAATCGGTTTTCATATTCAAGTCCTTGACAACATTGAGAAATCCTCGACCTACTGCACGACCGACATCCAGTTTTCCTGTTTTTTCATTTGTAATATTGACATAAGGATTACCCACCAATCCGCGGACATTGCCTTGATGATCTGCGTCGACAATGAGCGTTTTCAACGGTCCGTCTCCACGGATTGTCAGCGAAATTTTCTCCTGATCACTTTTAAGCATGCTTCCCATAAGAACGCCGGCACTTAAGAGTCTTCCTAAAGCGGCGGTCGCTGTTGGGAAGGTATCGTGACGCTGACGTGCATATTCAACCAATTCCGTGGTTTTACACACAAAGATTCGAATCCGTCCCTGGTGAGCCAATGCTCTTACCATTGTATCCATGATATCTTTCTCCTTTTGTTTAAAACACCCCTGTGACCAGGGGTGTGAATTATGCTTGTGGTTCTTCTTGCTTAACTTCCTCTGATACAATTTCTTCAACCGGAGGTACCGGAACCGGTTTCCCGTTGAGCGGCTTGCCTTCATACAGCAACATGATTTGCTCGTTGGTGAGCGTATCGTACTCAAGCAATGCTTCCGTGATGCGGTTCAACAAGTCCATATTCTCAAGAATGATCTTCTTGGCCGCTTCATAGCTTTCATCGATGATGCGACGGACTTCCTTGTCGATTTCAAATGCGATTTCACCGGAGTAATTCCGCTGTGCATTGTAATCACGACCCAAGAATACGTTTCCACCGCTCTTCTCATACTGAATCGGTCCAAGATGGCTCATACCATACACCATGACCATGTCACGGGCAATCGCTGTTGCACGTTCGATATCATTGAATGCGCCTGTTGAGATTTCCTTTAGCAGGATTTCCTCAGCAACGCGACCACCCAACAATCCGGTGATTTGAGCCGATAAATCCGTTTTTGTCATCATCATACGTTCTTCACGCGGTGTCATCAGGTTGTATCCGCCCGCATTCCCACGAGGGATAATCGTAACCTTTTGAACCATATCGGCATCTTTGAGCATCAAACCGATAATAGCATGTCCTGTTTCATGGATAGCAACCAAGCGACGCTCTTTCTCGGTGTATGTACGTGATTTCTTTGCCGGCCCCATGATGACTCGATCGATCGCTTCATCCAAATGATGCATACGAATTAATGAGTCATTCTCACGCACAGCTAATATAGCAGCTTCATTCAGTACATTCTCCAAATCGGCACCCGAGAACCCCGGAGTACGCTTTGCCAATGCATCCAAATCTGTATCATCCGCAAGTTTCTTGTTACGGGCATGCACTTTCAAAATCGCCGTACGACCTTTACGATCGGGCAGGCTGACCGTAATCTGACGGTCGAAACGCCCTGGTCGTAACAATGCCGGGTCCAAAACATCGGGACGATTGGTAGCGGCTACGATGACAATTCCGGAATTATCCGTAATGCCATCCATCTCAACCAGCAACTGGTTTAAGGTTTGTTCACGCTCGTCATGTCCGCCACCCAAACCGGTACCGCGCTGACGGCCTACAGCATCGATTTCATCAATAAATATGATACACGGGGCGGTTTGTTGCGCCTTCTTGAACATGTCACGAACACGCGATGCACCGACACCGACAAACATTTCCACAAAATCGGAACCCGAAATCGAGTAGAACGGAACATCGGCTTCTCCGGCGACCGCTTTTGCCAGCAATGTTTTACCGGTACCTGGAGCACCGACAAGCAAGACACCCTTAGGAATGCGGGCACCCATGCGGGCAAAGCGCTTCGGGTTTTTCAAGTATTCAATAAGTTCAGCCATCTCTTCTTTTTCTTCGTCACAACCTGCAACATCATCAAAACGGACTTTGATATTGCCTTCCAATCGGGCGCGCGTTTTGCCGAATTCAAATGCTTTATTGTTATTGCCGGAATTCATGCGTGTCAAAAGGAAAAAGGCAAAGGCCCCAAATAAGAGGAAAGGGACAATGTTGACCAGGGTATCGACCCATAGGTTGCTTTCATATGGATTGATGATCTTTATGGCAACTCCGTTAGCCACCAAATCCTCAATCAGCTGATTATTCTGAACTTCTGTATTGGCGATGGTCGCCTTAAATGTAACATCCGAAGAACCTTCTTTGTATTTCCCTCGAATATCGATGACTACATTGGAAACGCTGACTTCAGCTTCCGTAATCACGTCTCTGCGTACAAGATCCATAAACTCGTTATAATTGAGCTGTTTGATTTGATTGTTAGATGTAAACATCAACAAACTCATCATGGCAATCATAACGATGATATATGGAAGCATGTTTAACGCTCTGTTTCTGTTCATGCTTTCACACTCCTAACGAATTAATAAAATTCATCCTTTAGTACCCCGACATAGGGTAAATTGCGATACTTTTCATCGAAATCCAATCCAAACCCGACGACAAACTCATTGGGAATTTCAAAACCGATATAATCGGCAGTGATTTCGATGACACGGCGGCTTGGTTTATCAAGTAAGCTGACAATCTTAACTTCGGTCGCTCCTTTATTCAAAAGCAAGCGGGTGACCTCTTTGATCGTCCGTCCGGTATCGACGATATCTTCTACCAACAAAATACGTGTTCCCTTAATGGAACGGTCCAAGTCTTTGATAATACGGACATCTCCGATGGATTCTGTCCCCTCATAGGAAGATACATCCATGAAATCAAACTCGATATCTAAATCGATGTGTTTGATCAACTCGGCCAAGAATGGGACCGAGCCCTTCAATACCGCAACCAGCAACGGGACTTCTCCAAGTGTGCGGTAGTCCTGACTGATCTTAGCTCCCAACTCTTTGCACTTCGCAACGATTTGATCTTCGCTGACCAGAATTTTCTTTAAATCTTGATGCATGATTGCATATCCTCCTGAAGATTGTTTCTATTTTAGCACAAACATATTTGGATTGTCAGAATAATGAACCACGTCACATCCCATTTCTGAAACCAAGATGATTTTACCGTCTTTGTTACAAACGACGGGCCAACTTTTCCTTTGGTCCGCAGGGATCTTCCGGTCAATAAACCAACGTGATACCTTCTTAGTACCGAAGCGCATTTCGATCGCATCACCCGGATGCCAGTTACGTACGGTTATAGGAAAGTCATCATCACTGACTGTCAGTGCGCAGGTACGAGGCCCTTTGTCACTTATAGTAAACCAAGGGGTATGTACGCACTCTATTTTATCAAATGTTATCACATATTCATAGGATAAATTTTCCTTAAGCGCCACCGTTGATTGATGGATCTGAAGATAATGATTGTTTTTTAACGGAATCATGCCGTTAGAAATTTCGCGTAGCTGACGGATGATTTCTTTTAACCACTTCTTCGAGGTGATATAAGGGTATCCTTGAGATGTTAACCAACATTCAAGCACGGAGATGTCACGCTGATGATCGATCACTGCATCTTTGGGGATAATTTCACCCAATTCTTCCGCATATTCCTTATCCATTGCCCGATCCATCAGTAACTGCTGATTTTTCCATTCCATTTCTTTATAAACGGCAATTTTGAATGCAAGCGATTTTGTGGACAACTGCTTACGGATACGGTTACGTAAGTACTTATTTGAGTAGTTCGTTTCATCTTCACCAAATTCTACCTCATTCTTCATACAATAATCCACCAAGTCTTGTTTATACATATCCAATAACGGACGTACGATTTTCACTCCATAAATCTCGACTTCTTTTGCGATTCCATAGCGCTTGACTCTGTGACCACGCTGGTTTTGCCATAAGTATGTTTCAAGAACATCATCACGATGATGCGCAGTCAATACCCCTTTGCTCTTGGTTTCACTGACCACTTCTTTAAAGAAACTATACCGATACCACCTGGCCTGATTCTGAAAGTTTCCGATCAGCGGTTCATCGAAATGCTTTGTGTATACCGCGATGCCGTGTTTCTCACAATAATTTTCGACAATCATCAAATCACGATCGGCACTTTCGCGCTGGTGATAATGAACCGTTGCCACCACAATACTTAACTTTGATTTTCTGCACATGTCTAAAAGAGCCATGGAATCGGCTCCTCCGGATACAGCAACTACCCATTTGCCTGACAATCGTTCAATCATTTCATCACCATTGTCATTTTATCATGAAATGATGAAGTATGCTTGATTATGGAAAGATTGCATCCTTAACTCGTTCGACAATTTCCTTAAAAATTTCGCCCTCCGGATCAATGTGCCCTTTTACAGAAATAACCCTTGCGGTATTGATAAACTTGCAATCATTGATAAAGGCGACCGACTGCTTGTTCAGCCCTTCGATCCACCCCAACTGAATCAAATGATTCTTGCCATGTTCAATACGCGATGGATCGGTGGCAAACTGATAGGTGGTCGAGTTGGACGTCATCGGCAAAACGAATGCCTTATGATTCACGATCGATAGAATCAAACCAAAGTGCTGATATCCTGCTTCGTTGATATACACTTGACCAAAATCCATATAACAGACATCGCCGACACTGACATGAATATTCAGTTGCGAACTGGATCTCAGATTATAACGTGCAAGACGGTTCATCCCACTGATACACTCGCGTGACATTTGTTTTGTCGGTAATGACCTCAGATACTGATGATACTGATTGGTATACTGTTGAAGAATATCCTCACTTCGGTAAAAATTACTATTTTTTGCATATGCATCACCTATATTCATTAAATCTTTCATAAATATCCTCCTTCATTTCCCTATACGCAAATAAATGTGATACTCCTTATGCAAAATCATTCACTTTTAACCATAATTGATTACACTATAAGAAAGGGGAGATTCTATGAAGAAGCTGATATCCTTTGTCGCAAACCGCTCAAATGCATTCGTCGTTGTCCTATCTCTATTGATATTTATGTCATTCATCATTTTCGTTCTTCCGCAAGAAGCCGCGAAAAGCGAAGCTTTAGGTCTGACCGACAGTATCGATACATCATTTTACTACACTTCATCGGATTTGTACCGGACAGCTGAGAATTACGGGGAACAAGGCCGGGCATTTTATATTCGACAACGGTTTACCTTTGACCTTATCTGGCCAATCGTATATACACAATTCTTATTTGTTTCCTCTGTATATTTTTATAAAAAAACGAGGCTGTTGAAAGCTTCGTGGTTATTGCATGTGTCTTTGATTGCGGCTGGATTTGACTATCTTGAAAACATCATGACATCAGTCGTCCTCTACCGATATCCGCTGATGACTCCTCTTATTTCTGATGTGGCCGGAATCATGACGATGATGAAATGGTCAACACTTACAGCTGCATTCTTCATCTTAATTTATCTGACACTGCATGCTGCAGTAACTCGCATAAAACCGAAATACTCAAAATGAAAAGGACCGAAGTCCTTTTATTTTAGGTTCTAAAATAAATGTTGGGGTGGAAAAATAAAAAAGGGACATAGAAAACAAATTCCTATACAATGAATCTGTCAAAACCACATTGAAAGGAAATGTCCCTATGTCCAACTCT
>JAVBWK010000002.1:0-83125 GCA_036677505.1 Erysipelotrichaceae bacterium
TCGGCCGGTTTCTTCCATTTCAGAGATTAGTTTAAGCTTAAATTCTACATCATACGTTGTCATATAAAAATGCACCCCTTTCTGTTAGTTGTCTAACTTTTGGGGTGCACTTCAAGTCCGGTCTTACTTTCCTTTAAGCAAGGTATTGAATATACCTCTGGCAATTTCCCGTCCGACGGAGCTGCTCATCGTTCCCATAAATGATTTTGCCATCTTGGTGATTTCATTCTGAGACGCTCGGGCCGTTGTTTTTTTGGTTTTTTCGAGCTGTGCCTTCTCTTTTTCAAGTCGGACACGCTCTCTTTCCAAAGCAATTTCCTCTTTTTTCTGTTTCATTTCTTCAGCTGCCTGCTTCTCGACCGTTTCCTTTTGGACCATCTGAGCTCGAAGCATTTCATAAGCCGATTCCTTATCGACGATTTGATGATACTTATAGTAAAACGGCGAGTTCTGGATCAGATCATTACGTTTGATGGCATCGATCACACCAAAACGGCTGTGAGGAGGAGCAATCAAAGCCCGCTCGACCATACTGGGTCGGCCTTCTTCATCCAGCATTGAAACCAAAGCTTCTCCGGTTTTCAAATCGATAATGACAGAAGGGATATCAATGGCAGGATTCTGTCTGAACGTCTGCGACATAGCAACGATGGCTTTTTGTTCTTTGGGCGTATACGCGCGGATCGCATGCTGGATACGGTTACCCAACTGACCAAGCACTTTTTCCGGTATATCGATCGGATTCTGGGTAACGAAGTATACACCGACACCCTTAGAACGGATCAGCCGGACGACCAATTCGATTTTATCCATCAGAACTTTCGGTGCGTTATCAAACAGTAAATGTGCTTCATCAAAGAAGAAAACGAGTTTCGGTTTATCCAGATCGCCGACTTCCGGCAATTGTTCAAACAATTCAGCCAACAGCCACAACAGGAAGGTCGAATACAGTGCCGGAGACATCATCAGTTTTTCACAGGCCAGGACATTGATGAATCCTTTCCCGTAACTGTCAACTTTCATCAGATCTTTGATATCCAAAGCAGGTTCCGCAAAGAAATGGTCGCCGCCTTGGTCCTGAAGCGTTAAGATCGCCCGTTGGATCGCTCCGATGGAGGGCTTCGAAATATTTCCGTATTCGGTCGTATACTGATCCGCATGATCTCCGACAAACTGAAGCATGCTGCGCAAGTCCTTTAAATCAATAAGTAACAACTCATTGTCATCAGCAACCCGGAACACCACATTCAGTACTCCGGCTTGGACATCATTTAAATCCAATATTCTCGATAACAACAGCGGACCCATCTCAGAGATGGTCGTTCGCATCGGGTGACCGAGTTCTCCGAATATATCCCAGAGACGGACCGGATAAGAGGAAAACTGAAAATCAGTCAGTCCCAAGAAATCAAGCCGATCTTTAAGTTTCGGATTCATCTCACCCGGTTGTGCGACTGAAGCCAAATCTCCTTTGACATCTGCCAGAAAAACCGGTACACCGAGATCACTGAAATGCTCGGCCAACACTTTCAATGAAACAGTCTTCCCCGTACCGGTCGCACCGGCAATCATTCCGTGGCGATTTGCCATTTTTGATAGTAAAAATACTTCTTTGTCACCTTTACCGACAAACATTTTGTGTGTTTGATTCATTTGTAAACTCCTTTATCGTATACTGATATTATAAGTCGATCGTCTTGCGCTTACAATCCAAACAGCGAAAAGACAGCAATTTTGGTCAAGAAAGCCTTTGGAATCTGCGATATAGTATCGATGAGGACCAGCCATGTCAAATCAATCACTGAAAGAGAAAGTAGCAAGTATTTTAATGTCAGAATCTGATGACCTCACGCTGGATGAGATTGCCCGCAGGCTTTGTTATTCAAAATGGCACCTGTCGAGGAAGTTTAAAGAACAGACCGGCGAGACTCTGATGAGTTTCATACGGCAGCGAAGACTGCTTTTGGCAGCTCACCGGATTTCAGATGAGAAGATCATGGATGTCGCATTGGATTCCCTCTTTCAGTCACACGAAGGATTCAGCCGGGCTTTTTTTCGGGAGTTCAATGTGACTCCGAGTGGGTACCGACAGAGAATGCGAAATGATCCTCAATTTGTCGCAAAAATCATGAGAGATACCAAAGAGCGTATCGCAAAAGGAGGAGTATTGATGAATGAAACACCTATTCCGGTATTTGTACAAGTCATTTCAAAGCCGGAAAGAAAGCTGATTTGTAAGAAAGGTATCAAAGCAGAAGATTACTTTGAGTATTGCGAGGAAGTAGGTTGTGATGTGTGGGATACACTGCTTAACATTGAGAATGCCATATCGGAGCCGATGGGTATCTGGCTGCCGGATCCGATGATTGAACCCGATACGTCAAAGTATATTCAAGGGGTTGAAGTTGCTCTGAATTATGACAAGCCTATTCCTCAAGGTTTCTCTGTTATGACGATGCCGGCATGTGAAGTGATGGTATTCCAAGGTCCGCCATATCCGGATTGTGATTTTTCCGAAGCGATCGGCCAACTGTGGCAAGTGATGGAACATTATGATCCCAAACGGGTCGGTTATCACTGGGCTGATGAAATGGGCGGACGTTTCCAGTATGAACCGCGCGGAGAGCGAGGTTATATTGAAGGAAGAACGGTCAAACGGATCGAAATTTCAGAAAGTTAATGCAATCAACCCGGTTTTCTGTTATAAATAATTCGGGAGTGATATGTATGGAGTTTCTTATGATGTTAAAGAAGCCGCTACCAAATCGATTAAGGGTAACGCTTCTTTTCTATTTTCCGCTGATTTGTTTTCTGGGGGTCATCATCGCTAACGATCCGCACCTGTTTAACAATTTTCTTACGATTCAATTGTCTCCGGCCATCTTACTGACAGATTATCTGGAAGTCGGAGGGGTAGCAGCGACCTTACTGAATGTCGGATTGATTGCACTGCTTAACATTCTTTTGTTTCAGTATTTAGAGTTGCCATATACCGGACTGATGTTTGCGGCTTTCTTCACAGTGTTCGGATTTTCATTTTTGGGAATGACGCTTGTCAATCTGATTCCGATTTATCTGGGTGGCTTGCTTTACAGCCGCTTTGCGAAAATCAAGTTCCGTTCGATCATCATGCTCAGTGCCTTTGCGGGTACATTGGGACCGGTTGTCAGTCATCTGATTTTTGGCTATGGCTTTAGTGGCGTTTTCGCATGGACATTGGGAATCGTGATCGGTATCATCATGGGCTTTTTCGTGATTCCGATCGCACGACATCTGTTGAAATTCCACGACGGCTATAACTTATATAATATCGGATTCGCTGCCGGGATCATGGGTATAGTTTTCGTATCCATCATGAAAAGCCTGGGATACCCGACAGTACGAGTTGCTTTGCTTTATCCTTATCATGATTCTGTTATACTGACATTGATGATCATCTCATGTCTGTATCTGATGACCGTCGGTTATTTTTCCGAACAGGAACTGATTAAGAAATGGAAACTGATTCTACCGATCAGCGGGCGGGCGATATCTGACTTCACCGAACCCGCCGGATTTGGGGCTACACTGTTCAATATGGGTATCATCGGTATGATGAGTACGGCTTTGGTATTGGTTTTCGGCGGTGTTATCAATGGCTTTATGCTTGCCGGAATCTTTACGATCATCGGATTCGGAGCCTTTGGAAAACATCCGAAGAATATCTTGCCTGTTTTTGTCGGAGCCATTTTGTCGAGTCTGCTATTGGGATTGCCATTATCCGCCACCACCACTATGGGTTCGATATTGTTTGCGACCACTTTGGTACCGATAGCCGGTACTTACGGACCATTCTGGGGAATCGTGGCCGGTTTTTTGCATGTATTTGTCGTCAGACAGGTTGGCGACTTTCATGGCGGATTAAATTTATATAACAATGGCTTTGCCGGAGGATTGGTTGCCGGGGTTCTTATCATTATCATTCAGACGCTTAAAGGGGGAGAAAAATGAGAACACATATCAAACGCATTACCAGTATTGTCGATGAAATCATGACGTTTTTGTTGTTAGAGAATTTTTCGAAACTATCTGTATCGGTAGAGCCGAAAGGGAAGTCCACACGGCTTCAGTTTATCAGCGAAAATGATTCGATGACACAGAAGCAATTGGATACTATTCTGTCCGTGCTTAATCAGCCGCGTCAAGTCGAACTGGAAACTTACTACTGGACCTTGCTTGGTGAAAGCGGAGTAGATATGTCTTTAAACGTGGTCGGTCGGATGGTCGATTCAGCTGAAGGATATTTAGAAAACGGATCGATCGTGCTGATTCTGATTCGGGAAGAAATCGAATGACCATAGATAAACAGCGCATCGTCATCATCGGAATCAGAGACACTTCGTCAGATTCATTTTCGCGTGCCATGGATGAACTGATTAATCTTGCTTCTGCCTGTGATATGGAAGTCATTGCTTCATTTCAGCAAGTGACTTCCGCCGGACTGTCTAGTTACATCGGCAACGGAAAAATTGAAGAAATCAGAAGTTTCTGTCTGGAGAATGAAATCAGCACCGTGGTCACCTTGGATGAACTGTCGCCATCCCAACTCCGCAACCTGGATGAAGCGCTGAATCTGGTGGTGCTTGACCGTACTGCTTTGATTCTGGAAATTTTTGCCCGTCGGGCCAAAAGCAAAGAGGCAAAACTTCAAGTCGAAGTGGCTCGACTTCAGTATGAACTGCTCCGCATGATTGGCAGTTATACAGCGTATGGCCGTCAGGCAGGTTCATTGGGGACCATGCAAAGCCGTGGGGTTGGTGAGACTAAACTTGAACTGGACCGTCGTCGACTTCAGCGACGGATTTTTGAGTTAAATCAGGATCTGCAGCTGATTGCCCAGCAACGTCAGGTACAACGGCGCCGGCGCAAGAAGCAAGGATTGTTCAATGTGGCTTTGGTCGGTTACACCAATGCCGGGAAGAGTTCGCTGATGAACCGTTTCATATCGATGAGTCAAAATGGCACCGATGATAAAGAAGTATATGTCAAAGATCAGCTGTTCGCCACTTTAGAAACTTCCGTGCGCAACATTCATATACCTCCGTATCCGCCCTTTATACTCTCGGATACCGTCGGCTTTGTCAGTGATCTGCCACATCCGCTGATCAAAGCGTTTCATTCAACATTGGAAGAAGCCATCGAAGCAGACATCCTGTTGCATGTTGTTGATTTTTCTGATCCCGATCATCTGACACATATCGAAACAACCCGTAAAACCCTGCGCGACATCGGAGCCGGATCGATCCCCGAAGTCTTAGTACTAAATAAATGCGACAAAATTTCGCAGCTGTATGCAAACAATGGCCACGACTCAATACGAATCTCCGCCCTTACCGGCGATGGGATCGATGATCTGATTAGTAAGATATTCAGCTATCGTTTTACAGGTGAACCTCTTGAAATTCTGATCCCATATGATCGGATGGATCTGATTTTCTTGATTCAACAGGAATGTATGATACTTTCAAGTATCGAAGAAGACTTGGGATATCGGATGTCGATCAAAGGCCCAACACACATCTTAACTCGCATAAAGGAGATCGATCATGAATGAAATTTTACGGAAAATGCATATCAAATCCGGCAGTACCGTGCGAATGATGGGAGAAACTCAACTGTTACCAGATGCTTTTGCTCAGAGTGATGTCGTTTTTATCGAGGAAGGGCGTGGTGATGCCGTCATAGCCATCTTGGCAAGCAAGGCTGATTTTCTGTGTCACATCGACGATATAGTCAATGCCTCAGACCAGGGCATGATTTGGCTTTGTTATCCTAAGTCAAAGGGAAAAGTGAAATATGACATTCATCGGGACATCCTGTTTCAGATGGCACAAGAGCGAGGCCTCACGGTAGTGGCCAATGTGGCCTACAATGATGAATGGTCGATGGTGCGCATAAAAAAAGTGATATCCTCACTGTAGGACATCACTTTTTTGTTAGCGATTGCCGCGACGGCCGAAGCCGCCATTGCCTTCACTTTTGCTGATTCTTAAACGCATACCGCCGAGTGCCTGATTGGTTCCGTCACCGGTACATTCAGCCTGACGTGCTTCAAACTGAGCCTTCAATGCGTCAGCTTCTTCTTGAGTCAACACTCCGTCAGCGACTTTCTGATCAAGAATGGCTTCACGTCTTTCAGTCATATAGGCTTTGAACTCATCCAGTTTATCGGCATCCAGAGCTAACTGTCCCATATGGAACCCTTGCCCACGCAACTCAGCGATCTCTTCCGGAGTTTTACCGGCCAGTTTTCCGACAAATTCCCAAGCATCATCATTTCCGGCAGCCATGGCACCGATCAACGTAAATGACAATCCAATCAACACAAGCAATACAGTAAAGGTTTTTTTCATAGATTTATCTCCTTATCTCAGTATTTCTGATTAACTATAGTCTATAATGAAGATATGACGAAACTATGACAAAATAGGGCTCTTTTTATGAAAATACCAGAAAAATTGTCACAGGAATGTCATAATTCGCTGATAAACTTGGTTAAGAGGTGATTGAGTTGAAAAAAATTCTGATTGCGGATGATAATCCATCGATCGTCCAGATCTTATCAGATTATATTAAAAAAGAGCATATGATCGTACAAATTGCTTCCGATGGAGAGGCTGCTTTGCGAATGTTTGCTCAATGGCAGCCGGATATGATTCTGCTGGATGTGATGATGCCGAAAATGGATGGCTTTACTGTTTGCAAAGAAATACGAAAGCAATCCATGATTCCGATCATCATGATTACCGCCCGCAGTGAAGATTTCGATAAAATCATGGGATTGGAAATCGGAGCTGATGATTATATTGTCAAACCTTTTTCACCCAAAGAAATCATAGCACGCATCCATGCGATGTTTCGCAGAGTCGATTCGGTTAACGAATCCAAAAAAATCATTCGAATTCAGACGCTGACAATTGATGAGTCTTCTTACCAGGCGAGTATTGATGGACAACCCATCGGCTTGACCAAGAAAGAATTCGAATTACTTTCAACCTTGTCGGCGCATCCCAATCAGGTATTTACCCGAGAACATCTGTTACAACGGTGCTGGGGGTATGATTATGTCGGTGATGACCGGACGGTCGATGCTCACATCAAGCGTCTGCGAGCCAAGTGTGATTTATTGCAACATCCCGGATGGCAAATCGTGACCATATGGGGAGTCGGATATAAATTGGAGGTCAGTCATGAAAAGTAAGATATCCAAGCGACTCATTTTGTATTTTGCGGCTACCCTAATCGTTTTTACTCTGATCATCTCGGTCGTCTTTCTTTTGGTGTTTCGGAATTATGTGATTTCCGATAACGAAGCAAAACTGCGCGATAAGGCGTTGACCATCGCATCGACGATCTCAGATTCTGCCGATCTGGTACGTCCATCCGGCGGGATGGGCATGCTGCTTCGGATGTTATATGGCAGTTCAAGTGAAGATGTGTGGGTCATTGACGAGAATTACAATATCATCACCCGCAGAATGGGTCAGCCTCAGTCTGTATCCTACACCCAATTACCCGCAAGTGCTCAAGAGGTCATTGAAAACGTATTGCTCGGAGAGACACAGCTGTCGGAAGATTTCTCCGCTTTTCTTGATGGTTCATCCATGACCGTAGCGACACCGCTGATGGATAATGATGACCGGATCATAGGTGCAGTGCTGGTACACACCCAAATCACCGCCTTGGACTCCGGATATCAAGCCGCAACCTGGATCATGGGCATCAGTTTGCTTCTTGCCCTGGCTGTCGCGATTGTCATGGGGATGACATTATCGATCTCATTTAGCCGTCCGCTGAAACAGATGGCCAAAATGACCGACGATTTAAGTGAAGGCAGGCTTACGATACGTAATCATATCAAACTGAACGACGAAGTAGGACAGCTGGCAGAGAATCTCAACGTGTTGGCAGAGAAACTTCAGTTTAGTGAACTTCAGCGTGAGCAACTCAATCAAATCCGCAAAGACTTCATGGCTACAGTATCCCACGAACTGAAAACCCCTTTGACCGTTTTGCGGGGATCTCTGGAAGCATTGATGGAAAATGTCGCTGATGATCCGGTTCAGATCGAGCGATATTATAAGCAGATGCACGATGAAACCTTGGCCTTAAGCCGACTTACCGATGATTTGCTTGAACTCACCCGTTTATCCAGTACTGATTTCGCGATTGAGAAAAAACCGATTTCTCTGGATATTGCATTGAATTCAGCCATCGAATCCGCAAAAATCAAGGGATCAAATAAGAATATCGTATGGGATATCCGTCGAAGCGGATCAGTCGACATCGTGGCCGATGAGGGCAGGATCCGGCAGATGATCCTGATCCTTCTGGATAATGCCATCAAGTTCTCCCCGCAAAACGGAAAGATCACGATTACCGAAAAGGAGCACATCCTGCAAATCTGTGATCAGGGCAGTGGGATCCGACCGGAAGATCTGCCATATATTTTTGATCGTTTTTACCGAAACAAGGACGCATCGTATGGGGGAAGCGGATTAGGATTGGCGATTGCGGAGCAAATTGCCAAACGTCATGACATATCAATTGAGGTAACCAGCCAACCTGGTATCGAGACCTGCTTTACACTGAAATTTAAAAAATAAGTAAAAAATCCGTCATTCATCTGACGGATTTTCCATAATTTCTTTAAACGTGGCCAATGCATTGGATAAAGCGAGACCGTCTGTGATCCGTTCATCTACAACCACCGTAGCCCGGATCATGTTGGTTTCCTCGTTAAGTTTCCCTAACACACACATCATCGATATCGTACCCCAATTATATAAGTGATGATAAGGGGCATTCAGTTTGATGCTCCCCAGATTGGCAATCATGGCGGTAGCATGCAACGGATCATCCTCAGTGATAAACTTGGGCAGAATATTATGATTATTCAAAAAACGGGCTAACCGCATGATGATCCTTAGCATAAAATGAGGAAGATGACCGAGCAACTCGAACAGTTTGTCACTTTCGACCTTTTCATCGCGTTTGGCTTTAATTACACTGCGAATGATCCGCTGATTGAACTGATCAAAGGTCAGTCCTTCCTCAAACACCCATTTAACGACGACTGAGCGACCATCCTCAGTCAGTTTTTGCTTGACAACCGTCGAGAATGCGATATGATTCCGCTGATATAACCGGTTGTGCAAGACAAAGCGATTGATCAACGGATGGGCAATTGTCGTCTTATAAATCGAATAAAGAAAATAAGGCAGCATCGAAGTATTCTTTTTCTCAAGAAACGGCAAAATTTTGGTGGCATCGATATCCATATACATATACACGGATGAACCGATCCGATCATCTAAAAAATGCGCCTCAAGTTTCTGATAAGGTGTAAGCTTGATTTCATCAGCATCCCAACGTTTGAATATAGCCATAAAATTCTCCTCACTGACTTTATTATAGAACGGGTTTTTATCACATACAAGACAAAGAAAATAGTCTTCTTTGCATTTGGTATGACTATCTGATAAAGTGATTGCGGAGGGATACCATGTCAACATGCCAAACCTGCTCAAACAGCCATCCTAAAGGAACGACCTGTATGCGGCGCGTACCGATTTTTCTGCCGCTATCCGGCGAGGAAATGGGTGAAGTCCAACGTCTGATCGTGCAGCGCGAGTATAAAAAGGGTGAATTTATTATTCATCCGCTAAAAATCATGCAATGTCTCTTTATCATCAACCGAGGCAAAGTCAAGGTGCTGCGACCCAACAGCGAAGGTAAAGAACAGATTTTATATGTTCTGACGACCGGCGACTTTTTCGGTGAACAAGCTTTATTTGGCCGGATGTCGGAAGATATCATCGTCGAAGCTCTGGAAGATACCGGGATATGTACCATTTCCAAAGCTCAGTTTCAGGCACTATTACAAAAAATGCCGCAAATCGCTTTAAAAATGATGGAAGTGCTGGCACTTCGTCTGTCAAAGATGGAAGAGCTGGTCGAAAGTTTAGGCATCAACTCCGTAGAACAGCGGGTATGGGACTTGCTTGAGGAATATGCGGTCAAGTTTGGTAAAATGACTGAGCAAGGCACACTGATTCAACTGCCGTTGAGCAGGGAAGAAATGGCAAATCACTTGGGCATCACCCGGGAAACCATCAGCCGGAAACTGGCGAAGTTTCAGGATGAAGGCAAAATCAAGCTGATCGGCCATAAACAAATTCTCTTGAAGAAATAACAAATGTGACTTTTTTGCGTAAGGTCACATTTTTTAATGGCCGGATTGACTATAATGGTCATGAAAAGGAGATGTGATGTGACATTGATAACGACAGACGATACGATTTACACCCTGTGCGCCACCTATCCGCAAGCCATCGAACTGCTTGCTGATTTTGGCTTTACGCAAATCAGACAGCCCATGATGATTCAAACGGTCGGCAGATACATGACCCTGAGAAAAGGCTGTGAAATGCGGGGATTCGATCTTGAGTCTTTAGTCATTTATCTGAAAAGTCACGCTATCCCTGTGGAGGAAATACGATGAGTGAAATGATAAATAACCGTCAGGAAAAACTAAGAGAGCTAATACTTAAATTACATGAAGGTGCTGATTTTGAAACGGTAAAAGAAGAGTTTAAAGAGAATTTTGAGTCAGTCAGCACCGCAGAAATATCCGCGATGGAACGGGCCTTGGTCGAAGATGGGATGTCACCCAAAGAAATTCAACGACTATGTGATGTTCATGCATCTTTGTTTGAAGGAACGGTCGAACAAATCCACCGTACAGCCAAACCCGAACATACCCCGGGACATCCGGTATACACCTTACGCCTGGAAAATGTCAAAATCAAAAAGCTGATCGAACGGGAAATCGTGCCGCTGCTTGAAAACGATTTTGATCGAAACACTCTGTTCGCATTGATCGGTCGCTTATTGGAAATCGACAAGCACTATGCCCGCAAAGAGAATGTGATCTTCCCGACCATGGAAAAACACGGGATCACCGCTCCTCCGAAAGTCATGTGGGGGGTCGATGATGATATCCGAAGCGACTTAAAAGCCATTTTACGATTTTCTGCAGAGCTGACCGATTCACAAATAATCGGAAACACACAGGCGGCAGTCAAAAAAGTGTTGGATATGATATCAAAAGAAGAGAACATTCTGATCCCGATGATTTTGGATACATTCAGCGAAACGGAGTGGGCAACGATTTCTGCACAGTCCAAGGAGTTTGAGACTTCATGGGCTGTCAATCAACCGGCGTATCTTCCGCAGCTGGTCAAGGAAGATACGTTGGAAGAAGAGCCGCCATCCGGGGTCGTGCCTTTATCCGCCGGATCACTGACATTTGAGGAAGTCAACGCCATATTCAATACGGTACCGCTGGATATGACCTTTGTCGGTGCCGATGACACCGTAAAGTTCTTCACCCAAGGAAAAGAACGGGTATTCTCGCGCCCCTTATCCGTCATCGGACGTGAAGTGAAAAACTGCCATCCGCCCCAAAGTGTTCATATCGTTGAGAAAATCGTTGAGGATTTGCGCTCTGGCAAAAAGGATCATGAAGACTTTTGGATCAATTTCAAAGGCATGTTTGTTCATATCCGATATTATGCTGTCAGAAATGGGAAAGGCGAATACCTCGGGACCTTGGAAGTAACCCAGGATGTCGCCCCCATCCGTGCCCTTGAAGGCGAAAAAAGACTGATGAGTGAATAAAGAAGCCTTTAACGGCTTCTTTTACATCATTTCCAGCATTTTATACAGTTCTTTTAACACATCACCGCGATTTCGTCGCGAAGTTGGGATCAGATTGATGATTTCCTCCATATAATGATTCATCGAAGATAAGATGTTTCCTTCATGGACATAGAAACCCAGCAAAGGAATCAATCCCTGAACATTGGCGGTCAAAAAGGCTTCTGTATTTTCCTTCAGATTCATATTGATGGTTATTTCATTGTCCGAGTGTTGCGGATTGCCGAAGAACAACTGAAATTTCTCATTATTCTCAATCACGAAAATCATGTTTTCTATAATAGCCTTTATTTCACTGCGCGTACAGATGACTTCATCCCGCAAGAAGAAAACCGGATCGAAGTGAACATATGCTCCCTTCGTTATGGCATCTTTGAGCACATGCAGCGGGAAGATATCCGTGTATGGTGCGATAGAAAGCGAGTTTAACAGACGGGTGCGCAACTGCCGAACCTTATCGAGATAGTTTTTCTGAGCAGTCGGCGGAAGCGTCTTGCTGTAGCGCGTATAAACATCATCCGGTAAAAAGATAGAGTTGACGTGTAAATGCCAGTTGGTCGTCGGTGAGACGATGGCTACATTCTGTATCATCCGATCCAGCAGATCAAACTGTTGCGTTTTTTTGAATATTTCAAACAGCGGTTTACAGCCGGTCAGTCTGCCCATAAACTGAGATTGATATGAATGTGCGACTTCCGGAAGTTCAAACAAATAGGATATATTTTCAATATCTTCAAAAGTCACCGAAGATGAGACCAAAGCGCGCTTATCTTTCTCGATAAACCACGAAGTTTTCAGTGTGTTGGATTGATAACGGGGATTATAATACGACTTGATAGTTCCCAGCAGGTGCAAAGGCATCCATAAATTGATGGCCTGGATGATCTCACGTGTATCCCGGTGCACGGTGTGAATAATCGTTATTTTATGACCGGCTTCAATGATCCCACGCAACAGCATATGCCATTGGACTTGAAAGGCCCGATCTTCAGTCAGCCAACTCATGTCTTCGTCGCTCATCAGAAACAGTTCGCTTTTCTCCTCGTTTTGCAATAATGAAGACAGTAAGTATACGACAGCCCTGCGCTTAGCCGAATTCCCCGTGAACATATGAAAGTCTTTGCGGGTCGCAGGAGTCAGAGCAACTGAAGGGAAGTCTTGAAAAGAAGGGACTGCCTGAGCAGGACGGTCCTTGACCATGCCCTGAATCTGACGGAGCAATACTTCCGCATACTCTTCATTGGAAACATATGGCCGCATGGATGATGAAGAGGCACTGTCACGGATCAGCCAGTCAGAAAGCAAAGCGATCTGATCGCTGACATTTGGCAATTCTGACTTTTGCTCATCCAAAATGTGTCTCAGATATTCCTGTTGATAGGAATAACCGTTGAGTGAAAGGAAATAAGATGCAATGGTCGGAATATGATTGGAACGCATCGTCGGGATACGGTCGCCATTGCGCCAGCGGCTGACCAATGAAGGATCGATGTTGATTTCTTTAGCAAGCTTACTGTTGGAAATGTGAAACTGCTCCATCAGCTGATTGAGTTTGTCTTTAAATTGCATAATCCGTACCTCTTTGATTATATTATGACAGAATATGACAAATAATGTCAATGACAAAATCTGTCATGAAATAACCGTTCAATCATAAATGTGTGACAGGACATGTCTAAAAAAAGATTCCTTTCGGAATCGATTTATCTGCTCTTGAGCTGATCGCGGATGTCGGTAAGCAACTCAACGACCGGATCGGGCGACGGTAAGGGTGCCGGCTGTTCAGTTTGCTTCTTTTTCAATGAACTCAGAATTTTGACCAAAAGAAAGATGCTTAATGCGATAATCAGAAAATCTATGATGTTCTCAATAAAAATCCCGTAGTTTATGGCAACTTCCGAAGCTTCTCCGACCGCTTCAACCAACACGATTTTCAAGTCAGCAAAACTGACTCCACCGGTCAGTACAGAAATCAACGGCATAAAGACATCGCTGACCAAGGAGCTGATCACTTTACCAAAAGCACCTCCGATAATGACACCGACAGCCAAATCGACGACATTGCCACGCATGACAAAAGCTTTGAATTCTTTGAGCATGTTCGCTACCTCCTGTATTTATTATACAAATTTTTGAGAAATATTACATGTTCCCTTTACGTGAAGTAATCAGGTAATCATGATAGAATAATAAAAAGGAGGCATAACATGAAATTTACATTTGCTCACTTTAATTTTAATGTGCTTGATCTCGACAGAAGTATCCGGTTTTATCAGGATGCGTTGGGATTGACGGTAAAAAGGAGCCGGGAAGCTGCCGATGGCAGTTATAAGATCGCGTTTCTGGAAGATAGGGAAAGTAACTTTTATTTAGAGCTGACATGGTTAAAAGATCACACGGAACCTTATGATCTGGGTGAACAGGAATATCACCTGGCGTTTATTACCGATGATTTTGACGGAGCACATAAGCATCATCAGGAGATGGGCGTAATATGCTATGAGAATCCGGCCATGGGTATCTACTTTATCCTGGACCCTGACGGATATTGGATCGAGATCGTACCCGCCAAACGATAAAAGTATCAAGAAAATCCTTTTTTCTTTACAACAAAATAAATATGTAATACAATACATATGAACATATGTTCATATGAGGTGATATAGTGTGATGAATCAAAATGAAGTTTGCAAAGAGTTTCAGACACATCCGGATGTCATCGAAGCAGCAAGAAATGACTTGCTCTCGAATGTTGAATACGAGTATATGTCTGTGCTTTTTAAAATGGTTTCCGATCCGACCCGATTGAAAATCATCAACGCATTATTCGACAGAGAACTATGCGTCTGCGACCTGATGGTCCTTACCGGCATGTCCCAGTCTTCGATTTCACATCAGTTGTCAAAACTGAAACAAACCCGACTGGTCAAATCAGACAAGCGCGGGAAAAATGTATATTATACACTTAAGGACGAACATGTCCGGCAGATATTCAGGCAGGCGTTAGAACATGCAAGAGAATAACAATCAAGAACTTACATTAAAACTTGAAGGTCTTTCTTGTGCCACCTGTGCAAGCAAAATTGAAAAAAGCATGTCTGAACGTCCGGATGTACATATGGCTGCACTGGACTTTCTGAATAACCGTCTGACGATTCAATTCAAAAACGAACAGACCGCATTGCCGCTTGAAGAAATTAAATCACAGATACTGGCCATCGAAGATGTGAATATCATCATCGAAAATGAGAAGAAAACCGAAGTTCAACCTGAAGACAGCTCCGAGAAAATAAGGATTGTCATCGGGATTTTTGGTCTGATTATTTCTCTGCTCTCAGATTCACTGCCCTTTACCGTCATTGCACTGACAGTATATGCGTATATCGGATACCCGGTCATTAAGAAGGCATGGCAAAGAATACGGAAGAAAGACATGTTTGATGAGAACTTCCTGATGTCCGTTGCCACTTTCGGTGCGATTGCCATCAACGAGATCCCGGAAGCTTTGGGAGTCATGGTCTTTTATACGATCGGTGAGTATTTTCAGGACAAGGCTGTCAATCAGTCCAAAGATGCGATATCAAAACTGCTTGATGTATCTGTCAGCCAGGCTATCGTCGTATCTCAGGGAAAACAGATGATTAAGAAACCTAATGAAGTCATCCCGGGTGAAGTCGTGTTTGTGGCTAAAGGAGATAAAGTTCCTTGTGACGGAATGATCATCAGCGGATCATCAATGTTCGACAACAAATCAATGACCGGTGAATCCATGCCAGTCGAACGCGGAATCAATGAAACCATCAATGCCGGTGCTATCAATTTAGGCAACCCGATCTCGATCCTCGTACAACGACCCTACAAAGACTCATCATTGGCCCGGCTGATCGAGTATATGGAAAAGGCATCACTGAAGAAAGCCAAATCCGAATTGTTCATTACAAAATTTGCATCGATATATACACCGGCCGTCGTCATCATTGCGGCGATCGTGTTTCTGGTTTCATCTTATATGTTATCTGATATCAGTGCGGGATTGTACCGCAGCCTGATCTTTTTGGTTATCAGCTGCCCGTGTGCCATGGTCATATCCGTACCATTGGGATACTTCGCTGCCATTGGCTACGGATCGAAACATGGGATCTTGTTTAAGGGTGGAGAAGCACTGGAATCTGCAGTACAAGTCGGAACAGTGCTTTTCGATAAAACCGGCACCCTGACTAAGGGGGACATCTCGGTAGCTCATAAAGCAGCGATTGGCGGATTTGATCAAAACAAAGCAGATGCTATCGTCAACTCTTTGGAATCTCATTCCAGACATCCGATCGCCAAGGCACTGGTTAAAGCAACCCAATCCGATGAATCAATTGATATTTCCGATATCAGTGAAACCGCAGGCATCGGAATACAAGGAATCGTCGAGGGTAAGAAGGTTGAAATCGTCAGCATCCGTGAAGTAACCCTCGATGCTTCGCTTAACGATATTTCCAAGCAGTATCCGATGGCAGTCGTCCTAAAAATCGACAGGCAACCGGCTGCCTGCTATTTCCTCGACGATGAAATAAGACCTGAGAGTGAACGAGCCATTCATCAGTTACGGAAACTTAATATGGAGACCATGCTGATTTCCGGTGACAGAGAAGATTCTGTATCGCGGATTGCAAAAAAACTTGGAATCGACCGACACTTCAGTCAGTTACTGCCCCACGAAAAACTTGCTATCGGCGAACAACTGAAACAACAAGGGAAGAAATTCGCCTTTGTCGGTGATGGTGTCAATGACGCCGCAATCATCACCTTAAGCGATTGCGGAATCGCCATGGGCGGACTCGGAAGCAATCTGACCATTGAAGCTGCGGATGTCGTATTACTCAAAGATCAGCCGACAGACGTCGTAAAAGCAATCGACATTGCAAAGAAAACCCGTCGGATCATGATTATGAATCTTACCTTTATCTTCTCAGTAAAGGTCATCACCTTAGTTCTCGGAGCCCTCGGGTATGCATCCATGTGGGCAGCCGTGTTTGCAGATGTCGGAGTATCATTGCTGGCATTGCTCAATGCCGTAAGGATTTTACATCATGAAACCCGATAAGTTTATTGCCATTGATTTTGAAACAGCTAATCGTAATATGGCAAGTGCATGTGCGCTGGGGATCGTTGTATTTCAAGAGGGCGTTTTGACACATAAGGAATCCTTTCTGATCCGGCCGCATCCGAGCGTCGGTCCTTTTGATCCGTCGTTTATTGAAATTCACAATATCCGACCTCAGGATGTAGCCGATCAACCACAGTTTGATGAAATATGGCCGAAGATACGGGAAATCATCAGAGACGGAATCCTGGTTGCACATAATGCATCATTTGATATGACGGTACTGATGAGTCTGATCACCCTGTATCGTCTGGATTATGACCACTTTGAGTACTTCTGCTCAGTCCGACTCTCCCGCTCGGCATTCAGATTTTTACCCAGTCATCGGCTCAATGTCGTAGCCGGGCACTTAGGCATTTCATTAAATCATCACGATGCCCTCAGCGATGCTTTTGCATGTGCCCAAATCGTTAATCAGACAATGATCCTGACCGGAATATATCACCCATGGGAGCTTTGCGATGCTCTGGCCGTCCCCATATCAAGCAGTTGGTATTTGTAGTCATATTCAGAAACAGTCAGTGACATTGGAATTTTCTTTCAGACACGTTACATGTTTACAGAAAATGAAAATAAAGTTATAATAGATAGACAACGAGGGTGATGGAATGAACGGAATCGAAAACAATGCTTACTTTTGGCAAAAACTGGATACACTTTATTTTTCATCTAAACTGGTGATTTCCCGCGGCAAGGGGGATGTGCATCCCAAATACCATAATCTGGTGTACCCGGTGAGTTACGGATATCTTGAAGATACTTTTAATCAAGAACAGGAAGGAATTGCAGTTTATCGGGGAACGGCGACGGCATCCTCGATCAATACCATCGTGATCGCAGCGGATATCCTGAAAAAGGACATCGATGTCAAACTGCTGGTCGGTTGCACGCAAACCGAAGAAGAGGAAATCCTCCGATTCCTTAATCAAACCGATTTTCAAAAAACGATCCTGGTCCGCCGGGGCAATATGGTTCCCAACTGGGCAACGACCGAATGATCAAAAAGCATGGATTCCATGCTTTTTTAATGCTTTTGAACGTATCGGCTGAGATGTTGTCAAAACATGACAAAAAAAATGGAATAATTGAAAACTCATCGCAATAGTTGCCATCCCTTGTGATAAAATGATAGAAAGGGGATGGTGTAAATGAAAATCAAGATTGAAAAAATGGGGATCAATGGGGAAGGCATCGGTTACATCGACCGACTGCCGACATTTGTGGAAAATGCCTATCCGGGGGAAATCGTAGAGGCAGAGATCGAGAAACGGTTTGACCGCTACCTGATTGCCAAACGGTCACAACTGATTCAGCAAAGTCCGTATCGGATTGCTTCACCTTGTCCGATACAAGATCAATGCGGCGGCTGCTCGATCATGACTCTCAGTCTCGACCAACAACTCAAAGAAAAAGAAAAGCTTTTGTATGAATCATTAAGAAAATACATGAGTGGGAAAATACCGCGAATACGTCCGATCGTACCGAATCCAAGCCCGCTGGGGTACCGGAATCAATGCAAATTTCCGATCAGCCTGATCGGCGGGGTTCTGACCAGCGGTATGTATAAACCCAACTCCAACTACTTCGTCAGTATCGAACACTGTATCGTACATGACCCGGATATCGAACGTGTCCGCAAAGAAGTCATGCGAATCAGCAATGAGTATCGGCTGCCATCGTTTAATCCGCCCAAATATCAGGGATTAAGGTATATCGTCATCCGCAGTTTCGATGGCAATGTCCAAGTTACGCTGGTCACAGGTCAGCTGAAGCTGCCGGCTAAGTATGTTGAGGATATCTCTAGAATCGAAGGTGTCAAAACGATTGCTCAAAGCATCAATGATGTAAGACACAGCCGAGAAATCATCAGAAATAAAACGGACATCCTTTGGGGATCAAAAACGATCACCTGCACGATGAACGGCATCGATCTGGTCGTTTCGCCACAATCCTTCTTCCAACTCAACGTAGCTCAAGCTAATGCGATATATAATAAAGTTATAGACTCAATCGAACCGTGTGACTGTATCATCGAAGCTTATTGCGGTATCGGTGCCATGTCACTGATGCTAAAAGATAAAGCAAAAGAGGTCATCGGCATCGACAATATTCAGGCAGCCATCGATAATGCGAACATCAATGCACAGATCAACAAAATCGAACATGTCAGATTTATGGCCGGAGATGCTGCCGAAAACCTCAAAAAACTTACCGAGACCAAGAAAATCGATGTACTAGTCGTAGATCCGCCCCGCAGCGGATTATCAGACACGATGTTGAATATCATTAAAGATATTCACATTGAACAGTTGGTGTATGTCTCATGCAATCCCAGCACCTTAGCTAAAAATCTCGAAGTCCTGCAATCAGAATATGATATCGTCGAAATCACTCCGTATGATATGTTCAGTCATACACCGCTGATCGAAACAGTCGTCAACCTGAAAAGAAAGAACGCTGAATGAAAACGATCCTGGTGACCGGCGGTGCCAACGGAATCGGCAAAGCGGTTTGTGAACATTTGCTGAGTCAGGGGTATCGCGTAATCATTCTCGATATCGACCGACCGAATGCAGAAGCCATCTGCCGGAAAAATGAAGACCGATGCCTGTTTATTTATGCGGATCTTACAACAACAGAAGGTGTCGTCCAAGCATTTAAACAGATAGATCAGTATCCCTTTACCGTGGATGCACTGATTAATAATGCCGGAAAAGGCATGGTCAAGCCATTAACCGAGCTTTCGGATAAGAATAGAAGAAGGGTATGGCCTGATGCTTCGCAGCCCGTTGCTGCTGAGCCGGGAATGGACCAAACGCAGAAACCCCGAAGCTTCCCGATACGGCAGGATCATCAATATCGCATCAACCCGTGCACTGATGAGCGAACCCCATGGAGAGGTATATGCGATGTGTAAAGGTGGTCTGATCGCATTGACCCACGCCCTGGCCAACTCTCTGCAACCTTATCATATCCAAGTAAACTGCATATCGCCCGGCTGGATCGTCACCAAAGAAACCATGCTTAGCGAGCAAGATAACCAACAGCACCCCAGCAACCGGGTCGGTTACCCCAAAGACATCGTAACAGCGATCGATTATCTGTTGAAAGAAGACAACGAATTTATCAACGGCCAGAATATCGTCATCGATGGCGGCATGACCAAAAAAATGATTTATGTCGAGTAAAAAGATGCATTTCTGCATCTTTTTTTATAGGATATTAAAGTGTTTTAAGGCAAATACGATCCCATCATCACTGACCGTGCGAGTAACAAAATCGCCATAAGACTGAACCTGAATGTGAGCATTGCCCATCACGACTCCAATCTGTGCTTTCTGGATCATATCGATGTCATTCTCACCGTCACCAAAGACCATGACCTGATCCCAACCGATATTCAGATACTCTAGCACATGACCGATTGCCCTTGACTTACCATCACCCTTAGCGAAGACATCGAATGCATGTGCATAACTGCGAGTGATCGAAAGGGTTTTGTAATTATTCTTAATGCTCAGTATTTTCTCATCATCCCCAATCAAAAACATACCCATCGCCACCTCATTGATGTCCCTTACATCCTTATCCGTACAATCACGAAGAATTTTCCGGTAATCCTGACCTTTGACATACGTTGTCACAAATTCATTAAAATCATAATAAACATCAACGGCATTTGACATCTTTAAACCGACAGCGATTTTCTGATCAATGCACCACTGAGTCAAAGCGATGACTTCTTCTTTATCAAGATCATAACGTTGAAGGATAGTACCGTCTTTATCCAACAGACACTGCCCGTTGATGCACACGTAAAAATCCGGTGCCACGGCATCTTTCACTGCCTGAGGGATAAAATAAAAAGCCCTACCGGTCGCGATTAAAACCTCCTTACCCGCCAGTTTCAGCTGACGGATGGCCTCACGGGTAGCCTCTGAAACCTCATTGCTCTTATGCGGGATCAAAGTCCCATCAATATCAAAAACGAATAACTGTATATGTTCCATCGTAACACCTTCATCCTCTAAGAGATAACCTACTCCATTAAACCCTATTTTAAAGCATAGTTCAAGTGAAGAAAGTGAAAACATTATCGACAAGCCGTGGCGAGTGTGTTAGAATAATCCCAAACTAAAACACCGTATATCCTTGCGAATAAGGCGCAAGAGTCTCTACCCGGTCACCGTAAATGACCGGACTACGATGGAAGCAGCTTTTTTACTACTTCCGTCGGCAGACGGGAGTTTTTTGTTATATCGGAGGATTGACATGAAATTATCCGGCTTCATCAGAAATGTCTCTTCCCAGACCGCCATGTGCGGGATTTTCGCAATGAGTGACAGCTATGTATATGCCTGTGTTAATAGTAAGTTATCGACGGAAAGTGTAGACTTTCCGTTTCTTTATACAAAGGAGATCCTATGGAAAAATTCGAACATCTGAAACGAATCCGTGATATTCATACCGGGATTATCCGTCCTCAACTTTGTATAGAAAACGTCAATATCATCAATACCCTGACCAGAGAAATCCATCCTGGACATCTGGTCATCGACCAGGGGACCATCATCGGATTTGAAAAAATGGAAGCGGAAACTGTCATCGACGGACAAGGCCGCTACGCAGCCCCGCTAATGACAGATGCCCATATTCATATCGAATCGACCATGCTGACACCGACGGTAATCAATGACCTTTTCATACCTAGAGGGATCGGATGTGTCATTGCTGACCCGCACGAAATCGCCAACGTCTGCGGAAGCAGCGGTATACAGTTTATGCTTGACAGTGCACAGCAATGCGATCTTGATATAAGAGTCATGCTGCCATCCTGTGTACCCGCGACCCGACTCGAACATGCCGGAGCCATCCTGACGGCCCAAGACATATCGCCATTTTATAACCACTCCAAAGTTTTGGGTTTAGCTGAAGTCATGGATTTAGAAGCTGTCAAACATCAACCGGACATGCTCAGAAAAATCAGCGATGCACAAGTAAACCAGCGAATCATCGATGGCCACGGCAGCGTCCTTACAATCAGAGACATGGATTTGTACGCTTCCCTCCAAATACGAAACGATCATGAATGTACAGACGCCGAGATGATGAAAGAGCGACTGCGCCGCGGTATCACCGTATTCATTCGCGAAGGCAGTGTCATACAGAATCTGAAGGAACTTTTACCGGCAGTCAACCATAGTAATGCCCACCAGATATGCTTCTGTACCGATGACATCCATCCGGACGATATAGCCAAACAAGGCGGAGTCGATCATGCGGTAAATATGGCTATACATTTGGGACTTGATCCGATATTGGCAATAACGATGGCCACACTCAACCCGGCCAGACATTACCGTCAGGAAAACAAAGGCGCACTTGCCCCAGGCTATCAAGCAGACTTCTTCCTGTTTGACGACCTAAATAACATCCGAGCCGATGAAGTCTATCAATCCGGAAAACTGATTGCAGCCAAAGGACAAATCCTAAAACCCAAAGCGAATATCTATATACCTTTGCCTGAACAAGTCAAATACTCCGTCAACTGCGCTCAATATCAGGTATCTGATCTGCAACTGAAAATGGGGGAACACAACGCCTTGAAAATGATCAAAATCATTCCAGGCGGAGTGATAACCCCGATGCATATAGAAAACGCGGATAAGAACATTTTCAACCAGTTTATCCCCAATATTGAAAAAGATCAGGCTAAACTTGTCGTGATCGAGCGCCATCACCAAACCGGCAACATCGGTGTTTGCGCCGTCAAAGGCTTTGGACTGACCGGCGGAGCGATAGCCACCACGGTAGCCCACGATTCACACAACATTATCGCCATCGGCACCAACGACTTCGACATCATCATGGCCATTGAACAGGTACGCAAAAACGAGGGTGGATATGTTGTCGCCAATGACGGGAAAATCCTGTCCCACCTGAAACTGGAAATCGCCGGACTGATGACAAACCGACCCTTACCGGATTTAATCCATCAGCTCGAAGATTTGCACACCAAAGCCGGATATTTCTTGAAAAACAAGACCTTTAATCCGTTTTTGATGTTATCATTTATATCATTACCGGTTATCCCTGAGATAAAACTCACAGATATCGGCTTAATCGATGTCAATACCCAACAAGTGATCGACTCTGTAACCGACATAACCAACTAAGGAGAAACAAACCATGGACAACATGAACGGAAAAATTCAAAAAGAAGGTTACACCTTTGACGACTGCCTGCTAATCCCGGCATTCTCCCAAGTCGTACCCGCGGATGTAACCCTGAAAACCCAACTCACAAGTAAAATTTCACTCAACATCCCGATTATCTCTGCCGCGATGGATACAGTTACAGAAGAAGCCATGGCCAGAGCCATGGCCCTTGCTGGCGGATTGGGCTTCATCCATAAAAATCTGCCGATCCAAGAACAGGCAGACATGGTCAGACGAGTCAAGACTACTCCAATCTCAACAGAATATCCCGATGCATGCAAAGATGAACAAGACAGACTTCGCGTCGGAGCTGCCGTCGGTGTCTCAAACACGACACTGGAACGGGTAGCGGCCTTAGTAGAAGCAGGAGTGGACATATTAGCCGTTGACAGTGCTCATGGACACTCCGCCGGAGTCATAGAAACCGTGCGGAAAGTCAAACAACTATACCCTCAACTTGATATTGTCGGCGGAAATATTGTCACGGCACAAGCAGCAATCGACCTGATTTATGCCGGAGCCACCTGCATCAAAGTCGGAGTCGGACCGGGATCCATCTGTACTACCCGCGTTGTAGCCGGGGTAGGAGTACCGCAACTGACAGCCATTAACGATGTGTATCAAGTCGCCAAACAATACGGTGTCGGAATCATCGCCGACGGAGGTATAAAAATCTCCGGAGATATATCCAAAGCACTCGCCGCCGGAGCAGATTGCGTCATGCTCGGAGGACTATTGGCAGGATGCGAAGAAACCCCGGGCGAAATTGTCGAAATCAACGGCCGAAAAGTAAAAAGCTACATTGGCATGGGCTCACTCAAAGCTATGCAACGGGGATCCAGCGACCGCTACTTCCAAGGCGGACAAAAAGAACTCAAGAAACTTGTCCCCGAAGGCATCGAAGCCACCGTCCCCTACAAAGGCTCCATTAGCGAGGTTCTTTACCAGATGCTCGGCGGCCTACGCTCGGGTATGGGATACTGCGGCTGCAAAACCATCAAAGACATGAAAGACTACGCAAAATTTATGAAAATAACCAATGCGGGACTCAAAGAATCCCACCCGCATGATGTAGACAACGTTAAGGAGGCACCGAACTACCGTGGTAAATAAGATCATCGTACTGGACTACGGCAGCCAATACAACCAACTCATCGCACGCAGAATCAGAGAAATGGGTGTATACAGTGAACTGCGCCACCACGACATTACCGCCAATCAAATAAAAGACATCGAAGGAGTTAAAGGCATAATCCTATCCGGAGGACCCAACTCCGTTTATGATGCGGACTCCTTTAAACTCGATCCGCAAATATTGACTATGGGATTACCCATCCTGGGCATATGCTACGGCATGCAACTGATTGCACATAATTTGGATGGAAAAGTATCCCCAAGCAACCACCGAGAATACGGTAAAGCCATCATCAAAATAGAAAAAGAAAACAGCCTCTTTCAAGTCCTTCCCACCGAAATGCAAGTATGGATGTCCCACGGAGACAGCGTAACGACCCTGCCGCCACAATTCGAATTATACGCGACATCCCCATCCTGCCCGGTCGCAGCCTTTGGTAACCCGGCCAAAAAACTTTACGGTGTCCAATTCCACCCCGAAGTCCGACACTCCATTTATGGACAAGAAATCCTACACAACTTTGTCTTTGGCATCTGCCAGGTTGAAGCCAACTGGAATATGACCGCCTATATAGAAGAGCAGATCAAAGAAATCCAAGAAACCGTCAAAGACCAGGAAGTACTCTGCGCACTCTCCGGAGGAGTAGACAGCGCCGTCGTCGCAGCACTTCTACACAAAGCCATAGGTGATAAACTGACATGCATGTTCGTCGACCACGGCCTGCTACGAAAAAACGAAGCCCAATGGGTCGTCAAAGTATTCAAAGAAAAATACCATATGAACCTGATTAAAATCGATGCCCAACAACACTTCTTATCAAAACTCAAAGGACTCACATCCCCGGAAGAAAAAAGAAAATGCATCGGAAGGGAATTCATCTACATCTTCGACACCGAATCCAGTAAACTAAGTAACATCCAATGGCTCGCCCAAGGGACCTTATACACAGATATTATCGAATCAGGCACAAAGACAGCTCAGACCATCAAATCCCACCACAACGTCGGCGGACTACCGGAAGATATGCGATTCAAACTCATCGAACCACTCAAGAGCCTCTTCAAAGACGAAGTCCGAGAAGTAGGGAAACGACTCGGACTCCCCGACGAAATCATCCACCGCCAACCATTCCCCGGACCGGGACTAGCCATCAGGATCATCGGAGACGTCACCGAAGACAAAATAAAAATCGTTCAGGAAAGCGACGCCATCCTGCACCAGGAAATCGACAAAGCAGGACTCCGCGGCAACATCTGGCAATACTTTACCGTCCTGACAAACCTTCGATCCGTCGGCGTCATGGGAGACCAAAGAACCTACGACTACACCGTAGGAATACGGGCAGTAACATCCATCGACGGGATGACCGCCGACTTCGCCCGCATACCATACGAAGTTCTGGAAATCGTATCCTCAAGAATAGTTAACGAAGTCAAGGGTGTCAACAGAATCGTCTACGATATTACATCCAAACCACCGTCGACCATAGAATGGGAATAAAAAACCTTCGGCTCAGCCCGAAGGTTTTTAATCGAATCGCTCGTTTATGACTTTAACTAATCTGCCTTGATACCAATATCTGCGGGTAATTCGCGGACTGACTGAGGTCAGGATTTCATATGAGATCGTATCAAGATACTGCGCCATATGGGCAGCATCGCCATTCTCACTAATCACATCAACGATATCTGAGAGATTCGTATTATCCGGTACACGAACAATCGTCAAATCCATACATATTCTTCCGACAACCTCGCAAGGAATATGATTGATTGAGAAATGATACCCTTGAAGCTTCCGATCAAGCCCGTCAGCATAACCTATGGGCAAGACAGCGACAGTTTCCGGTTTTGATGCCGTATAGGTGGCGGAATAACTTACTTTATCCCCGACAGAAAGCTTCTTCAACTGATTGATTCCGCACTTCAACGTTAAAACCGGCTTCAAACGATCATCAAATGAAGAATAACCATACATTGCGATCCCGCACCTTACTGCATTGCACAGTGCATTATAATCATGACCAGATAACGCTGCATCTGAATTCTCCAAATGAACCCATCGGAAACTTATGCCTGATCGATCCAGAAAATTCCTGAAACGCTCGACTTGCTGCTTTGTTAACTGACCGTCTCTGACATTACTGCTAGATAAATGAGTGCATATACCTTCAACATTCAACCCATTCTCATTTACTGTTTTGATGACTTCATCAAACTCAATTAATGTCTTTATACCAACACGGTTCATGCCACTGTCAATCTTAATATGCATAACTAAATGACTTAATGAAGGGCAATTCGACACCGCTTCTTTCAGCCATTCGATCGATGGTATCACACATGTTACACTATTATCGATTGCGACAGTCAGGTGATCTGTCTCTGTATAGCCAAGAACCATCACAGGGGACTTTATACCGTTTTTTCGCAGATGTATAGCTTCATCAAGTGAAGAAACACATAGATAAGCGACATTGAGTGACTCAAGAAAGCGGGCAATCTCAATATCACCATGACCATAGGCATTGGCTTTGATCACACTAAAAATTGACTTTCCGGAGGTTTTTTTCAGTGTTTCAATGTTGTGAGCCAGATGATCGAGATTGATATCTGCCCATGTATTTCTAAATGATGACATATCAGACAATCCTTGAATTCGTAAAGGCAAAATACACACCAGCGGCTCTGAATAACAACCCGAGTAATGTTCCGATATCAACAGACAGCCAGAACATAAAGGTGGTGGTAAATGCGTAGACCAGGTTTTCGATGGATTCAAATGCTTCTAGGCCAAAAAAAGAAAAGACGTCACCGATCAAAATAGCTATCAAGGCCAACACGGCTGCTAAAATCGAAAAGCGCAAGTGCACGCCTCTGCCTTTGGTTTTAATTATATATCCTATGAGATACCCGATTGCAATGTACACGATGGAGAACTCAAATGGGGAAATGAAACTAATGATTCCGTAACCTATTCCTAGAATTAATGATGTCGGGATTCCCCAAAGAACAGCTTTCGTAAATCGTTGATTTCTGGATATAGCATGAGAATTAAAAACTTTTAGCATATTTTTCCCTCCGACTTAATTCAGTATAGCATAAAAAACCTGAAGCAAAAACCCAATTTTTGCTGTTATTCGGTCTGTGGATGCAGGTCCATAAAAGTTGCATTTATTATTGACTAAGCGAGCGGGTATATGGTATATTATTTAAGCACTACGGTGAATAGGGAGGTTTAGCTCAGTTGGGAGAGCGTCTGCCTTACAAGCAGAGGGTCAGGGGTTCAAGTCCCTTAACCTCCACCATTTTTTTTTGCCGACTTAGCTCAATTGGCAGAGCAACTGATTTGTAATCAGTAGGTTGTAGGTTCAAGTCCTATAGTCGGCACCATTCCAGTATTTCTGGGGGGATAGCGAAGTGGCTAAACGCGGTTGACTGTAAATCAACTCTCCCTGAGTTCGGCGGTTCGAATCCGTCTCCCCCCACCATTACTCAATGGGGTATAGCCAAGCGGTAAGGCATCAGACTTTGACTCTGACATCTCCATGGTTCGAATCCATGTACCCCAGCCAATTAAGTGACCCGTTAGCTCAGGTGGTAGAGCAACTGACTTTTAATCAGTGGGTCGAAGGTTCGAGTCCTTTACGGGTCACCAAATCGCGGATGTAGTTCAATGGTAGAACTTCAGCCTTCCAAGCTGACTACGTGGGTTCGATTCCCATCATCCGCTCCACAAACAAAACAAACTGCGAAAGCAGTTTTTTGTTGTGGCAAAAAACGAACCGACGTAGGAAAACCCATATCAACCGATTATATAATAACAGGTGATCAAAAATGTACTTAACTTCGAAGATTGTTCTTCATCCGACACTTCAGCAGCAGATAACTCTGAAACAGTTGATAGAGATTTACAGAAACGAGGTAAACCAATGCCTTAAAACATTCATTGAAAATCAAAAAATAACATGGATACCTTACACGAAACTAAACAAATATTTACCATGGGAATCAAAAAAAGAGGTAATTAAAGAAGCTTCAAAGATATACAATGATAACATAAATAAAAGAATTGATCGTGAACATAACCTAAGTTTCAAAGGTGATTACTGCAAGTGGCATTGCGATAGTTTTACTCTCGGCAGCAAGTTGCATCTGCAAGTGAGTCAAAACTCAGAGATGGTCGTTGATTATTACGCAGATGATTATCAGAGAAATTTGCTTGCTTCAGGACACTTGACATCACTAAAAATAAGTATAGTAAATAAGAAATGGTTATGCTATATCAAAATTCTGAAACCTGACCCTCAGCCCTTTGGTGAATATGTAATGGGAGTTGATTTGGGAATAAAAGTTCCTGCCGTTGCAGCGACATCAACAGGGAAAATCAAATTCTTTGGAAATGGAAGGCAGATTCGGTTTATTTGCACTCATCAGACAAGCAAATTAAGTAAGCTTATGAAAGAGAAGAGATTCAAACTTATTAGGATGATGAATCAGAAGTGGGGTAATAAACTGCTGTCTATCGATCATCAAATCAGTAAAGCAATTATTGATTTTGCAGTGAAGGAGAACGTAAAGACAATCTATTTGGAGAATCTGAAACTTATTCAAAAAAAGACGAATACTTCAAAAAGGATATCTACCTGGTCATATACAAGACTTAAGTCGTTTATTGAGTATAAAGCGTGTATAAATGGAATTGAAGTAAAAGTTATCAATCCACAGAATACATCCAAAAGATGCCCGGAATGCAGCAAACTAAATCAAAGTCATCTGAGAGAATATTCATGCAGTTGCGGGTACACTAATCATAGAGATATCGTTGGAGCAATAAATATTTGCAACTATAATTCGCGAAAATCGAATTAGCCCTTTATGCTATAGGCACTGTAAAGGGAAGGGTCATGGTGGTCCCTAATACATGAAATCTTAACTGAACACCGTGCGGATCGAACCAACCGTTAACCATCTGATTGATGATAAATAACTCAGTACCAATGTACTGAGTATTTTTAAATCCGGTTAATCGAAATTGCTTTTGATATCTCAGCAATCTATAATGATAATATAAAGCTAAACACAAAAATGGAGGTAATATGAGTAAAGAAATGATCAAAGTTCAATTATCACATCGTACAATTCGCGAATTTACATCAACCCCTGTAGATGAAGAAACTATAAAAACGTTAATGGAGGTAGCCCGTCGTACAGCAACATCCAATGGTATGCAATCAACATCCATCATTCGAATCACTGATCCAATCGTGAAAAGACAAGTTACAGATATATGCAAACAAGAGTATGTTTTCCGTGCTCCTGTGTTGTATATCTTTGTCGCTGATTGTTACAGAAACATGCGAATTGCCAATGATAAAGGATGCAATGAAGAAAGTGCAGGAGACATGGATCGTTTCTTTCAGGCAGTCACTGATACTTGTCTGGCTGCACAGAATGTTGTCAATGCCGCCGAGTCGTTAGGGCTTGGTGCACTTTATCTTGGAAGCACATTAAATGATGCTGCTAAAATGATTGAAGTCCTTCAGCTTCCCAAGTTGACATTCCCGGTCGTTGGTTTAGGTTTGGGGTACCCAAATCAGAATCCAAGCCTGAAGCCCAGACTGGACAACAAATTTAAAGTATTCGAAAATAAATATGAAGTGTTTGATAACTATCTCGAAAGCATTGCGGATTATGATGAAGAAATGCAAACATACTACGATTTACGAAATTCCAATCAACGGGTCGACAGTTTCAGCAATCAAATCATAACCAAACTCATATCTCCAAGTCCTAAAAGACAAGAGATCTTGAATGTGATCCGTGACCAAGGGTTCATTCTAAAGCTAAAAGAACCTCAGTAAGTCAGACTGTAAAGGAGAGCAGTTTATGAAAATAATGTTTGTAGATATGCCCGAGATTGAAAAACAATGCAGACCTTTTTTCAATAGTACAGATATTGAATGTTATCATTACTATTCAAATGAACCAGAATCATTACCATTGGAAGAAATCGAAGTCATCATAGGATTCCCAAAGCGGAATCTACTCGAACCTCAAACGATGCCTAATTTAAAAATGATTCAATTACCAAGCGCCGGCTATGACAAAATTCCGTTGGATGATCTCAAAAAAAGAGGAATCATTTGTGCGAATGCATCTGGTGTCTATAGTATCCCGATAGCTGAATGGGTCATCGCCAAAATATTGGAAATCATCAAACAAAGCCGATATTACTATCAAAACCAAGAAAAACTCGTATGGAAAAAAAACTACAATATGTTTGAGTTGCCTGGTATGAGGGCATTGATATTCGGAACAGGATCTATCGGACAACAGATTGCTAAGCGGTTAAGAGCATTTGATGTCATTGTCGATGGCGTAAACAGTGATGGAAGAGAAATCATGTACTTTAATCAGTGCCTCAACATGGAAAATGGAAAAAAAGCATCAGGTAATTATGAAATCTTGATATTCTCATTACCAAATAATAAACACACAGCCGGTTTGGTGAATTCTGATTTCTTAGCTAATGTAAAAAAGAACGTCATAATTATCAACGTCGGCCGCGGAACCCTGATCAGTGAACCAGACTTGATGGATGCACTAAACAAAGAGAAAATCCGTGGAGTGGCATTGGATGTGACAGAAAAAGAACCACTGCCAGTCTCAAGTGAACTCTGGACTCATCCCAACGTTATCATCTCACCGCACAGCTCGTTTATTTCTGACAAAATAGATCAACGCAGAGTAGAATTAATTACTTTCAATGTCCTTGCTTATTACCAAAATCAAGAGATTAAAAACAGAATCATATGAGTGCATATCTTTTGTAAACGATTTATTTACATGCTATAATCTCGTCAGTTAGATATAACTAACACTTCATTCATCTAAATTTCAACCAATCTACCAATGGTTGCTTACCTCCCTAAAATACGTGAACACCTTAGCCGGTTCACAAGATGATGAAGAATAGACAGAGTGCCCCCATCACACTCTGTCTTTTTTGTAATAGAAAATGAAATGTGATATATTTTTATAAAAGAAACGAAGGAATCATCATGTTCAGTAAAGAAAAAATAGGGTTAGCTTTATCCGGTGGCGGTATAAAAGCTTATGTGCAAATCCCTTTGATCCAATTTCTTGATCAGCATCAAGTAAAGATCGATGTGGTTGCCGGAACAAGTATGGGCTCAGTGATCGGCAGTCTGCTAGCATGTGGTGCAGACTCCAAACAATTGTCTGAAATCATGCTGGAATTAGAAAAATACTTCATCGACCAACAGATTTTCTTTCGACCGAATTTGAAAGTTTTGCCGTTTGCAAAGGAAAGGATTGATGGTTTTGTTGATGGTGATGAACTTGAAACAGTCCTTGAAAACTATTACAAGAGATTCGGTGTAGAAAATATCCGTGATGTGAAAGTGCCAATCGCTATCAATGCTGTCGATCTAAACACCGGGAAAACCGTCATTTTTACATCTCATGCCCATTTGTTCAGCCAAAGACTGGATTGGATCATCATTGACGATGTAAAATTGTCCACTGCTGTTCGCGCATCCTGCTCACTCCCTTTAGTCTTCTCAACAAAAAAATACCAGCAACTGAAGTTGGTCGATGGCGGTATACTGATGAACCTCCCAGTACAGCCTTGCAAAGAGATGGGTGCAGACCACGTCATTTCGGTAACCATGTTCGATGAACAGGCAACCTCCGTAAATGACTCCATGATTTCGGTTCTGATGAGATCGGTCGAAATTTTCTCACATGCCAACCGTCAGCTCAACATCCACGAAGGCGACTACAATTTCAACGTTCCTACCTCTCAATACAATCTTCTTGATGTCGGTAAGGGCAGCGAAATCATAGAACTATCCAAGCAAGCTATCAATGAAGAAGAACAAGATATTTTAAAAGTCATAAATCAATGGCATCAACCATTGAAATATCCGAAATAAGGAGGAAAAGAAATGTTTAGGAAATTAAGTAACGGAGTAAATATCCCGATCATTGGTTATGGAACCTTCAAAATCCCGAATGATCAAGCCGCTGCAGCTGTCAAGATTGCAATCGAAGAAGGATACCGACACATCGATACTGCCGCCATCTATCGAAATGAAGCTGGAGTCGGACAAGGTATCAAAGACAGCCATATCAAAAGGGAAGACATTTTCCTGACAACCAAATGCTGGAACGAAGATCAAGGCTATAGAAAAACACTTGATGCTTTCGAGAAAAGTTGCCAGAGACTGCAAACCGATTATATTGATTTATATCTTATTCACTGGCCCAAACCATTGAATCACGAAACATGGCGGGCATTTGAAGAACTTTACGAAAAAGGACGGATAAGAGCGATTGGTGTATCGAATTTTCATCAGCATCATTTTGATAAGCTTATGGAAACCGCAAAAATCAAACCAATGGTCAATCAAATCGAGTACACCCCTCGCTTAACGCAACAACCGTTAAAATCCTTTCTAGAAAAGGAAGGGGTCGCGATGGAATCGTGGAGTCCGTTGATGAGAGGAAAGGTTTCACACATCCCCTTACTGCTTGATTTATCCGAAAAGTACAAAAAAACAGTCGCTCAAATCGTTATCCGGTGGAACATCGATACCAATGTCATTGTTATTCCGAAAAGTGTGACTCCTTCACGCATAAAAGAAAACTTCGATGTCTTTGGTTTCAAACTAGAACCAAAAGATATCGAAGCGATAAATAATCTTAATCAGGACCTTCGGACAGGCCCGGATCCTGACAATATTGATTTCTAGAGCGGTGTTAATCGCTCTTTTTTAAGATCTTTGTCAGGATTTTGCGATGAGCCGATATCCAAGCCTGTGAATCAATCTCAGATAATGAGATCCACCGGTAATAATCAGGAAGATCGACACCTTCCGCCAGGGCGGACCTTAGCACGGTCATTTCCCATATCTTGTGACTGTAGATGTGCTTGAGATTAAAAAGAATCTCCTCAGTCACAAAACGTTCATCTTCATCACGAACCTGGGGCAGCCGGAGATAACCCTCCATGAGTCCATCAGACCAATCGGTTGAAACCAGCAAACGGTCATGATTCATTATAAAATGAACATTATAAAACTCATTGGCCGGTTTCTTTGCTGAACTTTTTACAGGATACTGATTCACGGCCCCGTGTCGGTAAGCCAAACACTTGTCTTTCAATGGGCATTTTGTACATTCAGGAGAAGCAGGCTTGCATATCAGAGCTCCAAGCTCCATCAAGCCTTGAGTGAAATCGGATGGTTCTGATCCAACCATCCACTCATCCAAAACACCCGCAACATATTTCTTCGTTGAATCTTTAACGATATCATGCGGGGACATTAATACTCGGCTGACAACCCGCAAAACATTGCCATCTACGGCAGCTATCGGTTGATCAAAGGCGATAGATAAAATAGCTGCAGCCGTATATTCTCCAATGCCGGGAATCTTTATGACATTGGCATAATCCGATGGGAAAATCCCGTCAAATTCATCGACGATCATTTTCGAACCCTTCCACAGCATTCTGGCTCTTCTATAATAACCAAGACCTTCCCAGGCTTTCAAGATCTCAGCTTCTGATGCGGATGCACAAGCATGAACATCTGGAAATTTCTCCATCCATCGCAGATAATAAGGAAGCATCGTATCAATACGGGTCTGTTGAGCCATGATTTCACTGACCCACACGGAATATGGGTCTTTACTGCCTCGAAAGGGCAATTCTCTTTTATTTTCGCTATACCAACGGACCAGTTCTGTAGCTATCATCGTTATCACCTCATCCATTATAACAAAACATTGAAAAAAGTGCTTGCGCACTTCTTTCTTTCATTTAATTGGTGAACTTGAACAACATCAGTTTATAGTGCGTTACATGCCATAAGGGTTCACCTTTACTTCGAAACAAGGAGGGAAGAATGATGCTTCGTTGGTCGACATGGCTACAAACTGACGAAAAAGGTTATGTTGCCAACTCAAGTTGGTAGACCCATTATAACAAAGGATGAAAATAAATTCAACTTTTACAGAAAGTTTTTCACAAAATTTTCACTTGCAGATCAAGTTAAGCATAAAGTAAAATAAAAAATGCCAAATCACTTTTGTTTATTGGTCAAAGACAGGACTTTTTTGTAACCGGATCCCTTAATCAATGCACGGTTGACTCTGGAAATCGTGGCACTGCTGACTGATGTTTTTTTCTCGATAAACTCGTATGTGTGACCCTGCGACAATAACTCTGCAACCCACAAACGATCAGTCATGTCGTCGATCTCCTTGTACGTACAGATATCATCCAGGAAATCCCGGGCATCTTCGATGGTCTTGCAGGAAATAAAAGCTTCATATAGTCTCAACTGTTTGTCATTCATAATAGATACCTCGCAAGTCCATCATATCAAAAACGCACCAAATACTCCATATTAGGAAGAAAATAATCCATTTGTGTGCACTTAATTCTGTTTTGTCAATAAATGTGTCATTATATCCAATCACATGATTGTTATGTCATGACAATTCGATTATAATTTACTCGTATTACATAAAGGGAAAGAATATGAGCGATTTGATCATCGGCTGTCTGGCGTTTGGTTTGCTTTATATTTTTGATTACAATAAAATTGAGGCAAGAATCCAGTGGCTAAACAGTTTCTTCGGTATCGGTGTGATAATATTAGCCTATTCTTCTTGGCAGGTGATTTTTTCACCGTCTGCCGGTTTCTCTGTTTCCGCCGAAATTTCCGCAGTGTTTTATGGACTTGCGGGCATTAGTGCGCTTTTTATGCTGTATGCTCTTTTTGGGGCCTTGCCTTTTGAGAAGACATACGTAAAAGGCAGCTCCAGCGAGCTGATCGACACCGGAGTTTACGCCTTGTGCCGGCATCCGGGAGTATGGGGATTCTTCTTTATGTATATATTTGCATTCTTAGCCAGCGGCAAGTGGATCGTATTAGCCGCATGTATTTGCTGGACACTGATGGATATCATTCACGTATGGGTGCAGGACAAGTATTTCTTTCCGAAAACATTACCGGGATATCAGCAGTATCAGCAAACAACACCGTTTCTGTTCTTCACAAGGGAGAGTTTCACAAGGTTTATCCAGACCATAGGAAGTAGGGGCAAACTATGAACATGGATCAAATGCTCAAAGAAAAACGATATGATGAAATCTGGCAGAAATACTGCGGTTTTTTAGACTCTTCAATTGGTGATTTCATGGAGATTCAGAATCGGCTTCTGATGGAGCAAATCGATTTATATTCAAAATGCGAGTTAGGTAAGAAAATCATGGGCGGTAAGACCCCGCGGAGCGTTGATGAGTTCCGCCGTCTTGTTCCATTAACGACATATGAAGATTATGCAGACATGCTGCTGCCTAAAAACAAAGACATTCTACCATCTGAACCTCTGGTTTGGATTCAGACGACATGGGAAGGCGGAAAATCACCGCTAAAGGTTGCACCTTACACTAAAACGATGATCAATCATCATCGTGACGTTGCTTTGACATGTTTCATTTTGGCCACAAGTACGGAAAAGGGAAAATTCAACTTAAAACCGAAAATGAATTTCCTCAACGGCATGGCACCGCTGCCATACCTGACCGGATTGCTTCCTTACACGATTCAAGGGGAATACACCGTCAATTTCATGCCATCCATTGAAGAAGGCAATAAAATGACCTTTGGCGAACGTAACAAAGCCGGCTTTAAACAAGGCATGCAACGCGGTATCGACCTATTTTACGGATTGAGCAGTGTTATCGTACGCATGAGCGAAAGTTTCTCTGACGGATCAAAATCCGGCGGTAAGTTTGATGTTCTGTCTTACCGGCTGCCTATGCTGCAGAAACTGATTAAAGCGAAAATTAAAAGTAAACTTTCGAAACAGCCGATGTTACCCAAAGATATATTCGATTTGAAAGGCTTTATCTGTGCCGGAACTGATTCCACTCATTTTAAGAAAAAGATCGAGTATTACTGGGGGGTTAAACCGCTGGAGATTTTCGGCGGAACCGAAGCCACCTGTATCGCAGCAGAGTCTTGGACGAAGAAAGGTCTGATCCTGTTCCCGACGGTCTGCTTCTATGAGTTTATTCCGATGAGCGAGTTCTATAAGAATCTCGAGAATCCGAAACACAAACCGAAAACTTATCTGCTGAACGAACTGAAAGCCGATGAATATTACGAAATTGTCATCACTTCCCTTAAGGGCGGAGCTTTTGCCCGTTACAGGATTGGTGATGTATTCAAATGTGAATCTATGTCTCGTGAAGAAGATGGTATCATGCTTCCGCACTTCAAGTATGTCGATCGCATCGCACCGGTTATCGATCTTGCCGGATTTACCCGCATAACCGAAGCTACGATCGAAGAAGTCATACGGCTTTCCAAACTTGATATCCATGACTGGTTTGCCGTGAAGCGTTACGACAGCCTGGAACGTCCGTATGTGGATATGTATATTGAACTGAATCACAAATCAGGCTTCGGAATGGATAATGCCGATCTGGTCCGTGATCAGCTGGAGATTTATTTCCGCTACACAGACGAAGACTTTAAAAATCTGAAGAAGATGCTTGGAATCGATCCGTTGCAAGTACGTATCTTGCCATTGGGCAGTATTGAAAGGTACCGACGTTCAATCAATCACACACTGTTTAGAGTGAACCCGAATTTCTTCGACGTCACCGAGATTCTGAAAATCGCCGCGACCAACAAAGGGGGTGAACCCTATTGTTAATCCGTAATATCATCTATTGGGGCATTCCTTCTCTCGCTTTAGCCATCAATCTGGTACTGTTCTTAATTCTTGTCTTATCGAAAAAGGATAACCATATCCGCTCCTTTATGATGTTTGTTTTATCGATGATTGCCTGGGCATCCACTTCGCTGCTGATGAAAGCGCAAGTTCAGCCCGGGGTTTTGTTCTTCAACCGGATGATGGTCTCATCGATCACATTGGTTCCGTATTTTGCATATATCTTTATCAGTAACTTTACCGGCCAAATCAAGAAATCAGCTATTGCTTTTTGGACACTTGTCATCGTAGTCATGAACATATTGAATGCCATGGGTTATATGATAACGGATGCAGCTATGGTGCCAATCGTCATTGACGGAAACACAACCTATGAGCTTCAATATTCCTTAGGAATTCCCGCATATTTTGCCTTTGGTACGATTTTTATTCTGCTGAGTGTCTGTATGCTGATGATGCGCAAAGCGATCCGTTACGGAAACAAATCCTCTAGCCGGCTTAAACCGGTATTGACGGGATTATTCATTCTTTATGTCGGATTTGCAATCAATCTGCTGCCGGCCATCGGTAAATACCCGATTGACTTTGCATTTGGTATCGTTACATCTATCTATATGATGGTTGCAGTTTATAAAACCCGGGTCATCGAGCTTAAGTTCGTTATCACCAGGGCTGTCGTGTTTACCGGTTTGCTGACACTGCTGGTCACGGTAACCGTATTTATCGTTAATCAAATCATGAGTACGTTTGGAACTTTCATGAGTGAAATGTCGAGACAGGGTCAGATCCTTATTTCAACCCTTGTTTCTATCCTCATGTTTTTGCCATTATTCAATATCGTTCAAAGATTGGTGGAAAATTACTTCTACAAAGTCGAAAATCAGCACAACAACATGATAAAGCTGTTTACGATGACCGTATCCAATAACCTCAACCTTGAGAACATCACTGATGAATTATTGAAAGTTGTCAATGAGATCACCAGCAATGACCGGGCGTTTATCTTTTTGAAAAATGATGAAACGGAAGATTACGATTATTATGCTTCAATCAAGAAACTTGACAAACTCTCATTTAATATTCAAAAGACACACCCGTTTGTCCGATGGTTCAAACAGTTTGATGATATTATTTACGAACAGTATATCGATGTGCATCCGTTCTTTAAAACCATGTGGGATAATGAACGTCAGGAACTCATTCTTATGCGTTTTGAAGCGGCGATACCGCTGAAATATAACGGTTCGCTGACCGGAATCCTGCTGATTTCATCCAAAGACAGCACCTCACGTTTAGCAGAATCCGAACTGAATCACGTCGCGACCTTGTGTGCTACAGCAGCAATTACGATTTCCAATGCAAGTATGTATGAAAGAACGAAACGTGAAGCCGTCATGGATGGGCTTACCAATGTGTACAACCGTCGTTACTTTATGGAGCAGATCGCGAAGTATACAGCCAATCTGAGAAACCAGATCGTTTCGCTGATCATCCTGAATATCGACATGTTCAGTGTCTTCAATGACTTGTACGGACATTATGCCGGCGACTATGCGTTGGTAAAGATTGCCGAAGCCATCAAGTTTGTCTGCGGTTCCCAAGGAGTCATCTGCCGATTTGGAGAAGATACATTTGCAATCATCCTGCCCTTTGTGGATTCCAAAGGTGCTTATGAATTATCAGAGAAAATAAGATTGAGAATTATCAATCAGTCGATGTCCGAAAAAGAAGATATTAACCGGTTCGTCACGATTTCAGCAGGCATCTGTGTGGCACCGACCTTAGCCAATGATGAAAAGGATATCGTTGCCAAAGCCAATTTAGCATTGCATGCAGCCAAAGCAAACGGCAAGAATCAGTCCCTGATTTATAATCCGGATCAGCATGATGCCCGTCACAACGGCGATGAAGAAATGAATATGGCCACGATTTATGCACTGACTGCAGCAATCGATGCCAAAGACCACTATACATTCGGTCACTCTCAACGGGTTGCCCGTTATGCTGTGGCTATCGCTGAGGAGGCCGGAGCATCGAAGGATGAACTGGAACTGATCCGGCAGGCTTCACTGTTACATGACATCGGAAAAATCGGTATTCCGGAAAATATTCTGACGAAGTATACGAAACTGACGGATGAAGAGTATGACACGATGAAAAAGCATGTGGACATGTCCATTACGATCATCAAGTATCTGCCTTCCTTCTCGCATGTTATCCCGGCCATTATCGGACATCATGAACGTTGGGACGGCACCGGTTACCCGCGCAAAATTGCCGGAGAGAACATACCGTTTGCTGCCCGATGCATCGCTATTGCCGATGCCTTCGATGCCATCACCTCCGACCGCCACTATAAGAGTTATCTCAGCGTGGATTATGCCGTCGATGAGATTGAGCGTTATGCAGGCAAACAATTCGATCCAAAGCTTGCTGCCATCTTTGTAAAACTGGTCAGAAGCGGGAAACTGATTATCGAACCTTCCCGGGCAAGCAATTATCCAACCCAAGCTCAACCGCCAAATATAAAAGCGTGACCCAGTAAGGTTACGCTTTTTGTATCCTGAGATACATTATATTCATGCAAAATCTGTATAATATGATTGGAAGGTGAAATTATGATAACAAAAGATTTAACGATCAGACAACTGATCACGCAATACCCGCAAACTCTGAGTTTGCTTATGCATTTTGAGATGGCTTGCTTCGGATGCCCTTCTGCGCAAGATGAAACCTTGGAAGAAGCCTGTTATGTGCACGGATACGATGTTGAAGAGCTGATCGATCAGCTAGAGGTTGTAGCCCATGGCTGAGAAATTCGCTGAAATCCATGTTTGGATGTTCAACAAGATCAAGTTGCTTAACACTTGGGGAGATCAGCTGATCGATTTATTACCACAAAGCGACAGAAGAGCAGATTTGAAAGAACAGATGGAGCAGTTGTTTACTTTTCCCAGTGGTCAACTGGATGAAATCATCGATCACGAGAATATTCATCAATGGCTTGAAAAGCACTTGGTCCAATCAGAACGGAAATTTGCCTGGGTCATTACCAAAATTTCCGGAAAACCTTTTTCACAAAGCGAGTTAGAAAAAATCTTCTACCAATGGGGAAAAGAACATAAAGAATATATCCGGCCGGTATGGCTTAAACCTTCTTACATATACCGATCCCTTACCGATGCTCTGACTGAGGGTATGCCCTGTGACAAAGCCAATCAGGTCATCAGTCATGATGAGAATCACTTAACTTGGGAAGTCATCCGATGCATGCATCAGAAAGCCTGGGAAGATGAACAAGGAGATATTCATGTTTTCTATGCTCTGAGAAATGCCTGGATTAGAGGCATGCTTGAAAACAGCGGATTTACTTATTCTTCTCAACATCCCCAATACACGATTCGACGGAATTAGCAAAAAGATGGAAACATCTTTTTTGTTTGCCTATCGTACGAATTCCATTTATTATATACTTGGTGATTAAGTGAAAGATTTGATCGATAAAATCCAAAAATGTCTGCTTTTTGTTTCTTTGAGTGAAGATCAGTTACTTCGCTTCTTTGGTGTTTTCCCACCCCAAGTCAGAGAATACCAGAAAGATGAAGTTATTATCCGTAGGAATGAGCACTTTCATAAAGTTGGCTGCGTATTGAAAGGAAGAGCTGCCGTTCATCAGGATACATCTTATGGTTCGTCTCATATCATCACATGGATCAATGAATCGGATACGTTTGCGGAAGTGCTGATGTTTGTACCCGATCAGCCATATCCTACATCCATTTCAGCCGATGGACCGATGCAGGTTTTGTTTATCGAGCCTGATCAAATCACCCGGGATATCGGACACATTAGGGATGTTCAGCATTTGCTGCTCATCAACATCACTCGTCTGATCGCTCAAAAAGCATTTCTGTTGCATAAGAAAGTAGATATCCTGACTATCAAAAGCATTCAAGGAAAGATCTGTCATTATCTTATTCAACAGTCGGAAAGATATGGGCTAAACAGATTTTCAATTAATCTTAACAGAGAGCAAATGGCAGGTTATCTTCATGTTTCAAGACCTTCACTTTCGCGTGAGTTAAGAAAACTTCAGCTAGATCAAATCATTGATTATACCGGTAGAACATTTGAAATCATCAATCGATCTCAATGCGAGAGAATTGCCAATGAGGATTAGAAGGAGAAGGTCGTATGAGAAAAAGAAAAATCACTGACGTAGTCGTGTACATTGTGACCGTTCTTATATCCTTGGTCATCAGTTATGCAGGATCTGCGTACTACTCAGCCAAAATGCCTGAAATCGAGAATCCTCAGTATGATGCATCTCAATTTCATAGTGCGAAAGTCACTGCAGTTATTTCCGATCAGCCGACCGTTGATGAGGATGATTTCAGTGTGGTACGCGAAGTCATTTTCAAGGCAACCATATCCAAAGGTCCGTATCAGCATCGCGAAATTACGGTAAAACAACCGTTCACCCTTCAGAGTGAAGAAGAACTGTTGCCGCTCAGCGCCGGAGACTCAGTTATTTTATATCGCATTGAATATGGAGATACGATTGAATGGTCGCTGGTCAGTTATCAGCGAGAGAACTCACTTTGGTTGCTCACGGGAGTATTCATTATCCTGATTATCCTCTTTGGCCGGATGAAAGGGTTTAGTTCGATCCTGTCCTTGGGATTTACGATATTTGCGATATTTTTCATTCTCATCCCGGCGATACTGGCAAATGTCAATGTCTATATCTTATCATTAGCCATTGTGCTCTATGTGACCCTGATGACGTTTGTGCTTTTGGGAGGAATCAGTAAAAAGACAATAGCTGCAACTTTCGGCTGTTTTGGCGGTATAGCAACCGCCGCCACCGTAGCCTATATATCGATGGAAATCATGAAGCTCTCCGGGGTCCTTTCCGATGAGTATATTCACTTGATTTTACTCAAAGATGACATTCCGATCGATTTGCGGGGGATCATGTTTATTGCGGTCGTTATCGGTGCTTTAGGAGCTGTGATGGATGTATCGATGTCCATTGCATCTGCTCTGGAAGAAATCATCATCAACTCTCCGGAAATCAAACCGGCCGAGGTCATCCGTTCGGGGCTGAATATCGGCAGGGATGTCATGGGTACGATGTCAAACACCCTGATTTTGGCCTACATCGGAAGTGCTTTGCCTTTTATCTTATTGCTGATCATCTATGCGCGTCCGCTCAATCTGATTGCGAACTCAGAGTATATCGCTTCAGAAGTCATGCAGGCAATCGCCGGCAGTTTGGGCATCTTGTTTGCCATGCCGATCACGGCACTGACCAGTGCGGCTTTGTACCGGTTAACTCTGAAAGAATCTAAGAAACAGCCATAGACATGTTGAGCCTTAAGGTATATGATATTCTCGATCCATACCATGGAGGCGATAAACATGAAAACCGTAACGATTACAGACGACATTACGTGGGTAGGTCAGCTTGATCCTGATCTGCGCATTTTTGATATTATTATGAAAACAGAGCATGGCACCACATACAACTCATATGTGGTAAAAGGAAACGAAAAAACAGCCCTCATCGATACAGCAAAGAGCAAGTTTCATGAAAGTTTCTTGGAGAATCTAACCCAAGTCACACCCAGAAATGATATTGATTATATTATTATCCTGCACACAGAACCGGATCACTCCGGATCTCTTCAGTATCTGATTGAAGAAAATCCCGGTATTGAGGTTTTTGGATCTCCGCCAGCAATCAAATATCTGCAGGATATAGTAAATATGCCCATAAACAGCCACATGGTCAAAGACGGAGATTTTCTGTCTCTGGGAAACAAAACGCTTCGGTTTTTATCTGTGCCCAATCTTCATTGGCCAGACAGTATGTATGCCTACATCGAGGAAGAAAAAGTTCTGTTTTCATGCGACTCATTTGGTGCACACTACAGTTTTGAAGGAGTATTGCTATCAAGGTTAGATGATAAAGATAACTATATAAAAGCGATGAAAGCCTATTTTGATGATATCATGGGGCCATTCAAGCCGTTTGTGTTACGCGCACTGGATAAGATTGAGAAATTGGATATTCAATTTATCTTGCCGGGCCATGGTCCGTGTCTGGATACGGACATTCCAGATGCAATTCGAAGGTATCGTCAGTGGTCACAACCTGGAAATAAGCACGATAAATACTATGTTGTCATTCCTTATGTCAGTGCATACGGGTATACTGAAAAAATGGCTTTGGCCATCAAAGAAGGCATTGAGGCTGGCGGATCTGTTGATGTTAAAATGATGGATATGGTTGAGGTCGATGTATCCACGGCCGTCAGAGAAATCATTCAGAGCGATGGATTTTTATTGGGGACGCCCACCATTTTAAATGATGCACTTAAGCCGATGTGGGATATAACCGCCCATCTTAATCCCATCGTTGTAAAAGATAAGTATGCATCTGCCTTTGGGTCCTATGGATGGAGCGGAGAAGGAGTGCCGCATATCATTGAGCGGCTCAAACAGCTCAGACTCAAAGTCACAGACGGAATCTCGCTTCGATTCAATCCAGATCAAGAGAAACTGCAATCATGCCGACAGTTCGGCATGAATTTCGCTCAGCAGATGTTATCAGCTAAAAAAACCGTCGAATGACGGTTTTAGTTTGATCTTGGCTCGATTTTCTTGGCCAGATACAGAAATGGAGTGTCCATGGCCGCAATCAGAAACTTCAGGATATATGTGGATAACATGATTTGACCGATGTCATATGAAAATCCCCAAAACGCGACAGTAACGAAGATTGCCGTATCCACGGCTTGGGATATCATCGTTGAGCCATTATTGCGAACCCATAACCAACGGTCATCGGGCAGCCATGACCGGATTTTGCTGTACAACGTTACATCCAACAGCTGGCTGACGAAGTAGGCCGTCAGGCTGGCTAAAACGATTCGACCGGAAAAACCAAAAATCAAAGAAAAAGCATCCTGAATGGCTAGTGCGAAATCATCTTGTAACGGAACAAAAACCAAAGCCATCTGCATGGTTATAAGCAAAGTGACAGCACTGAAAAAGCCTAAAAATACCGATCGGGTCGCATCTTGTTTCCCATATTTCTCACTCAGGATATCGGTCGCGAAAAAAATCGACCCATACAGAGTGTTTCCCAGAGTGGCCTGAAGTCCCAGGATTTCTATACCTTTTAAAACCTGAATATTTGCTAGGATCGTACTGATGGCTATCCAAACCATCAACCCGGTTTTGCCAAACTGACGGTAGGCAAACAACACCAATCCGAAATGAACGATAATAAACAATAATCCCAACGCTGTGTTACTCATAATCACTTCTCCTGACTTGTCAATTATAATCAAACAATAAAGGTGTGACAAGTAGTAAATTATGATAGAATAGGGTACGTGATGAACATGGAAAAATTTAAATTCGAAATTACGCATACATGCAAGCAGTCCGGTGCCCGCACCGGCATATTGCACACACCGCACGGATCGGTACTGACTCCGATGTTTATGCCGGTCGGAACATTAGCTACCGTGAAGTTTGTATCCCCCGAAGAACTGACCGCGATCAACGCCGGTGTGATTTTGTCAAATACATATCACCTTTGGCTGAGACCCGGCAATGATATCGTCAAAGAAGCCGGCGGGTTACACAAGTTTATGAATGTCGATCGGCCGATACTGACTGACAGCGGCGGTTTTCAGGTGTTTTCACTCAGCGACAGCCGGAAAATCAATGAAGAGGGCGTGACATTTAAGAATCATCTCAATGGTGATACGCTGTTTCTGACACCGGAGAAATCGATTCAGATTCAAAATGATCTGGGAGCCGATATCATCATGAGTTTCGATGAATGTCCGCCGTATCCAAGCACATATGACTACATGAAAAACTCGGTCGAACGTACGCTGCGTTGGGCCAAGCGAGGTAAAGATGCTCATCATCGCCCAGAGGATCAGGCATTGTTTGGTATCGTTCAGGGCGGGGAGTTTGAAGACTTGCGTGAGCTCAGTGCCAAAGCTCTGGTAGAAATGGATTTTCCCGGATACTCCATCGGCGGGACGTCGGTCGGTGAAACCAAGGAAGTCATGTATAAAATGATCGATTACAGCATCCGGCACTTGCCGTTTGAAAAGCCGCGCTATCTGATGGGTGTCGGGTCGGTCGATGCGATTTTAGAAGGGGTATTGCGCGGTGTGGATATGTTTGACTGTGTGCTGCCGACGCGGATCGCACGACATGGGACCGCAATGTCTTCGCATGGACGGATCAATATCCGCAATCAGAAATATGAGCGTGATTTTTCACCTCTGGATCACGAGTGTGACTGTATTACCTGTAAAAACTATACACGAGCCTATCTGAAGCATTTGATTAAGTGCAATGAGGGGCTGGGTCAGCGCTTGTTGTCCATCCATAATCTTCGCTATCTGATCCATCTGACAGAACAAGCCCGTCAGGCCATTCAGGAAGACCGTTTCCTTGACTTTAAGAATGAGTACTTTAAGAAGCATCATCTCGATAAACCGAATGCGAAGGGATTCTAATGAAACTGACAGATTTTGATTTTCACTTACCTCAAGAACTGATCGCTCAGACGCCGATTGAAAATCGCAGTGAGTCACGGTTGTTGGTCGTGAATACTCTGACCGGCAGTTTTAAGCATGAACGTTTTTCTGATATCGTCAACTACCTGCGGCCGACCGATGTTTTGGTCCGAAACAATACGAAGGTCATTCCAGCACGGCTGTTTGGTACCAAGCTTCAAACCAATGCTCATGTGGAACTGCTGATTCTCGACATTAAAGAAAATGAGTGCAAGTGCCTGGTCGGAAATGCCAAAGTCGTCAAACTTGGGACGTTGATCAGTTTCGGACAGGGTGAGTTGGTTGCGGAGTGTATCGAAGTGCTTGATCAAGGTCTCAGACGGTTCAGAATGCACTTTCAGGGAATATTCCTTGAAGTATTACAGCAGTTGGGCGAAGTGCCCTTACCTCCGTATATCAAAGCCAAACTTTTGGATCCCGATCGCTATCAGACAGTGTATGCCAAAGTAGACGGCAGTGCTGCCGCTCCGACCGCCGGACTGCACTTTACTGAAGAATTGAACCGACAGATCACATATATGGGTGTGAAGATTGTAGATATTACCTTGCACGTCGGTTTGGGAACGTTCAAGCCGGTAGATACGGACGATATCCTAAAGCATAAAATGCATGAGGAATCGTATTGGATGACCCAAGAAGCCGCTGATATTTTAAATCATGCGAAAAAACATCAGCATCGCATCATTTGTGTCGGAACGACTTCAGCAAGAACACTTGAAACGATCATGACCGAGTACGGGGAGTTTAAAGAGTGCAGCGGTGCGACCGAGATATTCATTTATCCCGGATATACGTTCAAGGCTGTTGATGCACTGATTACAAATTTTCACTTACCGAAGTCGACCTTACTGATGATGATCAGTGCTTTCTGCAACCGCGAACTCATCTTAAAGGCATATCAACAAGCGATCGATCAGCGCTACCGTTTTTTCTCATTTGGTGATAGTATGTTATTGACAAAGGGTGATTGAGATGGACGGCAAGGGATATTTTCTGATGGGTGAAGCGGAAATCGATAAAGTTCGAAATCTGCCGGAAAAACCGAGATTGCTGATGCATTCATGTTGCGGACCGTGCAACAGTTTTCCGATTGAATACTTATCACCTTATTTCCGTCTGACGCTTTACTTTAACAATCACAATATTTATCCGTATGATGAGTTTATCCGAAGATTTGAGGAACTCAAACGGTATGTCGAGTACTTTGAGAAAGAAAATGATGTCAAAATCGAACTGATTTTACCGAAATATGAAGATGACACCTTCAACCGTGTGCTGGCTTCGCGAGGGGAAGACCGGGAAGGGGCACAGCGATGCAAGATGTGTTATTCGATGCGTATGCAGGAAGCGTTTAAGTATGCCGCTGCCCACGGATTTGATTATATGACGACCGTCATGACGATCAGCCGTCAGAAAGATTCAGTAGCGATCAACAAGATTGCAGAGCGGTTACAGCCACAGTTTCCTAAGGTGAAGTATCTTTACAGTAACTTCAAGAAGAACAAGGGAATGGATCGTTCCGTCGAATTGTCGAAGATGCATAATATGTACCGTCAGACATATTGCGGCTGCATTTATTCGTATGAAGAAATGAAAAAGCGAAAAGGAATCAAAGAGGAATAGTCTTGACTCCTTTTTTAGTTTATAATAGACATTAATTATTCAAAGGAGTGATCACCATGAAACACGTTCTCAACGAAGTTTTAGTGAATATGGAACTTAGCGGGATCCGCCGATTCAGTGAGGAAGCCAACCAGATCGAAGGTGTCATCCGACTGACGATCGGCGAACCGATGTTTGACACTCCTGATCCCATCAAACAAGCGGCAATCGATGCCCTTAATGCCAATGATACGCACTATCCCTTTGCTCAAGGATTGCTGTCTTTGAGAAAGGCCGTGTGTGAGTTTGAGAAAAAAACCCAGAATCTTCATTATTCTCCGGAAGAAGTCATCATTACCCAAGGGGCGACGGGAGGACTATTTACGACCATCAATGCGATCTGCCGCCCCAAGGATGAAGTCATCATCTTGTTACCGGCCTTTACCATATACAAGCCGATCGTTGAGTTTGCCGATGGAGTCCCGATCCTATTGGATATCAGTGAAGATGGTTTTCAGATCGATGAACAAAAGCTGAGAAGTGTCATTACTTCAAAAACCAAAGCGATCATCGTCAACTCGCCCAACAATCCCAGCGGGATCAGTTTAAATAAACAATCGAATGATATTTTGGAGAAAATCGTTAAAGAATATGATTTGTATGTTTTGTGTGATGATGTTTACAATCAGCTGATCTTCGAAGAGACGGATTTTTTGGTCAGACGTGCTTCTATCCGCAAGAACATCATTTATATCCAAAGTTTCTCAAAACCGTACGCTATGACCGGTTGGCGCATCGGGTATGTTATGGCAGATCAACCAGTGGCCACGGAAATTGCCAAAGTTCAGTCGTATGGTACCTCCGGAGTTCCGCCCTTTGTTCAAAGAGCAGCCATCACGGCACTTTCAACGGATGTATCGGATATGATCAGCCAATACAAAACCAATATGATCGAAGTTACACGTCGTCTGATACAAAGAGGTATTCCGTTTGTACAACCGCAAGGTGCCTTCTATTTACTGGTGGATATTTCGGGGTGTGGGATGGATTCCTGGACCTTTGCCAGAAAACTGCTTGCAGAAACAAAAGTAGCAGTAATTCCCGGAGAAGTTTTCGGTGCCACTACCGATCGTTATATCAGGACTTCGTTAGCCACAGATATCAGTATTTCTTTACCGGCTTTTGACCGGATTGCTGACTTTATGGATAAATACCGACAAAAGGTTGAGGATTAGGCCTAAAACAGTTATCATAATGAATAGAGGTGTTGACATGTTCAAAAGGCAAATCGTGAATTGTTATTTTGCGTTGGCAGCTATCCATTTGTTGATAACCATTGGTTTTGCGCTGGTTTTTGGTGTCAATCATCCGTTTTTCTCGCACTATAAGATCAATCAGGTCATCGGGGTCGTCATCGCCAGCATTGCTACGGCCATTCCGCTGTATGCCATCGGGGGTTTTCTTTTTGTCGTCGGAAAAGAAAACAAGAGGAATCTGTTGAAAGCCGCGGTCTATGCCGCATTGATTTTTACGATTACACTTGTCCTGTTGTGGGCGATATCTTATTTACTGAGTACTAACGGTTTGCCGCAGTCCACTTGGCTGATTTATATTTTGTCGAACTATCCCAGTGCGGTCATTATGAATCGTATCATCAATTTGCCGGATTTGCGTTCTCCGCTGATGATACTGACCGCAACATCGCCGGCTATCGGTTTTGTTTTTGGTGTTTTCATCCGGATGATTAATGAGACGACACAAAAAGGAGCACGATGATATGAATAAGAAATATACCCGTTGGCTTTTGCCGTTATTGATTTTGCTGGCATTGGGACTTGCATTAAAAATCATTGAAGGCATCATGCCCGCTGATTTTCAGTCACCTTTGTCAAGGATCGTCACTGCGGCCTTATTGTTCACTTTCGGAATGTTTTTGACACAACAGAAAAAGCGCTCCTCGGGTTGGGTCAAGAAGCTGCTGGTATCCTTTGTGATGCTGATCATCGTCGGTAAACGTTTGGGTTGGATCGAGTTCGATGTTTTCTGGGCTTATGTCAATGATTTGGGCATTAATCAGACGATTCAAAATGCTGTAATCATCTATTGCGGCTGGATATTCTTCGACTGATCCCATTCAAACAGCAGGGTTCCGATGCGCACCATCGTTGAACCGTGATCAATCGCAATCGGATAATCATCACTCATTCCCATGGATAAAATGTCTATGTGAGGATGAGTTTTTTTCATTTCTGAAAACCACTGTTGGGCTTCGCGAAATACAGAAGCCGTTTGAGACTTGTCATCTGTTAACGGGCCCATAATCATGATGCCGCGGACTCGTATATGTTCGCATTGCTGAGCCTGTCTGAATAAGTCTTTCACATCTTCACGGCTGCATCCGAATTTTGATGCTTCATCGGAAAGATTGATCTGGATCAGGATTTCCATCACTTTCATCAGACGGGCGGCTTGTTTCTCGATTTCCAGTATCAGACGAAGTGAATCTACAGAATGAATCAATGAGCAACGCGAAACGACATCTCTTACTTTATTGGTTTGAAGGTGACCGATGAAATGCCATTGCCAAGGATCATCAGACTGAACTTTGGCTAACAGTTGCTGGACTTTATTTTCACCGAAAATCTTTATGCCCTCACGGTAAAGCTGTTCGATCTGAGCTCTCGAACGGTTTTTACTGACAGCAATGAGAGTCACTTTCTCTTGTAAATCTTTAATAAATTCAGTTCTTGTTCTCATAGACATATTATACCAAAAATCACATTCGATGGTCATGGATTCCGATTGAATAGTCAAATTAGAAACCTTATAATGAAAATATAGCAGAAGATTCAAAGGTGAACACATCAAAAGAAACGAGAACGTAACGTATGAAAAAGGAATTTGCCTCCATCGTTTATCAGATCTGGCCTCGATCATTTAAAGATACCGATCATGACGGAATCGGTGATCTGGGCGGTGTAATCGAGAAACTGGATTATTTGAAGTCTCTCAACATTGACTACATTTGGCTTTCGCCGATCTATGTATCCGGCAATTACGATTATGGATATGATATCGATGACTACTATGATATCCAACCGGAATATGGGACTTTAAAGCAGTTTGATACCTTAGTCGCTGAGGCAAAGAAACGCGGGATCGGTATCATTATGGACATGGTGGCCAATCACACCTCTACCTCGCACGAGTGGTTTAGAAAGGCAATGGAAAGTCCTCAATCGCCTTATCGAGACTACTATTTCTTCAGAAAAGGAAAAAACGGGAAAGAGCCCAACAATTGGATCAGTCTGTTTGGCGGCAGCGGCTGGACGAAAGTAGCGGAAGACGAGTATGTAATGACTATGTGGGCACCTCAACAAGCCGATCTCAACTGGGAAAATCCCAACGTCCGAGAAGGAATCACCGAAATCATGAAATTCTGGTTACGTCGCGGTGTCGCTGGGTTTCGCTTTGATGTCATCAATATCATCAGTAAAAAAGAAGGACTGCCGGATAAAAATCCTCATAAAAAGGGATACCAGTTCGCGGATGATTTCATCAACAGTCTGCCCAAAGCTTTTGATTATTTACAGGAAGTCGTTGATGAAGTACGAAAAGAGTTTAATTTTTTCAGTGTGGGGGAAGGGATGCTTCTTACTCAGGATGCCGCATGGCGATACAGCAATCTGAAACAGCCGTTATTGGATATGATGTTTCATTTTGAACTGGCCTTGATCGACTGCGGTCCGTTGGGTAAGTTTGACTTCCGCAAGTTTTACCGATGGACGATCAAAGAGTTTAAATCAATTGTGCGCAAATGGCAGACGGACATGCAAAACCGTGACTATTGGATGGCCAATTATCTGTCGAATCACGATCAGCCCCGTCATGTCTCTCATTACGGAAATGACAAGAAATACCGGATCGAAAGTGCCAAGGCCTGGGCAATGTTCAATTTCACGCTGAGAGGGACACCGTTTATCTATCAGGGTGAAGAAATCGGCATGACCGATTGTAAACTGGAAATCGATGAATGGAAGGACATTGAAGCGATCACGGATTATAAAGTATTACAGTCGATGATGAAACTTCCGGCCTTTATCGCCAAACGAGTCATTCAAAAGAAGACCAGGGATAATGCCCGTACGCCGGTGCAATGGACTAGCGGACTTCATGCAGGCTTTTCTACTGTTTCGCCGTGGATCAAACTTAACCCGAACTATACCGAAATCAATGTTGAGAGTCAGATAGACGATCCGGACTCTGTTTTGAATTTCTATCGCCAACTCACAACATTTGTTAAACAACATCCGGTCTTAACCTTCGGAACATGGACTGAGATTCTCTGCGAGCATCCGCAGCTTATTGCTTATATCCGAGAAGATGAGCATGAGAAACTGAGGATCATCATTAATCTCTCGGATAAACCGGTTACATTTGCTTTGGATGAGCCGGAAGGAACCGATGTGCTGACAACCGTAAAACAGGGGGCACCTGCCAGCCGTAAGATGGTGTTTGCTCCGTACGAAGGTCGCATTTCCGATATAAAACGTCATGAAAGCTGATTTGCATATTCACACAAGATACAGCTTTGATGGTGACACTTCGGTTGATGAAATTTTTGCGATGGCAAAAAGACAAGGGATTGATTGCATTGCTTTGACCGATCATAACGATGTCCGTGCCAATAGTGAAGCTCGCCGCTATGATTCATCAACCTGGATACCGGGCGTTGAAGTCGATTGCTATTTTCAGCGGAACATTTATCATATCATCGGATTGGGCATCGATTTTCAGGCGCCGATTTACCGGACGATCGCCAGCAATTACTTAAACGAACTGGAGCGGATCATGGACATCCGGATCCATGTATTTAATCGGATTTTTGGGATGAATATGCGCATTGAGCAGATCCAAAAAGCTTATCCGGGGAAACTGATCACCAATGTGGAAATAACCCGCTTCATGTTTGACCATTATCCCCAGCAACCTCAGTTACAGCCGTATCTGAAATCATCCGTCCTTTCTAATCCCTTAGCAGATTTCTATTGGGATTATTGTGCCATCGGGAAACCGGGATATGTCAAAATGATTTTACCGGATGCCAAGGATGTCATTCATTATATACATCAGACCCAAGGGATTGCCATCCTGGCTCATCCGTTAATCAGCGTGACATCACTGGCTGATGTCAAGCAACTTCAGGGACTCGATGGTATCGAAGCCTATTGTTCCTATCATGCACCCCAACAAAGTGATTTTGTAGAGCAATTCGCCAATGAAAACGGATTACTCGTCTCTGCCGGTAGTGATTATCACGGAAAGAACAAGCCGGCCATTACACTTGGTGATACCCATGATCCGGGCGAAAGTGATGAGTGGTTAAGGAAAATCCGTGATGCGATCGCATCGCGAAAGTAAGCAAAATCAACCAAGTTTAATTCAATTTCTGATATGATATATCAGAAAGGGAGTGAAGAAATGTTGCAAGCAGGACAAAAAGCCCCGGATTTCAATTTACTGAACGAAAAGGGCGAAAATGTAACATGGGGTGATTTTGAGAATCAGAAAGTGATATTGTATTTTTATCCGAAAGATGATACGCCGGGATGTACGACACAGGCGTGTTCCTACCGGGATCATTTTGATGAGTTTGTAAAGAGAGGCTATAAGATCATCGGAGTCAGTAAAGATGATGTGAAAAGTCATCAGCGTTTTCTCGGTAAGTATGAACTGAATTTCACTTTGTTAAGTGATCCGGATACGACCGTTATTCAAGCATATGACTGTTGGAAAGAGAAGTCTCTTTATGGAAAGAAGTACATGGGAACGGCCCGGACGACATTTGTCATCGATGAGCAAGGGATCATATTGAAAGTGTTTGAGAACGTCGATCCAAAAAGTGATGTTCAGCAAGTGCTGGCATTTATTGATGCTTTGAAATGAGATTTGTTTCGATTGCTTTGGGTTGGATATTCGTTACCGCCGGTATCGTAGGAGCGTTTGTTCCGGTGTTACCGACCACGCCATTTTTGCTTCTCGGCGCATTCTTCTTTGCCCGGGGATCAGCTAAGTTTCATGACCGACTGACTCAGTCTGACTTCTATACAAGACATGTACAAAGTTCTGTGAAGGATGGAATGATGCCGGTAAAAACGAAAGTGCGGATCGTGACTACAGCCTATATCATGTTACTTATTCCCTTGATCACGATCGATCATCTGATTATCCGAGTGATCATCGTCGGCTGTATGATTATGATTTTTATTACATTTACATTCATCATAAAAGATAAACCCGTCGATTAGGACGGGTTTTCCATTAGGAAATTCTTGATGATTTCGACAAACAGCCCCACATCTTCGGATGTTATATCGTTATGAGTGACTACTCGGAATATGCCTTGGCCGGGAGGATTGATTTTGCATCCTCTGTTAAACGCAAATTCAACCAACTGTTCCGGTGCCGGATGATTTAACGAAAAGTATACCATATTGATATCTCTTAGCTGACTGAACACCTGAATCTGCGCGATTTGCGATAATAAATGAGCCAAGTGATCGGCATTGCGATGATCCTCAGATAAGCGCTTTGTCATCTCACGGATCGAAATCAAACCGGCTGCCGCCAGGATACCCGATTGTCTCATACCGCCGCCCAAAAGCTTGCGGTTTTTGCGAGCCCGATCGATAAAGTCTTTACTTCCCACCAGCATCGAACCGACCGGTGAACAGAGACCTTTTGACAGACAAAACATCACAGAATCACAGCGGGCGGTCAGTTCTTTGACGTCGCACTTCAGATAAGTTGAAGCATTGAATACCCGTGCACCATCCAAATGAACCTTTAAGTTAAGAGAGTGCGCCATATCAATGTTTTGGTTCATCAGTTCAACGGGCATGACCGTGCCATTGGACAATGCATTCTCCAGGCAAAGCAAAGAGGTTGTCGGATTATGAATATCCACGCTGCGAACGGCAGATTTGATATCATCGGGATAAATCCAGTCAAGATCATGACGGATCATTCGGATGCTCACATTGGACAGTACCGCAGCCGCTCCGACTTCATGGGCGACGATGTGATAGTTTTCGCCGGTAATGATCTCATCACCGCGTTTGGTGTGGGTCATGATGGCCAGCTGATTGCCCATGGTGCCGGAAGCTACAAACAATCCGGCCTGATGTCCGGTTACCTGTGCTGCCAAGGTCTCAAGTTCTTTGACCGTGGGGTCATCCTGATATACATCATCTCCCACCAAAGCTTCTGCCATGGCTTGTCGCATCTGTTTTGTAGGCATGGTTACCGTATCTGAACGTAAATCGATATATTTCACAAAGTCAACCTCATTTCTATGTCAGTATTATAACATTCATCTTTATTTTTCAACCCAATTAGTTTAAACTTATGGAGAAATGAGGGATATTTGTGACATTTGCTTTTAACCCCCAAGTCCTTATCCAATGGAAGTCTTGGGTTTACATTATCACGGTCATACTTACGATTGCTTTGACATGGTATATATACAAAAAATATGCTTTAAGTAAATATCAGATGATGATTTTTATTTTATTGGTCATTTTCTGGTCGGCCATCAATATCGTACGGGCCTATCGAAAGGCCTATGCCGTATCTTCGGGAGATGTCGGCGGACTGGCCATGGATGGCATCTTAGGGGCGAACATTGCCGCGGCTTACGGACTGGTTTCAATTTTTGTCCGGATGCCGGTATTTGCTTTGAGTGATACGCTGAAATCGCGCCGTGCTTTGATCGGTGCGGCATTGATGATGGTTTTTCTTACGTCGATTTGGGTCGTGTATCGTCCGGATTATCTAAGTCTGATGTCATCATCACTGGCTCTGGGAGTCGGAGCAAGCATGCTGGCCTTGTTTAATGTGTTCTTCTCTGAAACGTTTTCGACCAAACAGGCGATGGTTTCTGTCTCGATCTTATCGATCGCACCGCTGTTAGCTGAGTTCATCGTTGCCCCGTTACAGTTTCTTGCTACTCAAAATCCGGTCAAGGACTATGGATTGATGTGGGCGATCAGTGCCGGATTGGCATTTGTCGGATTTTTGTTTCTCTTTAGAGTCAAAGATAATAAGGAGAAAGTCCGTAATTTCAGTTGGCATAAAATCGGTGCGGCACTCAGTGACCGTCGGTTTCTGTTGATATGCATTTTGGCTGTTTCCGTATCTTTTATCCGTTTTGCATCCAGCGGAAGCAACATGGTCGCCTACGCCCGTACATCCGAAGTCATGATGGCCGATTTTCTGATTGCCTATCTGGATGTCATTTTCTCTTTATTCCAGTTGGTTGCCGGTGTTATTGCCGGTTTATGGCTGAAAAAGAAAATTGGAGTCAAAAATACATTATTGCTTGGGCTGATTTCCAGCCTGATATTCACGGCATTGGCAACGACCGTAACCAATCCGACAATATTATTTATATCCTACAGCCTTAATGGCTTTGGCTATGGAATCACCTATAATGTCTTGTTGGGATTGGCATTACAGCCGTTTCAGAAAGATATGCGTGAAGTTACTATGGGCATTTATCAGACCTTCTTTGCAATCGGGATCTATTATGGGGATAAGGTGTATGCTCTGATCTTGCAGAATATCCCTTCGACTTTTGAAGGGTCAGCTTTATATCAGCTGGTTTTTACGATCATCAGCGGATTGATCGTAGTGACGATGCTTTCAATTTTTGTCGGCTTCAATCAGAAGAACCGGGAGTTTATCGAATCTTAACCAAGGAGGGACTATGAACGTTTTTGTTCCTATCCACAACGTCAGTCAATTGCATTCGGCCGTTTCATCATCTGCGCACGCCGTCATCCTTTCGACGGCTTTTTGTTCAGTAAAAACGCAGCATCCGTTAAATCGTGATGAACTGGTTGCTCTAACCTTTGAAGCTAATCAGCTGCATATGCCATGGTATCTTTCCGTCAACCGAATGATCATGCAAAGTGAGTGGGACACATTGAAACTGGAAATTGAAGCTGCCGATAACCTTGGTCCTGCGGGATACATCGTAGCAGATCTCGGTGTCATGCATTATATTAAGAAAAACTATCCGACACGCAAAGTGATTTTGCATACCGATACTACTATTACTCATGCTCAGGATGTTGAAATCTTATTATCAATGGGTGTGGATTTGGTTGTTTTAGCTCGTGAACTTACCTTTGATGAAATCAGAGAAATCGTTTGTAAGTTTCCTGATCAGACAGCCATCAACGGCTTCGGTTATCCCGGCATGAGCACTTCCAGCCGTCCGCTGTTAAGCAGCTATTTCCATCATATCGATAAAGATGCGGATGTTGACTATCAACGATATACACTTCAGGAAGAAGGAAGGACTGACCGATATCCGGCCATGCAGGATATCCACGGATTTCACATTTTTGCTCCCGGAGTTTTGGAGATATTTGAGGAGATACAAATATTAGAAGAGTCTGGTCTAAATCATGTGTTGATTGATTCTGTTTTTTTGGATGATGCGGATGTATTTGCGGCTGTAGATGTATTTCTTAAACATAAAGACATAGAATCGTTTCGATCCGAACTGGCAAAGAAGTATCCGCTTTTCAAAGCGCTGATTCACACACCGACCAGCACAGTTAAGGTGGTAAACTCATGAAACGGCCCGAGTTATTAGCTCCGGCCGGGGATCTTGCCCGCTTAAAGACAGCCGTTCATTTCGGTGCAGATGCCGTGTACATCGGCGGCAAGAAATTCTCCTTGCGCTCACGTGCCAGCAATTTTGAACTGTCGGATATTGAAGAGGGGGTCAGATATGCCCATGCCCATCATGCGAAGTTGTATGTGACCGTCAATATGATTCCTCATCAGGAAGATTTGGAAGGTTTGAAGGAGTACTTGCAAGCGTTGGATCATATCGGTGTCGATGCGGTTATCGTCGCATCACTGTACATTGCAAAGGTGGCCAGAAAGGTCAGCTCGCGGATGGAAGTCCACCTGAGCACCCAGCAATCCAGTGCAAACATTGAAACATTGAACTTTTATAAGCAGTTGGGTATCGATCGGGTCGTATTGGCCAGGGAATGCTCGCTCGAAGATATCGAACTTATTTCATCTCATCCGATGGCTATCGAAGTATTCATCCATGGCGGTATGTGTGTCAATGTGTCCGGCCGATGCACATTGAGCAACTATATGACTTTGCGTGATGCCAATCGAGGCGGTTGTGCTCAAAGCTGCCGTTGGAAGTATATGTGTTTTGACAGTGCCGGTCAGCCGGTGCATGATGAGAATGTATTGTTTTCCATGAGTTCAAAGGATCTCAATGCCACTTCGGTTTTATCGGATCTGATCCGGCTGAACATATCATCACTGAAAATCGAGGGGCGGATGAAGTCTGAGTATTATCTGGCAACCGTGGTCGGGGCTTATCGTCGTCTGATCGATGATTTACTTGCGGGCAAGGACGAGCAGGAAAGTGTCCGTCATTGCAATCTTGAGCTGGCGAAAGCTGAGAACCGTGAGACATTCTCTGGTTTCTTCTTAAGCAAACCATCGGATCAGGGACATTTATATGACAAAAACGGATCGGGTATCACTCAGGAATTCTTGGCAACTGTCATCGCTTATGATCCTCTGACTCAATGGGCAACGGTCGAAGTGAGAAATCATTTCAATAAAGGTTGGCTGTGTGAAGTGTTCGGTCCGACAACCGATCATAAGCAGTTCACTGTCACTGAAATCATAAACAGTGAGAATGAGAATGTGGACAGAGTATATAAGCCCATGGAAATCGTCACGATCAAAATCCCCGTTGAAGTAGCGCCGGAGGATTTTATCAGAAAGGTAAGAATATGATATTTGAGGGAGCTTTATCGGTCAAGGCCGTGATTCAGGGTAAGAAGCGAGTCGTCCGTGAAGTATGGATGGATAAAAGCAAACAAAGCGAGAGAGACTTCCAATATATTCAGCGGTTGTGTCAAATCAACAAAATTCCATGCAAGATCAAAATGCGAGAGGAAATTGACAGTTGTGCGAAAGGGAAAACTCATGGCGGAGTGATTGCCATGGCTGATCCGCGCCAGTTTGATTCGATCGATGATGTAAAAGGATCCGATTTTATCGTATTGATTGAAGGTGTGGAAGATCCATTTAATCTCGGATATATTTTCCGTACGGCCGCTGCAGCCGGAGCTCAGGCGATCATCACTCGGGCAAGGGATTGGAGTTTCAGTGAGCATGTCATATGCAAATCTTCGGCGGGCATCAGTGAAAGAATCCATTGGATATTAGCCGATGATTTTGATCAGATGTCAAAGCAGATCAAGAAACTCGGATTGTCTCTTGTTTGTGCCGTACGTGATGACCTATCCGTAGAAATGAGCCGTGCTGACTTAAAAAAACCGCTGTGCTTATGCATCGGCGGGGAGATGCGCGGATTATCCAAAGCTGTCTTACTTCAAAGTGATCAAAACATCTACATCGAATATCCTACCGATACCAAAGTGGCCTTGCCGGCTGCACAAGCCACAGCCGTGCTTTGTTTCGAAGTCGTCAGACAACGCAAAAAATAACTCTATGGAGTTATTTTTTTGTCGATATGAAGGATGGTATACAGCGCATTTAAGGAGATATTCAGTTTGTGCTCGGACCCTTCGGGATCATACTCAAACAAAGAAGACACAAAGAATCTCTGTTCCTGATCACCTTCGATCAGTGTAGTGTTGATTCCGGCTGATTCGATCGAGACACCCTTGATCGGCATCTGATGGATGTACAATTCGGTGAATCCGGCAGAAACGTTGAGCTGTGCGGAAACATTTTCCAGCGGTGTGAAATCAATGTTTGCCGAGGTTGAATTGACTGAAAAACGCTGACCGACGGACTGTAAATTCAGGTCGAGTTTGGCGGTATTGATGAACACATCCGAAGCTAAAAAAGTGATTTCGACATCGGAATCGGCGGTATTGATACTGATATACTTAATGTTGTCGGCCATCCGGGCGGAGTGGATACTGATATCGACAGCCGTACCGTAGATCGTAATATTTCCGGTATAATCGTAAGGAATGATCACATCGATACTTACCAGCCGGCTGACAGGCGGACAAGACTTGAACCACGGGCAGGACTGAATACTCAGATTGCTTTGCGGAGTTCCGATGATGAAGTTTTTGGATTCCCGCACCGCTTTGATCGCTCCAAGATGACCGGTGATGTCGGCGGTGATTTGTGACTGATTTTCCAGTGTAATGGAAATGGTATTGGCAAGACCGCCATGAATGGTTATATTATTTACTTCGGAAAAGTTCTGTTTAAATGATATCGTCTGTACCGAAGGAAGGTCATCATGATCGATCAAATCTTTGCCCGCCCAGATAAACCAGAAAAAGGCAATGATCAAAAGAATGCTTCCCATAGTGATCAGGGATAAACCCCATGACTTTCTCATAGCTTTTACCTGAAATTGCCTCTGAATAAGCCTTTATAGCCATGATAAAGGCCGACCAGAGAAGATAAGAACAAGGTAAGCATTCCACTGGATATCATGATCAGTCCGATGCCGATCAGCAATGAAAAATCTTCGCGGATGTTGAAGGAGAAACGCCAAATGCGAAAGGGCAAGTCGAAGGTCATGATAAGACCTTGCAGAAAGGCGAATGTGGTAGCGGTTATCCCCGAGAGTACCAAAGCTGTCAATGCCAACAACATCGGAAGTCCGATCATCAGACCCAGAATCAGTCGAAGTAAACTGCCGGAGGATTTACCTGTCGTCGGATGGGTCGGTTGTTTAGTTTCCGAAGTCTCTTCAACTCCGGTTGGCTGTTCCGAAATCACTTCTTCAGACAGCTTATCTTCAACCACACCCGTTGCCGGTTGAGATTTGGGTATGTTAACCAATAGTTTCGTGGGATTACCCAGTTGGGCAATGATTTCTCGCTCACTCAATCCTTTAGCGGTTTTCTCATCGAAAAAACGCTGAACATACGTTTCGGCTTCATTCAGTGCCTGAGGATCTGCCGGATCGGATTGCTGTCTGAGTAAACGGAGATACTCTTGTTTATTCATATGAATCACTCCCATCGTTAATCAGAGTATACCACTGCTTCTGACGTTAAGTAAATAGACAAGGATACGTTGGTGTCTTATAATGTGTATAGAAAACCGAGGGATCCGACATGAGAATTGCACTGGGGCAGATGAATATCGCAAGCGGAAATATCACTGAAAACATTGAGTCAATGAAGTTGATGATTCATCAGGCTAAAGAACAACAGGCTGATATCATCGTCTTTCCGGAAATGGCCATCAGCGGATATTTTCTTCAGGACAAATGGACGGACAGCGAGTTTTTAGCTTACTGCCAGCAACAGAACGAAGTGATCAAAGGGCTCAGTGACGGAATCGGAATCGTTTGGGGCAATATCAGTCTGACCTATGGCGGTCAGATGTTTAAAGGCCGTGACGGCCGTATTGCCCGGTTTAACAGTGCCTTTTTTGCCTATAACAGACAATGGGTGAGTCGACCTAATTCAGCTTGGGGTCAGTATGTCAAGCACTTGCTTCCGGATTACCGCGTATTCGATGATTCAAGATTCTTTATGGATGGTATCACACTTTCGAATCTGACATTTGAAGATATCTGTGAACCGTTTGAGTTTGAGAAGGATGGCAAGTCCGTAAAGATATCGCTTCAGATATGTGAGGATTTATGGGATGAAGATTATGATTTCAGTCCGATGCAAAAGGCGGTTGCATACCAAAGTGACCTGATCATCAATATTTCAAGTTCGCCGTGGACCCGCAACAAAGAACTCTCAAGAATCAAACAGCTGACCAAACATCACAAAAAATATCCGGAGAAAGTGGCCTCGTTTATCTATGTCAATGCGGTGGGCATGCAAAATAACGGAAAGACGGTCGTGGTTTTCGATGGGGACTCAACCGTCACCGATCGCAACGGGATCCGGATCGACGGTTGTAATGACCGTTTTGAAAGTGAACTTAAAATCGTGGATATCAACGGTGAATCTCAAGCTGAAAATGTGACAGAAAATAAGCTTTTGCTTGCGTTGTTGTGCGGCATCCGGGAGTTTGACCGGCAGGTATTCCCGTTTAAGCCGAATTGGCTGATCGGGGTTTCCGGCGGCCTTGACAGCAGCATCAACACGGCGTTACTGACGATGGCTTTGGGTTCTTTACGTATCATCGGCGTCAATATGTCGACGAAGTATAATACAGATCTGACCAAAGACAATGCCAGAACGCTGTGTGAGCGACTCAACGTCCGCTATTTGGCATCTTCAATCGAACCGATGGTCAATTCAACGTGCGCGGTATTGGATTCATTTGGATATTCTGAGCCGTATGAGTCATTGACTATTGAGAACATTCAGGCGCGATTACGCGGTCACTGCCTCTCATCGATTTCCTCGATCGAGAAAGCAATCATCATCAATAATGCCAATAAGGTCGAGACCGCCTTAGGATACTGTACGTTGTATGGAGATACCATCGGTGCGTTGGCTCCGTTGGGAGATTGTACGAAACTGCAATTGGCTCAGCTGGGTCATGCGATCAATCAGCACTTTAATGATGAAATCATACCAGAGAATTTGTTGCCGGAGATTGGGGAAGGTCAGATTTCATGGCATTTTGCCCCATCGGCCGAACTGAAGGATAAGCAGGTCGATCCGATGAAATGGGGATATCACGACTGGCTGATCCAGCGGCTGACCGAGTATCCCGGATTTCAGGTTGAACGGCTGATGGAAGAGTATCTGACGGATACCATATTTGAAACTGAAACCGGAAAGTGGCTCAGATTCTATGGATTGGATGATCCCAAGACCTTTATCGATGATTTGCAATGGGTACTGAACAATATGCAGAACTCGGTATACAAGCGGATTCAAATGCCGCCGATCCTGATGGTTTCCCGTGGCAGTTTCGGTCAGGATTATCGGGAGAGCCAAATCCGCTTCGCTGCCACTGAGCGATTCAGTGAACTAAAATCACAAATATTGGCCAAACACAGATAAACTTAAGTGCGGTCAACATTTCAAAACAAAAGACGCCTCAGGCGTCTTTTGTTTTGAATGTGAGTAAACGGATTGCATGGATGATGACGATCAGGACGCTTAACTCGTGGATAAGCATACCTACCGAAAGAAATACATGACGGGTCAGTACACCGATCATCAGCGAGAATGCGACCAGCAGAGCAAAGATAATGTTGATTCTCATGTTTCTCGTGGTTGCTTTACTCAGCTCGATAGCATAAGGGAGTTTTTCCAGTGATGATGAACTCAAGATAACATGGGCACTTTCCATGGCTGTGTGATTGGTAGTTGAACCCATCGCAATCCCGAAATCAGCATTTGCTAATGCCGGGGCATCATTGATACCATCACCGACCATCACCGTCAACCCATATTGTTTTTTCAACTCATCTAAGTAGCGGACTTTATCCTGAGGAAGGCATTGGGCTTTGAAATGTCCGATTCCGCTTTGATGGGCAATTGACTGTGCGACACGCGGATGATCTCCGGTAAGCATCACCGAGACGATGCCCATATGTTTGAGTCTGTCGACTACATGCTTTGCACTTGGCCGAATCTGATCGGCGATTCCAAAGAGACCGGAAATCTGTTGATCGACAGATACGATGATCACGGTCAGACCGGAAGACTCTAAAGTTTCGATTTGTTCGATGGGTAGCGGTTGATCAAAGTATCGCGGGCTGCCAATGATGACAGAACGATCTTCAACCATTCCTTTTAATCCAAATCCGGGCAGTATTTCAACATCCGCCGCTAACACCGGAGTGATTTCATGCTGCTGTGCTTTCTCTAAGATCGCTCTTGCTAACGGATGCTCAGATGCACTTTCCAGAGATGCGGCAGTAAACAACAGTGTCCTTTCATCCATGGAGTAAGAGATGATTTGTTCAACGCGTAACTCACCTTGAGTCAGTGTACCGGTTTTGTCAAACGCGACCGCTTTGACTTCGCTGAGTTTCTCCATGACATCACCGCCTTTAAACAAGATGCCGTTTTTCGCACCGTTGCCGATGCCGGCGACAATCGATACCGGAGCTGAAATCACCAATGCACCCGGACAGGAAATGACCAATAATGTCAGAGCCAATCGGATATCTCGAGTGACGATATATACACCAATGCTTAAAATGATGATTGCAGGGGTATAATACTGTGCGAATGTTTCGAGAGATCGCTGAATTTTTGCCTTTTTGTCCTGGGCTTCTTCAACCAGGGCAATAATGTGCCCATAGGTCGAATCATCACCGAGCTGCTCTGCCCTGATGTGAAGCACTCCGGTATCGATCAGTGTCGAACCGTACACCCGATCTCCGACATTTTTGACGATGGAAACCGACTCACCGGTAATCGAAGATTCATTGATCATGGCGCTGCCGCTGATGATCACTCCATCTGCGGCAATCCGCTCTCCGCTTCGCACATACAAAATATCGTCGATTGCAAGTTCGTCAGCAGCAATCTCAATAATGTTGTCATTTTTAATTATGGATACTCTTTTCGGCAGATTGTCCAGCAGTGACGCAATCGCTCCGCGCGTTCGACTTAATGTACGATTCTCCAGATAGTGACCCAAGGTATACAGATAACTGACGGCTGCTGCCTCCCAGGTTTCCGAAATAAGCAGAGCTCCGATGACGGCAATGCTGACTAAGGTATCGATACCGATGACTTTGTATCGCAACCCGGATATGGCTGTTTTCGCAATCGGGAATATGGCTAAGATTGCGGATGTAGTCATAAAGACATCAAACAGCAGCGGTTGTGATAGCCAACGGCTGATCCATCCTAACCCAATCAGCAAGGTATACAGGATCAGACGATGCTTGACATCCATGTTCATTATTTTTTACTGACGATCGGAAAACCGATGCGATCCAACGTTTCTTCGACGCTCTTTTCTGCCAAAGCGAGAACCGGCTCCGCTTCCTTTTTCCAGGTAATGGCAACCTTGCTGGCATTAAACAATACTTCGACATGTTCGACTCCGGCAACCTTTGTGAGTGCCGCCTTGATTTTCATTGCACAGCTGGGACATGTCAGTGTCTGTAATTGATATTTGGTGATCATATTGTACCCTCCTGCCATCATTATAGGATAACTGCAAAAAAAAACTTTGATTTGAATCAAAGTTTCAGTCGAAATGAAATAAGATATCACTGTACGTCGGAATCGGGTAATTTGTTTTGTTCATGATCGCTTCAAGGGCATCGGCGCATTTGCGAACTTCATCGAGCTGGGGTCGGACGATCTGATGCAGATAAAGTCCCTTTTCACGATGATTGGCAATCAGAGCAGCTTCTTCAAGCAATCCTTCAAGTACAGTCGTGGCATCATCCAGACAGTCGATTCCGGCGGTCAGCTGAGCCGCCATCTTCTTGGCAAAATTACCGGAAGAGACTTGCTGATAGGGCAGAAGGTCGGTCACAGCTGCCGGTAAGATTTGTCTGCGTATCATGTCGATCAGCGTTTTCGCTTCAAACTTGATGGCGCGGATAAACTGTTCATGCAAGATTTCAGCTCTTGCGATCAGTTCATGTTCATGATAGACACCATGCTTTTCGAAAAGAGTCACGGCCTTGGGCTCGATCAGACTGTCGATCGATTCGGTAAACGATGTGATATTCGGAAGACCGCGTTTCTTCGCTTCATGGACCCAGGCATTGGCATAACCGTCACCGCTAAACAGAATCCGGCGGTGTTCTTGCATGACTTTGGTACAAACCGCATAAACGGCGGATTTGACATCCATCTGATCCAACAGTTTTTCCAAATGATCGCCCATTTCCAACAGTGCATCTGCCAAGATCGTATTGAGCACGGTATTGGCAGAAGCTGCCGAACGGGAGGAACCAACCATGCGGAATTCAAATTTCGATCCGGTAAAAGCAAAAGGGGACGTGCGGTTGCGATCGGAAAGTTCTTTCGGAAGAGCTTTTAAAGTAGATAAGGGGGAATGGGTATGATTGCCATTGGCAGTCAGAGCACTGCCGGCTTCGATTTCACTGAACAGATTTTCCAGCATCGAACCCAGATACACAGAGATAATGGCGGGGGGAGCTTCATTGGCACCTAATCGATGATCGTTTCCGGGGCCGGAAGCGGCCATGCGCAATAATTCGGGGAACTGATCGACAGCTTTGACCAAAGATGCGACAAACATCAGAAAGCGCAGATTCTCCGCAGGAGTATCTCCCGGATCATACAGGTTGATTCCGGTGTCCGTCATCAGCGACCAGTTGTTATGCTTACCGGAACCGTTAATGCCGGCAAACGGTTTTTCGTGTAACAGACAGGCAAGACCGTGTTTCTTGGCAGTTTTCTTGAGGATGTCCATCATCAGCTGATTTTGATCGACGGCGATATGCGTCGCCGCAAACACCGGAACGATTTCAAACTGATTGAATGCCACTTCGTTATGTTCTACCCGAGAGTAAATGCCCAGCTTCCAGCATTCGAGATTGACTTCTTCCATAAAGGTTTTAATCCTCGATGGGATCGATCCGAAATAATGCTCTTCAGCTTCCTGTCCTTTGGGAGGGAAGTTGCCGATCAGTGTGCGGCCGGTAAGCAATAGGTCCAGCCGGGCTTTGAAATGTCCTTCATCGACTAAAAAATATTCCTGTTCCAATCCTAAGGAAGGAGTGACACGTTTAACATCGTTTTCGTTTAACAAATGTAAAACCCGGGTCGCTTGTTTGCTCAAAACGTCCATGGACTTCAAAAGCGGGGCTTTCTTGTCGAGTGTATCGCCGTTGTAAGATACAAACACGGTCGGAATACAAAGGACATTGTCGCGGATAAATGCCGGGGAACTGATATCCCAGTATGTATAACCGCGGGCTTCGAAAGTAGCTCTGAGTCCGCCGTTAGGGAAGCTCGATCCATCGGTTTCACCTTTTATCAAGGCTCTTCCGCTGAATCTGGCTAATGGCAAACCGTCTTCTCCGGGTTCTAAAAATGCATCATGTTTTTCGGCAGTTGCGCCGGTCATCGGTTGAAACCAATGGGAGTAGTGAGTGGCTCCTAAATCAATGGCCCAGGTTTTCATCGCGTGGGCGATGGCTTCTGCGGTTTTCTGATCAAGTTGCGTCTCATGTTTTAAGGAAGTCTTCAGTCTCAGATAGATGGGATGTGGCAATCGTTCTTTCATTACCGCATCGCTGAATAAATATTTACCAAACAATTCAAATGGATGCTTGCTCATCTTGGATGCCCCCTTTTTTAACATTCTCTAATTCTATGCTAAAAAAAATGTTTTGTACAGAGGGAATGACAACATTTTCATGAAAATCTATGAAAATAATTTGTCGAACTTTAGGTATGATTCGCTGCGGCCTGCTTGTGCTATAATAAGGATAGCGTTAAGCTATTGGGAGGTAGCGAAATGGGTAAATTGGTTAAATGCCAGGTATGCGGTTTGATTATGGAAGAGGATAAATTGCATGATTTTTGTCCGAAGTGCAATGCTCCGAAAGAGAAGTTCGATGTTTTGGCAGATGAAGCTGCTGAGAAAGTATTTCGTTCAGAGTATACCAATGATCTGCACATGCGTCTGATCAACTATTGTAACAAGATTGAAGCGTTGGCTGAGGCAGGGATCGATGATAATCTGGATCCGGCTTGTGTCAAACTCTTCAAAAAGGCCAAAGAGGAAGCCGTGCTGATCAAACAGATCAGTAAGGCTGAATTAGCCGGTCACATGAATAAGGGCAAATGGTAAAATCCGGGAAACCGGATTTTACTTTTCTTAGAAATATGTTGGCGGTTGATTACCAGTGGGATACTTTTCGCTTTATTTTATTTGACATAGGGTTATAATAAAGTGTGAGGTGATTGAATGAGCATTGCAGTTTTGATACCGGCTTATCAGCCGGATCAGCGATTGAGCACATTGGCTGAGGGCCTGATGGCCCAACGATTTGATGTTCTTGTCGTTGATGACGGCAGCAGCCCTCAATGTCAGCCGATATTTGAAACCCTCAAAAACGAGCTGAAGTGTCCGGTCATTCATCACCCTGTCAATCTCGGCAAGGGAAGTGCACTGAAAACCGGAATGAGAGAGCTTTTGAATCGTAAGGAAATATCCGGTTGCATCACTGCCGATGCGGATGGACAGCATCTGATCGAAGACATCCGATTGGTCGCAGATACACTGAAACAGTATCCGCAGGAAATGATTCTGGGCAGCCGGAATTTTGATGAGTCCAACGTACCGCTCAAGAGCCTGCTTGGCAATAAGATCACCCGAACGATCACCCGAGTACTGATCGGTCAGAAAATCAGTGATACTCAAACGGGTTTGCGTGGTTTTTCCAGGCACGCGATGGAAGCACTGATCGATCTTCCCGGAGACAGATATGAGTTTGAGATGAACATGTTGCTGTATTCCAAGAAACTCAAACTTCCGATTCGCGAAGTACCGATTCACACGGTCTATCTAAACGATAACAAAGGTTCTCATTTCGATCCTGTGAGAGATTCCATCAAGATTTACAAGCAGATTTTAGGTTTTGCGATCACATCATCTCTGAGTGCGATCATCGATTTGGGATTGTTCAGAGTACTTTATCAGATATTCTGGATATTTCAGATCAAAGAAGCCGTCTTACTGTCCACTGTCATTGCCCGGGCATTTTCTTCCGTATTTAACTTTTTCGTCAATAAAAAGACAGTGTTCCAGCACGATGGCAATTTGAAGAATCAATTGATCGGCTATTATATATTGGCGCTGTTTATCATGCTGTCGAGTTGGGGTCTGGTTGAATTTTTCAATCAGATGCTATCGGTCGATATCGCTTGGATCAAATTGGCCGTTGATTCCGTATTATTTATGTTAAGTTTTTCCGTTCAGAAACATTGGATATTCAGAAAGAAGTAGATTATGAAAAAAAGAAAGATAAGAAAAATTACATGGATCATGATGACCTTCATCATGTGCATAGCCTTTACTTCCTATGTGTTAGTAGACGCTTTTTTAGTTGCGGATCCGATCGTAAAGGTGGTTATCGACGATCGGCCGATGGATCCCGATCCTCAACCGGAACCTGTGGAACCGATCCTTACGGATACGGAGTACAGGGATCAGAATATCCATCTGACAATTGATACCGTGAAAGAAAACGGGGTCGTCTTTTATGTCGTGGATGTCAGACTGACCCATATTCAATACATGCAATCGGCATTCGCAAAAGATACTTTTGGCAAAAATATAAATGAATCGACCTCATCGATCGCCAGAAGGCATGAAGCCATTCTGGCCATCAACGGCGATTTTTACGGTTTCCGTGACCGCGGACTGATTATCCGCAACGGGGTTTTGTTTAGGGATAATCCGCGGAAAGCCCCGGACAACCGGACACTGCTCATTGATGATAATGGTTCCTTTCGGTTTGTGACGGAGGGAACGGTTTCGGGTGAAGAACTCATGGAACAAGGGATCGTGCATAGTTATTCTTTTGGTCCGGTGTTGGTTGAAAACGGCGAAGCTCAGCCGATTGTTACCAATTTCTCCAAAACCACCAATCCCCGGACGGCCATCGGCATGATTGAGCCTTTGCATTATCTGATCATTGTCGTTGACGGCAGAACGGAAGCCAGCAAAGGCATGCGTCTGGAAACACTGGCCGCTGAATTTGTGGAAAGAGGAGCTGTGATGGCCTATAACCTGGATGGCGGCGGATCCTCGACCCTTTGGTACAATGGCAAGATCATCAATAAACCAACCACCGATGGGAAATGGATCGGTGAACGCAAAGTCAGCGATATCATGTTTTTTGGTCATTGATATGAAGAAAATGTCTCGTTTCTTGAAAAGTTATGGGGTAGTCTGCGCTCTTTTGCTTTTGGCTACCCGAATCTACGGATTGTTTTCTCATGGTGTCTCATCCTTATCCATGGAACTGATGTTTTTGCCGGTGCTGATCGGCGGAATCATTTTTCTGTGGCTGGACGGATTTATGCCTGATAAGGTACAGCGGCAGCCTTTATATACGGTATATACATATACTTTTCACACGGCGATCGCGATGATGGTCAATGGGATGCTTGTCAGCGGCATATTGCATATTGCCGGCAGTGAATCGGATAAGATCATCATATTTGATATAGCTGCGTACTTTTTCATCGCAGCAACCGCAATCATTCTCATCAAAATCATCAGAGATATGGCAAGATAGCCTTGGAAAAAGGAATGTTACTTAAGGTAAGTTGCTTAAAATGTAGAAATGTGGTATGAATTTTAGTGAAGCGGAGGAACCATGTTTAATCCGAATGTTAAAGCCATCAGGAAGAATTCACGGACATTGGCAATGATTTTTATCGTTGTTGTTTTGTCTGTGGTCGTAAGTATCCTGATCAATTCAGTTTATCTGCCATCGCTTGATGAAAAGCCGTTAGATAATGATGGTACGATGGCCATCGGACACTTGGTCATCAGTGAAGTCATGACGGCCAACGATGGTGCCTTTACGGATGAGACTGGTCAGATGTATGACTGGATCGAACTGTACAACGGCAGCAGTTCAGATATTTCATTAAAGAATTACGGTCTCAGCGATGTCAATGATAAAGTGAAATGGCTTTTTCCCGATATCGTCATAAAGTCCAAAGGATTTCTTGTCGTGTACTTAACCGGAGAAAGAGCGGAAGGTGCCTATGCCAATTTTTCGCTTAAAAGCGGCGGCGGTGAAACCCTGATTTTGAAAGCGCCCAGCGGTAAAGTCATCGACGCACTCAATATTGTGTCAATCGATGAGAATAAAACCATGGCAAGAAACAATCAGGGAGAATGGTTTGCGACCGATCAGATCACACCGGGATTTCCCAATACCCAGCAAGGATATCAGCAATACTTGCAGTCCATCCGACTGGAAAACGGTCCGTTGAAAATCACGGAATTTCTGCCGGCGAATCGCGGAAACTTTCAGGATGATTTCCGTGAGCTTTCGGGTTATATCGAAATCACCAATGTCTCCGATGCCAATGTGGATTTAAGCGATGTGTTTGTAAGCAATACGCTGTCAGCCCCTTTCCGCTATCGGCTACCGAAACAAATCTTACCTCCGGGAGAAGTCATCGCAGTATATACTTCGGGCAAGGAAATCGTTGAGGATCAGATCCATGCTGATTTCAGGTTGCGCTCTACAAACGGTGTGATCGTTTTGGGACATAAAAACAAAATCATCGATCATGTTGAGTATCAGGGTGTCATCAACGGCTTTGCAAAGATTTGGATCAATGGAAAATGGGCGGATTCAACTTCGATCAGTCCCGGGTTTCCAAATGATGATGCAGGAATCAATGAGTTTGCAAAACATCATCAGCCCTATAAATCCGGCTTGCTCATTAATGAGGTGATGAACCGCAATACGAAGTATCTGCCTCACAATGGTGCCAATACATATGACTGGATCGAATTGTATAATCACAGCGGTTCAACGATCGACTTATCTGAATATACTCTCTCGACATCACTGAATGATCCTTTGCGATACGCGTTACCGTCCATCAGCCTTGCTCCTGGTGAATATTTCGTTGTCATAGCTTCAGGCGATCCGAATCTTAGCACTCAGACGTATACACATGTGAATTTCAAACTTGCGGATGTTGAATCTTTATACTTGTTTAAAGATAACGCATTGGCTGACAGTATGTTTATTGCCAATGTTCCGGTTAATGCCAGTTATGGCCGATCGCAAGAGGGCGGGTTTGTGTATATGACCACACCGACTCCCAAAGCGAAGAATCAGCAAGGAGTCCGTCAGATATCGATTGATCCCAAACCGCTGTTAAGTGCCGGTGTCTATGACCAGTCCGATGCATTACAGTTTGAACTGGAAGTATTCGGTCCGACCTATTATACGACTGACGGGAGTGAACCCACCCAATCTTCTAAGCGTTATCAAGGTCCGATCCTGCTGGATAGGACCTCTGTTATAAGATATGTGACGATTGAAGAAGGCAAGCTGGCATCCAATGTAATGACTTCCAGTTATATCATCAATGAGAATCATACCTTGCCGGTGGTGAGCATGACCCTTGATCCGGCTGATCTGAAACATCTGACGACGGATGTCTGGACGGTGGGTATCGAATATCCAGGGCATGCCGAACTTTATGAAAACGGACAAAGCTTTTCAATCGATGCCGGCATCCGGCTGTTTGGCGGCAGTGCGCGCGGATTGGCTAAAAAGAGTTTTGCATTGAAGTTTAAAAGGGCATATGGAGAACCAAAGCTCAATTACAGTGTTTTTGATACGCGGGATTATTCATCTTTTGATACTCTGATCTTGCGATCGGGATCTCAGGATTATCCCAATGCACTGTTTCGGGATGTGCTTGCGACCAGCATGGTCGATGGCCATACTCATTTGACCGTACAAGCTTACAAGCCGGTGATTCTGTATATCAATGGCAGTTATTACGGGATATTCAACATCAGAGAAAAAGTCGATGAAGACTTTATCTCAGGATTGTACAATGTGGATACCCGTGCGAATATCGTCCGCATCGACAGCGATGTGACTTCGGGCAGCGCTGCCGGTTATAATTCACTGCTCAGTTATGTGACACTTCATGATGTGGTGCAGAAAGAGCATTATGATTATGTTAAAACCAAGCTGAATGTCGAGAGTTATGCGGATTACTGGGTTTCGCAAGTGATCGTGACTAACAATGATATCATCAATACCCGCTTCTTCTCACATCCGGATATCGACAACGGAAGATGGCAGATGATATTTTATGATTTTGACTTTGCTATGTATAATTATTATCGCAATTACTATGCCTTTGCGATTGATCCGGAAGGGATGACGGGTTTTAAAGTAAGTACGTTGCTTTTTAGAAATATGATACGTAACGAGGAGTTCAAAGAGCTCTTTCTGAATCGGTTAAGCTATCAGCTCAAAGAAGTCTGGTCACAAGCGAAGGTTGAACAGGCCATTGATGAGATGGTAGCGATATACAGTCCGGAGATGGAGCGGGAGCGTCAGCGATGGGGCAAATCCGTTGAGGACTGGCAGGCTAGTGTCGAGCGGTTGCGTAACTATTTCCGGTTGCGTAATGATTATCTTCTGCCTCAGACCAAGCAGTTTTTTGATTTGAGTGATGCGGAAATGGAAAGATACTTTGGCGGACTATGAATAAATACCGACACGAACTGAAATTTTCGATTTCCAAAGATGCGGCAGAAATGCTGAAAAGCCGATTGGCTTTGGTCATGGATGTGGATAAAAACAGCCGGATGCCGGATAAGACCTATCTGATCCGAAGTCTGTATTTTGATGATTTAGCATCGACGGCCTTTTATGATAAGATGGAAGGGGTATGGCTGAGAAAGAAATACCGAATCCGTTATTACAACCATGATCCTTCTTATATCGTGCTTGAAGCCAAGCATAAGCACGATCAGATGACCTTTAAGCAGCAGCAGGTCATCAGTAAAGAAACAGCACAGCGTTTGTCGCAAGGGGACACTCAGAATCTGCCGGTGTCTGAGGGCACACTCCTGACTGAGTTTGTCAGAGATATGAGTATGTTTCATCTGATCCCCTCGGTCATGGTCGATTACTACCGGTTAGCCTACGTGTATGAACCGTTGGATGTGCGGGTGACTTTTGATGAATATATCAAATCCGGATTGTATACATCGAATATGTTCGACCGGGATTTTCCGGGCGTACCGATCTTAAAGGAACATGAAGTCGTTTTGGAAGTTAAGTTTAATGAAGTGATGCCGGATTATATACGGATGGTTTTGGAAACAATACCTAAGTGCAGGCAGGCCATATCAAAGTTCGCGATTTGTCGCGCTGTAAAGTAAAGGGGAAAGAATATGAGTTTCTTAGACATCATCAGAAGAAGCGTTATCGAGGAGTTCGCGACAACCATCACATTGGAAGGAATTCTGATGTCGCTGGTCGTAGCATTTTTGATTTCGATGTTCATCATTTATGTGTACCGAAAGACGTTCAGCGGTGTATCGTTTTCTAAGTCGTTTGCCTTATTGCTGATTTTGGTAACGATGGTCACAGCCTTGGTGATCCGAACCATCAGCACGAATCTGGCCTTGTCTTTGGGTATGGTCGGTGCTCTTTCGATCGTGCGCTTCCGTACCGCGGTCAAAGATCCGATTGACACTGGCTTTATTTTCTGGGGGATCACGGCCGGAATCATGGCCGGTGTCGGTGTGTATCTGGTCGCACTGATCAGTTCGATCGCTTTGGGCGGACTGTTTTGGCTGAGCTATCTGTTGGGATTTAAGAGCAGTTCTCAGTATCTGCTGATTCTTAAGTATGACATTGCGGTTTCTGATAAGGTAAAAGCCATTATGTCTAAATTGCCGAAACACAAGCTTCGCAGCAAACATGTCAGCGGCTCTCGGATCGAAGTTACCTTTGATATTGATGTCAAAGATGGCAAAGAATCGATTACCGATGCCTTTTTGCGTATCGACGGAATCGACAGTGTAAGTCTTGTCAGTTATCAAAACGATTTTGGTTTGTAAAAAGTGTAAAACCGAAGATATCTTCGGTTTTTTTGTATTACGACTCAATGTTATCAATTTACAAAATTTTAAGTTAACTCTTTTTCAATTACCTCATTATCGTTTATAATTGTATGGAACATAAAGATAGGTCCGAATATGAAGTTAAAGTTAAAACTGAACAAATCCGTAAAACTGTTTCTGATCATGTTATCAGGAAGTCTGATATTGTCCCTCTGGGTACTGATGGATGCTTTTTTTATTCCGCAAACCTATGTAAAGGTAGTCACTCCTTCAGATGCCGAGCGAACGGCCGAACCCAAAGTTCTGACTGAAGTTGCGTATAAAGACGAAGATATCGCCATATCGATTTCAACTGTCGTCGAAGATGAAGTCACGTATCATGTTGTGGATATTCTCTTATCAGATATCCGTTTCTTAAAGAGTGCATTTGCGAAAAATATTTATGGTAAAAACGTAGTAGAAACGACTTCGGAAATGGCGCAGGATCATCAGGCGATCCTTGCGTTCAACGGTGATTTTTACGGTTCCAGAAATTCCGGTCTGCTTATCCGCAACGGCGAGTTTTTCCGTGATGATGCAAGAAAAGCTCCCAATAACCGGGCATTACTGATCGATGATTCCGGTGATTTTCAGTTTGTGACCGAAGGCGTGAGTGACGGGGAATCATATGTGAATAAAGGTATCATTCATTCATTATCATATGGACCTGTACTAGTTGAGGATGGTAAGGTCAGTGAACTTGATTCGCGCGTAGGATTTACAAGCAGCTCCCGGACGGCCATCGGCATGATCGAGCCATTGCATTATCTGCTAATTGTCGTTGATCAAAACGGAAAACAGAGCAAGGGAATGCGTTTGGATACGTTAGCCAAACTTTTTGTGAAGCTTAATGCGGTCAGTGCATACAATCTTGACGGCGGAAGTTCCTCAACGCTGTGGTTTAACGGAAGAATCATCAATCAGCCCTCACATGTAGGAATTTTTTCGGATGAGAGATCGATCAGTGATATTCTCTATATCGGGTACTGATATGATACAGGCCAGAAGAGAGTTCATTGTATATTTAGCCATAGCGGTAGGTTTGTCGGTTTTTGAAAGGTTATTCACATTCTTATTCAAGGTATCCGGCACGTTAAGCATGACTCTGATGTTTCTGCCGGTTCTGATCGCAGGGTTAATGTGGGTCGTGATCCGCTCAACCTTCAAAGAGCGGCTGATACATCATAAACTGTACCGGCTGTGCTCTTTCTTGTTTCATACCTCTCTGACATTGCTGGTCAATGGATTGTTAATCCAGGGGATATTGGAGAGTTTCTCTGCCGAATCCAAGTATTTAATAAGTTTCTGGATTCTGTCGGTACTGTCCGGATTACTCTTTCTTATCGTACTGAGAATCATTATATCTTCTTCCTTACGTAAAATAAGGCGAAAATAAAATCCGGGAACCCGGATTTTAATCCTCTATAACACGTACTTCTCTGACAAACGGGATTTCGTCCATAAGAATGGCCTCTACCCCAAGTTTGATGGTGTCATCGGCTGCATAACAACCGACACATGCACCCATCATTCGTACATAGACGACGCCATCGGCATCGATATCCACAAACTCGACATCACCGCCATCGCGCTGAATGTACGGTCGTATTTTATCAAGGGTGTCGACGATTTGTTCTCTGAGTTCTGTATCCATGGTTAACCTCATTTCAAAAAGTATATGATGGCAGCCATCATCAGTCCGACGATGATTCCGCCAAACACTTCAGTCCATTTATGTCCCAGCACTTCTTTGACTTTGACCAGATAGATCGGATCATCCAACTGAATCTGTGTCAACAGCTGAATATCTCTGATCAGCTGCTGAGTGATTTTGATGTTCTGACCGGCATAATAGCGCACGTTTGCGGCATCATAAGCAACGATCAGACTGAACCCGAGGGTAACCGCAAACATGGTCGAAGAAAAGTTTTCCTGTATGCCCACAGCTAAGGTCAAAGCGGTCACGGTTGAGGTGTGCGAACTGGGAAAGCCGCCGCTCTCAATGACCAGCAGAGGCTTCCATTGACGGGTGCGGATGTAGTGAAATACGGGCTTCAACATCTGAGCCAGCAGATTTGCGGATAAGGCCGCGTAAAACGGGTACATCCTTCCGAGCATTGACATCACCTCTTACGTCGATTATTATAACACAATTCAAGTTGTCATGTGGTATAATAACTATGATTTGAAAAGGGGCGAAGATGATGTACATTCCCGGACAGATAGTCGAAGGCGTGATCACAGGCATTCAGCCTTATGGAGCGTTTGTATATATTGATGAAAAAACCAATGGATTGGTTCACATCTCCGAGCTGTCGGACTCTTTTGTGCGCGACATCGGGCAATATGTACAGATTGGAGACCGCGTGACGCTCAAAGTCATTGATGTCGATGCGACCGGACATCAGTTGCGGCTGTCATTAAAGGCTGCCCGGCAGCAGACGTTAAGATCATCTTTTAAGAGCAGCAAGTCGGCAAAGCTGCCGAAAAACACATTAGGGTTTACCACTTTGGCAAAAATGCTGCCACAGTGGATCACACAGGCAAAGGAGAAAAAACATGATTAAATGCGATTTGACTTATGCAAAACTGGAAACAGCAATTGAAGATTTTCAGGATAAGGTAACTCATTATCATCGGGCATTACACGACAAAACCGGAAAGGGAAGTGATTTCCTTGGCTGGGTCGACTGGCCTCTGAATTATGACAAAGCGGAATTTCAGCGTGTTCAGGCTGCAGCGGAAAGAATCCGAAAGGATGCCGATGTATTTCTGGTATGTGGGATCGGCGGTTCTTATTTAGGTGCGCGGGCAGCCATCGAGTTTGTTCATGGACTGTATGGCAAAAAAGATGTGGAAGTGCTTTACGTCGGAAATACCTTCTCATCCACGGCTATCGTCCAGCTGCTTGATTATATCAAGGGAAAAAGCGTATATTGCAATGTGATTTCAAAATCCGGAACCACCACTGAAACCGCCTTGGCCTTTCGGATGATCCGTCAGTATATGGAATCGGTGTACGGACCGGATGAAACAGCGAGGCGCATCATAGCAACCACTGACAAGAAACGGGGAACACTCAAAGCCCTGGCGGATAAAGCCGGCTACGAGACTTTCACGATTCCCGATGATATCGGCGGCCGGTATTCTGTGCTTACCTCGGTCGGGCTTTTACCGATTGCTGTAGCCGGTATCGACATTGAAGCTGTGATGGCCGGAGCTAAATCGGCGATGATCGCATTAAATGAGGATGGTCTGAATGAAAATCCGGCATATCAGTATGCGGTAGCACGGCGTATTCTTGAAAATCAGGGGAAATTTGCGGAAATGCTGGTTTCCTATGAATCGCATCTGACGATGCTGGCTGAGTGGTGGAAACAGTTATTCGGTGAATCTGAAGGTAAAGAGGGCAAAGGTCTGTTGCCTGCTTCGGTGAACTTTTCTACCGACCTTCACTCCATGGGTCAGTTTGTACAGGAAGGTTCAAACAAACTGTTTGAGACGGTAATCGTCGTTGATCAGCCGCTGCTGGACACACAGTTTCCGATGGCTGATGACGATAGCGATCAGATGAACTATCTCGCAGGTAAAAGTCTGGATTGGGTCAACAAGATGGCTTTCAGAGGAACGCTGGCGGCTCATGTTGATGAGGGAAATGTAAGCAATATCCTCTTGCACATCGAAGACACCTCGGCTTTCACCTTTGGTTATCTGGTATATTTCTTCTTCAAGGCGTGCGGAATGAGTGTGTATCTGCTTGATGTCAATCCGTTTGATCAGCCCGGTGTTGAAGTATACAAGCGCAACATGTTTAAGCTTTTAGGGAAAAAATAAGGTATACCGCTCGAAAGGGCGGTTTTTTTAATACAGTTTCTTTGTGAAATCATGAGCAGACATGTATAATGATTTATGGAGGTATAACTATGAAATATACAATTGAAGGCACACCGCTGCCGGTCGTGATTTGCGAACTTAATGCAGGGGAGACGATGATCAGTGAAGGCGGATCCATGAGTTGGATGAGTGAGAACATGAAGATGGAGACGACTTCCGGTGGGGGTATGTCCAAGATGTTCGGTCGGATGCTTTCCGGGGAAAGTCTGTTTCTAAACCGATATTCAGCGGTTGGCAAGCCAGGGCTGATTGCTTTTGCATCATCCTTCCCGGGTTCAATCAAAGCTTTTGACATCCGCCCCAATGCATCCGTCATTGTTCAGAAATCCGGATTTTTAGCTGCGACCGATCAGGTGGAACTGAATATTCATTTTCAGAAGAAAATTGGGGCCGGTTTCTTTGGGGGAGAAGGGTTCATCATGCAGAAACTCTCCGGAACCGGGACCGCATTTGTTGAGATTGACGGACATGCCATGGAGTATGTGTTGGGACATGGCCAAAAGATGATCGTTGATACGGGTTATCTGGCCATGATGGATGATACATGCACTTTGGACATCGTGGCTGTACCGGGACTCAAGAATATGCTGTTTGGCGGGGAAGGGCTGTTTAATACCGTCGTGACGGGTCCGGGCAGGATCATCCTTCAGACCCATCCGATTTCCAATGTCGCGATGACGATCGGACGCTTCTTACCGAGACCGTCAAACAAATAAAAGGAACCGAGGTTCCTTTTTTTACGGGATGATTTCAAGCCGATACTTGTAATAATCAGTCTTATAAATTTCTTCGCTAACCGCAAACTGGTTTCGGACGTACTGATTGATTTTTGCAATCTCTTCATCAGTATACGTCCAATCCTCATCATATGGAGTGAATTTGCTTCTCGGGGCAGAATACTCGCCCAACGACGTTTTCCAGCTTCCGCTCGGGAAGATGACTACGTTTTTCTCTTTGCTAAACAAGTCCATTCCCATATATAATCGCGGATCAAACTGTAGATTGAACAGATTGGCGATCGTCGGGGTCAAGTCCAACGTTGATCCCGGCATACTGTGTACGGCGGCCGTCAGTTTCGGATTGTACATAAACATCGGTGAAAGATCAAGATTCAATCCTTTGCGTCGGTCGACCTGCTGAGTTGCATTTTTTATGTAATCGGAGTTGATGCGCAGAGGATGATGATCCGCAAAGAATATCAGAATCGTATCATCGAGTTCGCCGGCTTCCTGCAATATCTGTAACATCCGTTCAACGGATTTATCAAAATCCATGGACTTGGACAGATACCGTTGGATTTCAATCGGATAATCCGGGTATGCGGCTTTGACTTCATTTAAATAACGGTTGGCGATGGTACTGTCGATATCATAGGGTAAGTGCATAGCTGCAGTGATGATAAATGACATAAACGGACGTTCCTGTTTCAGGATCAATTGCATGGATTCTTCAATGAGGTTGACATCACTTGGCCATCCCGTGAGTTTTTCAATATTTAAGTCTTCGTCGTTATAGAACTTTTCAGAACCATACTTTAAATGAAGTTCGCTTCGGGGATAGAATTTATCGGAATAACTATGATAGGAGTTGGTTGAATAGCCGGCTCTTTTGAACAAATTCATAAGGGCCGGGGAGAAGTCGTTTTTATAATAGGAGTTCGGTGTGCATACGGTCGTACTTGGAATCAGTGAGACCATGGACATAAACTCACTTTCACCGGTCGCGCAGGAGTTATTGGGTGCGTAGTAGTTATCGAAATACCAGCCTTCCTTGGTCAGCCGATAAAGAGTAGGAGTCAGTTTCTCGTCAATAGCAACCAGATCCATGGCTTCAACCATAACATAAATCAAATTCTTTCCTTCAAATACCCCGGTATAGTCATTGACTGGAGTGATCGGTCTTGATAAGAGATACTGATCGATGGTTTTGATGCGATCATTGGGTTCATTGTTGATCAGCTCTTCCCACCGCTCGGTATAGGTAATGCGGTTGCTTTCATCGACAGGCTTTTCGCCCGGATCAGGATTAAATATATCACCTTCATTGTCCTTGAATATCAATGTCATATCCCGCCACAGAAAGGTTCCAAGTCCGATTTCTTTGATGGCTAATTCGGAGAACACCGGAGCCTGATAAAGGCGGTACGGATGATAAAGCGTCGTTTCATCTGTAAATAAGAACAAGGATCCCAAAGATAACAGCTGTAATCCAAGGGTTACGATGATGGAGGCGATCCAAACCTGAAATCGCGGTTTTCGTTTAAAAATGACAAACCATCGGGCGACGATCATCCATGTCAGAATAACAGCCGGAAGCAAAACAAGAAAATACTGGGGCTTCATATACTTCAGAAAATCACCGGCATAATCCGTGACACCGCCGATGGTATTACGAATGATTGACCAGGAAAAGTAATTACCCAGATAATTTTTCATTCCTAACTGAACCAACGAGTATATCGAAAAAAACCATGTGACGGCCATAATGAAAAGGGATGCCGGTTTTTGAGGCAGGTATGCCGTCAGAATGCTCATGGTCAATGCAGATACGATTGAAAATAAAATCAGGCGGACAAACCCGAAACTCAAAAACGTCTGTCCGCTCAGTATTCTGAATAAAAGCTCAATTGTCAGAAATGTTATCAGGCTTGTAAAAAATATAATGACGATACGCCAGTTGCGTTTTAGAAATCTGTTCATTTGATCACCTTCGTAGCACGGATATTATGAGACTTTCGATCATGGATATCCATGATAATCTGCTATTTTGCGAAAATTCTTGAATAACTTACCAAACTCGGTGAAATTGCGAGATAATAGTTGCCGCTCAATACGGTTTCGACACCTTCGGGAATCTGACTTTCTTCAAACACCCACAGGGCACCGATGACTTGATCGGGATATTGTTTCTGCATGTCCTCGATTACTTTGACACCGTCCTGATAACTGAGCAAAAACACGGTCGTGGACAAAATATCCGCTAAACCGGAGTCCTCGCAAATGACTGTGACCGCTCTGAAATGAGTGGCAGGCATCAGTGTGGTCGGATCGATCAAATGATGATAGGTCACACCTTCGGGTCCGATGAAGTACCGTTGATAATCGCCGGAAGTCACAAAAGATGTGGATTCGGGAAGTCGGATCGTATCGAGACTGGCGACACCGCCCATATCGGGAGATTCGATTCCGACGGCCCATGGTTCATTCTCCGGTTTTGTACCGATCGAACGGACATTGCCTCCGGCATTGATGATTCCCATGGTTAATCCGGCTTCTTCCAAGGTTTTTGCTACCAGTTCGGTCGCATAGCCTTTGGCTACACCGCCGACATCCAGGGAGGCGCAGGCATCCGTCAGATAAACGGTGTTTTTTTCCTGATCGATTTCAACGAAATCCCATCCCACGCAGTTTGTTTTCTCTTGTAACAATTCCAACGGCGGGATTTCTCCAGGCTTGCCCTGGGAGTTAAGAACTTCCGCATCATCCCGGTATGCGCTCCACACTTTTAAGACAGCACCAAGGGTTACATCAAACTGACGGTTACTCTTTTCATACCAGTCTTTGCTTAGCAGTAACATTTCGATAATGATTGGGTCGACGGTCACAGGGGTGATGCCGGCGTACTGGTTGATCGTATAAATATTATTGATGCCTTCGTAAGCGTTATATTTATCGAATAACTGATGGTACTTGTAAAATTCGGACTTCATCAGTTCAAAATACTCCGTGAACTTTTGCGGGGTTTCCGTATAGGCAATCATCGATATCAAGGTATCGAAGCCGGCTTCAACGGTCTGGTTGCTGTAACGAGTATACTCTACTTTTTGTGCCGGTACGCAGCCGGCAATCATCAAGGTCATCCAAAGGATGATTACTGTTTTTTTCACTTTATCACCGTGGTTATTATATCACAATTCATCCAATGTTCAATGTGAGTTGCTATGTTGGAGGTCATTTGTGAAAAAATCTCACTTGTCACTATTTTCAACTTTTCAACCAAAAGTTTTGTGTTATAATGTAACAGGATTGAATAATCAGCACTGTCAAGCGATATGCTTGCTTTCGTTGTTTATGCAATGGCTAAAGAGAGGGTAAGGTGAATTGAATGTCAATGTGGGTTGGTCCGATGAAGAAACATGTCGAAGGACACAAAGAATTGACAAATTACAATGAGATCGTAAGACTTACGGTACCAAAGTTGGTATACATACCGATTTTCAATTTTAACTCGACAAATTTTGAGTTGTTGGTTAAAGAGGGCGATCGGGTTTTGGTCAATACCAAACTGGCAGTACGTAATGATAACATGACGGTTCCATTGTTTTCTCCGGTTTCAGGTACAGTCAAAGGCATCCAAAAGGTCATGCATGGCTTATTGAAACCGCTGGATCATTTTGTAATCGAAAATGATGGGTTGTTTGAGAAGACGGAGGCATTTGCGCCATTGAACTGGCAAGAGGCATCCCGTCAAGAGTTGATTGATTTTATGATGCATGCAGGTATCGTCGGTTGCGGTGGGGCTGGTTTTCCAACATACATCAAGTATAAGTTTGCGAAAGAAGTGGATACCGTACTCATCAACGGAGTTGAGTGCGAGCCTTATATTACTGCGGATTACCGGATGATCGAAGAGAATATTGAAGATCTGATGACCGGAACCCAGGCAATGCTTAAAGCAGCTGATGGGAAGCGGGCGATGATTGCGGTCAAAGAAACGAAGAAAGAGTTACTGGCGAAGCTGAAAGAAGCTGCCGCCGGCATCCCTTCGATTGAGATTAAGGCCGTTCCTGATATGTATCCGATGGGTTGGGAACGTACGCTGGTATATCAGATCTTTAAGAAGAGATACAATAAACTTCCGGGTGAAGTCGGGGTCGTCGTAAACAATGCAACTACAGCCATTGCTTTTGCTCAAGCACTGAAAGGCCAGCCGATCATCGAAAAAATGGTTACGGTCAGCGGTGACGGTATCGCAAGAGCGGCCAACGTTTTGGTTCCGGTCGGAGTCAAAGCTGCGGATATCGTGGCTCAGCTGGGCGGATATACCTGTGAAGATGTCTTGTGCATCGCCGGCGGTCCGATGATGGGTAAAACAGTGACCAATGATCAGTTTGTGACCACTCCGTACACCAATGCCATAACGATCTTAAAGACGCGTCCGGTCGATGCGATCGAGTGTCTGCGGTGTGGCCGTTGCAATGATACCTGTCCGGCTGGATTATTGCCGGTGCGTATCAACAATGCGGAAAAAGCGAAGAATATGGATTTGATTGAAAAACTGAATGTCAATGATTGCATCGAGTGCGGTTTGTGCACCTATGTCTGTCCGTCCAAACTGGATGTGACCGAAGGTGTCCGTCGTGCCAAACGCA
>JAVBWK010000003.1:0-167542 GCA_036677505.1 Erysipelotrichaceae bacterium
AACTCTTCGATCTCATCTCTGTTTCATCACCTCTGCCGCTTGTTTTCCCAAAGAAAAACGGAGTTAGAAATTCATATGAATTTTTAACCCCGTATTTGTCTACAGTCTGAAAGATCGTTGAATAACGATCTTTATTCACTTCTCAATATTTCGCTGATCAGTTTCAATTCCTCTTTGGTAAACTGCGTGTGATTCAGTGCATCAAGGTTGTCTTCAATCTGTTCCACCTTGCTTGCGCCGATTAAAACGGACGTGACCTGTTTGTTTACTAACCAAGCGACAGCCATTTGAGCCAGCGTCTGACCGCGTTTATTGGCCATATCATTGAGTTGCGCTAATTGTTGTCTCAATTTAGGGGTCAGGGCTTCTTCCTTAAGAAATCCTGTGCCCTTTTTTATTCTTGAATCCTCCGGAATGTCTTTAAAATAGCGGTCAGTCAGCAGACCTTGAGCCAATGGGCTGAATACGATCGACCCCACACCCAGATCATCCAAGGTTGATTTTATTCCTTCTGTCTCAAACTGAGGGAACATCATATTGTAGCGATACTGTCCGAGCACAACGGGAACATTTTGTTGTCTCAGTAATTCGACAGCTTCCTTTAACGGTTCTTTCGGATAGTTGGAAAGTCCGATATATAAGGCCTTGCCCTGTTGAACCAAATGAGCCAATGCACCTACTGTTTCACGTAATTCCGTATTGGGGTCATAACGATGGTGATAGAAAACATCTACATGTGGCAATCCCAATCTCATCAGACTCTGATCGCAACTCGAAACAATGTATTTCTTACTTCCCCAATCACCATAAGGTCCCGGCCACATCCCATATCCTGCTTTGGTAGATATCAGCAGCTCATCCCGATATGATTTCAAATCCATTTGCATGATCTTTCCAAAATTGGTTTCAGCAGATCCTCCGGGAGGACCGTAGTTATTAGCCAAGTCGAAGTGAACGATACCATGATTAAAACAGAAGGCTATCATCTCGCGCATATTCTTAAAAGACTCATTAAGACCGAAATTATGCCATAAGCCCATAGAGATTGCCGGGAGCAAAACACCGCTTTTCCCGGCACGATTATATGTAATTTTCTTATAACGATCGTTGGATACTTGCATGATTACCTCTCGATTACTTGAATGTTTTGATCTTTTAATTTGTCCAGCCACTCCAGTGACAGTTTCCCTTCGCTTATGATGCAGAATTTGACTTCAGATTTACCAAACTCTGGCTCCTTCCTGAAGTTTTCCTTTAAAACACTGATTTTCCCTATTAACTCAAACAAAGCATGGTCTTTATTTTTGCCTGTCACTTCTAATGGAAGATAAATGGTCAGCGGATCAGGGTTGAACAAAGCCTGCTTACTTCCTTTGATATACTCGATCGACTCCGTTTGACTGGTAATGAACCGTTTCAGTAATTTCGATGCCGGCTTAGAGGGATCAGCCACTTGAGAAATCTTCTTGGCTAAAATATGATTGATTACATCTTCTTTAAAAATGTCCTTATTGATTGTCTGATCCATGGCGGACTGCCATGCATCAATTCCGGTTTCCTGGGCTTTTTGCAAAATTTTCACGGTTGAATCAACGCCGAATTTATCCAGATACATATAACTCTCCAAATTAGTGGGGATTTGTATCCCTACCTCACTTGGGTATACCGGAGTCTGGAAGAAAACAACATCTTTTAATAATAAACAGTGTATGCTTTTACCTACTTCATGATTCTTATTTACTTTAGCGATGGCGTCAGCAAGCTCGTCTTTGCTGCTGTAACCGTTAAAAGTCCCAAACTGAGTCCACATTTGTCTCAGTGACATCGTTTGCGCACTGTGATATTTGCCGTAGCCGACAATTCCCTTTTCTTTCCCGTTGTAACGTTCTGTGCCTTTAGCAAGAAAGAACAAATAATCTCCGGGATTAAACTGCGAAAATTGTTTCACACTGCTCGGACGCCAAAAATTCATCGTTTGATTTCCATATGCACGATGAAATTCGATCATTTTCCTATCGGTTACATACGCAATTGAAGCCATTTTTTACCTTTTAGAATAATCCGAAGATATTCCCCTTCTCATCAATTCCCATATGGTTCGCTGCCGGAACTTTAGGTAAACCAGGCATAGTCATGACACTGCCTGTCAACGCTACAACAAATCCGGCACCGGCACTGACCCGCAATTCAGTGATATGGATTTGAAAATCACGCGGTCTGCCCAACTTCTTTTGATCATCCGTCAGTGAATATTGATTTTTCGCCATACATACCGATATATGGCTCCATCCGTTTTCAGTCAGTCTGGCCAGCTGCTCTTTAGCTCTTTCTGAGTATATTACACCATTGGCTCCGTACACTTCACGGCATATACGCTCAATCTTCTCCTCGACACTGTCAGCATCTGTTACCAGCGGCCTGAACTGATTTTCCTGTTCACAAGCAAGAATCACAGCTTTTGCCAGATCTTCAGCGCCTGCACTGCCTTTACCCCACGATTCATTGATCACTGCATCGTGGCCGTGAGTCTCACACCAGTTCATCAGCCATTCCAGTTCATCAGCCGTATCACTGACAAAACGATTGATCGCAACGACATAAGGAACCCGATACTTTTTAATTGTTTCTAAATGTTTCTCAAGATTCTCAACTCCGTTGGCAAGCGCATCAAGATTTTCTTCTTTTAATGATTCGTAAGGAAGACCGCCATGAAGTTTCAATGCACGCACCGTAGCAACGACAACAATGGCATTAGGAGCTATTTTCGCAACCTGACATTTGATATCCATAAATTTTTCTGCACCCAAATCAACACCAAATCCTGACTCAGTCACTACGTAATCAGCCAGTTTCATTGCCATTTTCGTAGCTAAAATCGAATTACAGCCATGAGCAATATTCGCAAAAGGTCCTCCATGAATCAATATCGGTGTCTTTTCCAGAGTCTGAACAAGATTCGGCTTGATCGCTTCCTTCATAATCATGGCAACAGCCCCACCGACATTGAGATCTTTCACGGTAACCGGTTTGTTTTCTTTATTGTACGCAACCACACAACGTTCTACCCGTTGTTGAAAATCCTGAAGTGATGATGACAGACATAGAATGGCCATGATTTCCGAAGCGACGGTAATGTTAAATCCGTCTTTTCGCTCGACGCCGTTTTTATCACCCAAAGCAACTCTCACTTGGCGCAAAGCACGGTCATTCATATCCATACAACGTTTCCAGACGATATGGTCCGTATCTATATCCAATGTGTTCCCATGGTAAATATGATTATCTATGGCCGCACTGATCAGGTTGTTGGCGGTCGTAACAGCATGCATATCCCCGTTGAAGTGCAGGTTGATGTCCTCCATCGGAACAACCTGAGACATACCTCCGCCGGTCGCTCCGCCTTTTACCCCAAAAACCGGACCCAACGACGGTTCACGCAAAGCACCGATGACCATTTTGTTCAGTCTGGCCAATCCATCAGCTAAACCGACCGTTGTCGTCGATTTACCTTCTCCTGCTTTTGTGGGATTGATCGAAGTGACCAGAATTAACTTACCGTCTTTCTGATTCGACAGCGATTCCATGATCTTTAAATCGACTTTCGCCTTATACTTTCCATAGTGTTCTAAATACTCACCGTCAATCTTTGCTTTGCGAGCAATCCTCTCGACCGGTTCCATTACGTTCTCCTGGGCAATTTGAATATCTGTTTTCATGGCTCCTCCTATATTTTCTTTCGGCCTTCCATAGCTTTTATCAACGTCATCTCATCGGCGTAATCCAAATGACCTCCCATGGGTAATCCGGCTGCCAATCGTGTGACATTTGCTCCCTTAAGCTGAAGTTTCTTTGCGATATACAGGGCTGTAGTTTCTCCCTCAATCGTCGCATCTGTTGCAAGGATAACTTCACTGATACTTTCATCAACCCTTAGTATCAATGATTCAATATTGATATCCTCAGGTAAAATGCCTTTAAATGTAGAGATGACTCCATTTAGCACATGATATACACCGCGAAATTCTCTGGTTTTCTCCATGGCTATGATATCTTTCGGATGACTGACCACACATATCACAGATTTATCACGATTTTTATCCTTACAAATATCACATACGGAATCCTCCGTAATATTCCCGCATACCATACATGTTTTCAGTTTATCTTTAATACCGATCAAGACATTCGCGAACGATTCGATATCCTTCTGATCTCTGTTAATAATCTCAAAGGCGTAACGTTCGGCTGTCTTTGAACCGACTCCGGGAAGTTTTTTCAACTCCTCAATAAGCTGAAGCAAGATTTTCGGATACATAATCACTCCTCATGGATGAAGTCCACATTTCCTTCACCAAACAAACTGACCAAGCGCTGATCTACAGAAATATCTTCTTCTGCTTTAACTGTCTTTTGTAATGGCTGAAGGCGGATAATCATCGGATCGGGCAGTTTCCCGGAACTCCAAAGTTCCCTGAACAAAGCAATGGATCGTTCCTCCTGCTCCTTGGTTATCGCATATACTTTTCGTGGCTGCTTAACGATTTCAACCATCAGTTTCCGCAATGCCATTTCATTTGACTTTGAGTTAACTTCTTTGACAACTTCCTCATAAGGGATAGAAATAACGACGAATTGTTCGTTAGTCACTAATACACTGCCCTCAGCAATCATTCGGGCTGCTTTGGCCCACTCAATTTCATGAATATAATCCGATAAGCGATTCCACAATGCCGTTTCATTGGTTCGCATCGCCTTATCTCCTGCCACCATGAAGCGGACGATATCGAGATCACTCAGCAACAGGTCTTCCTCAGTCGATTTTGACTTTGCGGGTTCATCTGTGTCCAGTTTAAGCGACAGCTCCTCTTGCTGTATCTCGATCATTAATGCCGATTCATCTTCATCAGGTTTCTCTTGGACATCATCAAGAGCCCGAGGAGAAATCTCTTGCTCGGTTTCTTCTGCAACCGGCATCACTTTTGGCACTTCTTGTGTTGCTCGCTTTTCAATCACTGCAGGTTCGCCTCCCATAGCCATGATCTTCAATAAAGCTACTTCAAAATAGGAATGAATATTGGAGGCATTTCGATATTTATCCATCGTTTCAATAAAAACATCGATCATTTTGAGCAGATGGTCCGCACTTTTGAGCGAAAGAATGTGTTCTACCTCTTCAACGGTTGCAATCTGTAACAGCGATTCATCTTCTGTGTATTGATATATGATGCACTCCTTCAACAGGTCAATCATATCCGATGTCAGGCGTTTGATATCGAAACTTTTCTCACTGATGTATCGGACATTATCCAGAATGGACACAACGTTTTGAGAAAATACCGCATCGAGCAAATCAATCTTTTCACTGACGGTCGTTATTCCGTAAATATCATGAACATGCTGGACGCGCAAATCGTTTTGAGCATAGGCAATACACTGTTCCAAGATACTCAGAGCATCCCTAAGTCCGCCTTCAGCCAATTGACTGATTAAGCGAATCACACCATCTTCATATTTGATCTTTTCAGCTGTCAAAACTTCTCTGACTCTGCTCCCGATTTCCGATTGATTAACTCTAGTGAAATCAAACCGCTGACATCGGCTGATAATCGTCGGCAAAACTTTATGAGGTTCCGTTGTTGCTAAAATGAATATAACATGTGTCGGCGGTTCCTCCAACGTCTTAAGCAGAGCATTAAAAGCCCCTTGAGAGAGCATATGTACTTCATCGATGATATATACTTTATATTTCCCCTCGATTGGAGAATATTTTACTTTCTCAATCAAATCGCGTATTTCATCGACCCCATTGTTGCTTGCTGCATCGATTTCAATGATATCCGGATGAGTTCCGGCTTGGATAGACAGACAACTGTCACATTCGTTACAAGGTGCTTTCTCGTTGTGCGGACAATTCACCGCCTTAGCCATCAGTTTTGCCACAGTCGTCTTCCCAGTACCTCTTGGGCCGCAGAAAAGATAGGCATGTGCGATTTTATGCTTCAAAACTGCATTTTGCAGTGTTTTAACGATATGTTGCTGACCAACGACTTTCTCGAAAGAGGTTGGCCGATATGTACGATATAAAGCCTTATATGCCATAATAAACCTTCTTTCCCTAATGATTATACCAAATCAAGCAGACTGCAGATTATTGACTTATCATCATTTATTCAGCGATTCATACCTGTTGATATTCTGTATATCTTCGATGTTTCTCCCCATGGATGATAGCCCATCCCAATATGCTCAAATCCGAATTTTTCATAATATCCGCTATGATCCGTGCATAAATAGCAATATGGAAACCCTCCTGCTTTAGCATCAGTAACTGCAGTTTCAATAAGTAACTTCCCAAAATTGTTACCTCTGAATTCTTTTTCAATATACAATGCACAAATCCAAGGGTATAAATCCATCCGGCTTATAAAATCATTGGTTATTAATCCGGCGCAACCGACAAACCCTGATTCATTTTTCAAGACATACCATCGGGGCAGCGGTGATGACGTATCCAAAGAATGAAGTATACAGTCGTGATACACTGAGATACTCTGTTCATTGGCCCATACGGACTGGATATATTTTATCGCGGAATCAGCTATTTCCGGATGATTTCTTATCGAAATTACTTCCATAAAAACTCCTTTGGCACTTAGTGTCGTCCTATTTATTATATCATAACCTTTGCTTTTTATCTTGCATATAAAGAAAGAGGAGCTAACTCCTCTTAAGTTTTTACATGTTTTTCTGTCTTTTCCCCTTAAAAAAATCCTTAAGCATTTCCCCGCATGTTTGTTGGCAGATACCGCCGGTGATCACTGGATAATGATTCAGCCGAGGTATCGCATTCATATCGAAATTTGATCCATAAGCACCGCCCTTGGGATCATAAGCCCCAAAAACGACTCTCTTTATGCGCGACTGATAGATGGCTCCGGCACACATAAGACAAGGCTCAAGAGTAACATATAAGACGCAATCATCAAGGTGCCAACTGTTCAACTTTTTGCACGCCTGCTCTATAGCCAGCACCTCCGCATGTGCGGTTGCGCATTGTAATTGCTCTTTGCGATTAAATGCCGAAGCAATGACTTCATTTTTATATACAATGACGCACCCAATCGGCACTTCATGTTGAAGAAGAGCCTTTTTTGCCTCAATGATTGCTAATTCCATGAATTCTTGATCGTCCATATTTCTCCCGCAATATAATAAAAGCTACCACACACGTCAGAGCCACCTTAAGGCTGCTGTCTTCCGACCCTGACCTGGTTCAGTGGGTAACGTTGTGATAGCATGTTTATTATACCTTATTTTTTATTAAATGCAATGACTTCTAATCCCCCCATGTAAGGGCGGAGTGCATCCGGAATTGTTACCGAACCATCCGCATTCTGGTAATTTTCCAGAATCGCAGCCACTGTTCTTCCAACAGCCAGCCCGGATCCATTAAGCGTATGCACATACTCCGGCTTTCCTTTGGCTTCGCGACGGAAACGGATATTTGCGCGACGTGCCTGGAAATCTTCAAAGTTTGAACAAGAAGAAATTTCCCGGTAAGTAGCAAACGCCGGTAGCCAAACCTCAATATCATAGGTCATTGCGCTGCTGAAACCCATATCCCCGGTGCATAGTTCAACGACACGGTAAGGAAGATTCAATCGCCTCAGTACTTCCTCCGCGTTATTTGTCAGTTTTTCAAGTTCATCATATGAACTTTCAGGTGTAGTGAACTTGACAAGTTCGACCTTATTGAACTGATGTTGTCGGATAATACCTCGGGTATCGCGCCCAGCCGCACCTGCTTCTGCTCTGAAGCATGGGGTGTATGCTGTATAATACACCGGCATCTGATCCATAGCTAAGATTTCGTTTGCATGCAGATTTGTCACCGGTACTTCTGCGGTCGGAACCAAATAGTAATCAAACGGAGTGACTTTGAATAAATCTTCCTCAAACTTCGGTAACTGACCGGTGCCAAACATCGATTGAGCATTCACCATAAATGGAGGCAACATTTCTGTGTAGCCGTGGTTTTCGGTGTGCAAATCCAACATAAAGTTGATAATCGCCCGTTCTAGGCGTGCTCCGGCTCCTTTGTAAACTGTAAAGCGCGCTCCGGTAATTTTTGCACCGCGTTCAAAATCCAGGATATCAAGTCCAGTACCAATATCCCAGTGTGCTTTGGGCTCAAAATCAAACACCCTTGGATTCCCCCATTTGCGAACTTCCCTGTTATCAGCATCCGAAGTCCCTACCTTGACTGTTTCACGTGGAACATTGGGTAAAATTGTCATTATTTTCTGGATCTTGTCTTCGATTATCGCAACTTTGTTATCCAGCTCAACGATTTTATCGTTAGTATCAGCAACCTCTCTCATGATGTCTGAAGTATCCCTGCCTTCACGTTTTAAAAGGCCTATTCTTTTTGAGGCTTCGTTTCGGAAATTCTTCTTCACCTCAACTTCTGTAAGCAACAACCTTCTCTCTTCATCCCACTTGAGAATATCGCGGATAACCAAAAAATCAGCCCCGCGAGTCTGTAATCTTCGAATGATTTCCTCAGGATTCTCCCTGATCAACTTAATATCGAGCATGTTTTACCCTCCTTAAAATAAAAAAAGACAACACAAGGGACGAAATTCCGTGTTGCCACCCTCCTTGTATTGTTTCACGTGAAACAATACCTCTCATACAGATAACGGCTGTAACCGTAAGGACATTACTCCTTCACTCTTGGGTGGAATTCCTGATAATCGTCGCAACTCACACCAACCGCTGCGTCTCTGTTACCGATATTTCAGTACTAGTCCCTGTCTTCGTTTATAGGTATATTCTAATGGCGACAGTAATCATTGTCAACATGATTAAATGCCATATTCTTGGTAAAGTCCAGCCTGAACCCCCTGCATTACTTTATCGTAAAGATCAGGGTGATAACTTGCTATTTTAGTCAAGGCTGAAGGGCCATACATGTGATGCTGAATGATTGCACGTTCAACCAAATCGTGATCATCCTGAGGGATACCCAAAGGCTTCTGAGGAAAACGGAAAATAACCAGGGATTTGGCCTGAGCTGATGTCATCAAATAATCATATAGAGACATCTTTTTGACTTGATTGCTCTTTTCTGGGAGGGTTTTTATATAAATACCCTCCATCCAATTCAATTTTGAGGTTATGGTTTTGTTATGCTCTAGCTGAAAAAAAGTTACTGTCAGGCCATTAAGTTCTTTTTCTGTCGCATTATCAATGCGCTCACACAGATAATAGATGTCACTGCCAGCATCTCTGCCTATCGAAAATGAATAATCATAATGTCTGTATATCAACGACAAAACACTCTCGAGTTCACTATTATAACAAAGACAGTCATCAACATTCTCTTGATCTGCATCCAAACAACAGCCATAATACGTTCTCAAGTTCTCACCTTCAGTCCATTGTTATTATTTTCGCACAATCAAATGTTTAACACAATATCAAAACCCTGTATCCAATCATCACTATTTAGTGTAGAATAGCATGCATAAAGCTTTGAATCGGAGATGCTTATGAAACAAAGAGACGGATCACTGTACATATTTATTGCGGCTGTCATGTGGAGCTTTGGCGGGCTTGCGGCGAAAGTTTTAACTTGGAACGCTTTCTCAATTGCCTGCATCCGCGGGCTGATTGCTTTTATCGTGATCCTTATTTATCGGGGAAGAACCAAAATCTCTTTCTCAAAATCAACGATCCTTTCCGCGATATCCCTGACATTGACTACGACTTTGTTTATGTTAGCAAATAAACTGACGACATCTGCCAACGCCATCGTGCTTCAATATTCCGCTCCGGTATTCATTTTGATTTTCTCTGTGATTTTCGAAAAAGTAAAGCCGTCGTACAAAGATGTGGTCGCAGTTGCCTTCACCTTATTCGGAATTTCCTTATTTTTCATTGACAGACTGCAAACCGGTAACTGGTTTGGGGATTTTATCGGTGTTTTATCCGGCGTCAGCTTTGCCGGTGTATTCTTTGCCAATAAGCTTCCTAATGCCAATCCGATGGATGCATCCCTTCTGGGAAATCTCTTTAGCATCTTTCTTGTTCCCTTTTTGTTCTTCGACCAAAACTTTCTGACATTCAGTCCTACGAACTGGTCCGTTATCCTATTGATGGGAACTTTCCAACTCGGTATCCCTTACATTTTATTCTCCTTAGGCATAAAGAAAACAAAAGCTGTCAAAAGTTCAATCATCGCAACCATTGAGCCGATACTTAATCCCATTTGGGTGTTTCTGGTTATCGGAGAGCTTCCCGGAATATTATCACTGATTGGCGGTTTGATCGTTTTACTGACCATTGCGCTGTATAATGTCATTAAAACAACCGAAAATTACAAAACAAATGGCGGGGTCAATTGATCCCGCCATTTTCTTACTCTACTGATTCTGCATCCTCATTTTCTTCAACCGGTATGACAGCAACCGAGGAAACGCTGTGCCCTTCACCCAATTGAATGAGTTTGACTCCTTGGGTGTTGCGCCCATATGTGCCTACGTTGGTTAGAGAAATACGTATGACGGTCCCCTCATCTGTGACAATGAGCAACTCCTCATTTCCATTTACAGCCCTCATAGATACCAAAGGCCCGTTTTTCTCGGTAATGTTGATCGTTTTGACTCCTTTAGCCCCACGATTTGTCAAACGGTAATCTTCTAGTGCTGATTTCTTACCATAACCACCCTGAGTGACAGCCAAAATATAACCGCCTTCTTTGTCGGTAGTCATGCCGATAACCTCACTGCCATCCACGTTGAATCCACGCACGCCGGAAGCGTTTCTTCCCATCGGCCGGACATCATGTTCGTGGAAGCGAACCGCTTTCCCATTAGCACCGGCTATGATGATTTCATCATTTCCGGTCGTTTGCTTTACTGATATCAGTTCATCGCCATCCCGTAGCGAGATCGCAATCTTACCGCTTTGGCGAATCGATTCAAATTCTGAAACTGCAACCCTCTTAATTAACCCTTCCTTAGTTGCAAATACGAAGAACGCATTATCCGACTCCGTACTGACAGCTGACATTGCCTTGACCTTCTCATCTTTATCAAGATTCAGTAAGTTGACGACAGGAATCCCTTTCGCAATGCGGCTTGCCTGAGGGACTCGATACCCTTTGATCCGATATACCTTCCCAAAATTCGTAAATAATAGCAAATAGTCATGTGTCGACATGGTAATAAACTGATCCACGATATCGTCGGAATGCGTCGCCATCCCTTTGACCCCTTTACCGCCACGGTTTTGTACGTGGAATGTATCAATTGTTGTCCGTTTAATATATCCATTAAGCGTCATGGCAATCACGACATCTTCCACCGGAATCAAATCTTCATCCTGCATATCCAAATCAGCTTCAATGATTTCCGTTCTGCGTGAGTCTTTGAATCTGGACTTCACTTCAATCAGTTCATCTTTGATAATCGCCATGATCCTCCAGTGATTAGCCAATATATCTTCATAATCTGCAATCGCAGATAACAGTTGGGCATACTCTTCTTCGATTTTTGATCGCTCCAAACCAGTCAATCGACGCAAACGCATATCCAGAATGGCTCGAGCCTGAATTTCACTTAAACCAAATCGGTCAATTAATGAATTCATCGCTGATGTATCATCCTTTGAGGATCGGATGATTGCGATAACTTCATCGATAAAGTCTAATGCGATACGCAACCCTTCAAGGATATGAGCGCGATCTTTCGCCCGATTCAAATCATAATTGGTTCTGCGCACCACGACATCCACCTGATGGTCGATGTAATGGTTCAGAACTTCTTTGATCGACAACTGTTTTGGGGCATTATCGACCAAAGCCAGCATATTTACACCAAATGTCGTCTGTAAAGCCGTCATTCGGTACAATTGATTCAATATGACCTCACTTTGGACATCTCGGCGTAATTCAATTACGATCCGAATTCCGTCACGATTGGACTCATCGCGTAAATCTGTGATGCCTTCGATCAGCTTGTCACGAACCAGCTGTGCGATTTTCTCGACCAAATTAGCCTTATTTACCTGATAGGGAATTTCTGAGACGATCAACTGTTTCTTACCGTTTGCCATTTCAATCGTGTCGATTTTAGCACGAACGATAATTGACCCTCGCCCTGTCTCATATGCCTGTTTAATCCCGGAACGGCCTAGAATGTAAGCTCCGGTTGGGAAATCAGGACCTTTGATCACTTCCATCAAATCGACTACAGAGATATCCGGATCTTCCATGATCGTGATGGCCGCATCGATTGTTTCGCCTAAGTGATGCGGCGGAATATTGGTTGCCATCCCGACTGCGATTCCGGTCGTTCCGTTGACCAACAGATTGGGAAAGTGGGCCGGCAAAACAACAGGCTCTTTTTCTTCGCCATCATAGTTATCCATGAAATCTATCGTATCCTTTTGGATATCACGCAGTAATTCCATCGCAATTTTCGACATTCTTGCTTCCGTATAACGCATCGCCGCAGCGCCGTCACCATCGATGGAACCGAAATTTCCGTGACCGTCAATCAGCATGTATCTGTATGAAAAATCTTGTGCCATCCGTACCATCGTATCATAAACAGCGACATCTCCGTGAGGATGATATTTACCAATGACTTCCCCAACGATACGAGCTGACTTTTTAAACGGTTTATCACTATGCATACCTAAATCATTCATTGCATACAAAATGCGGCGATGAACCGGTTTTAATCCATCCCTGACATCCGGCAAAGCTCTTGCGACGATAACAGACATGGCATAGTCCAGAAAAGAGGTCTTCATTTCTGAGGTTATATTGACTTGTCTGATTTTTTGTCCGCTATAATCTTCCATGATTTCCCTCCTTCTATATATCCAAATTCTTCACGAAATGAGCATTATCGACTATGTAATTTCTTCTCGGTTCTACTTCATCACCCATGAGCATTTCAAACACCGCATCCGCTTCCATGGCATTTTCAACCGTCACCTGGATCAGTGTCCGGACCATTGGGTCCATGGTTGTCTCCCATAATTGCTCCGGATTCATTTCACCAAGACCTTTATATCGCTGAATATTGAAGCGGTCCCCGATTTCTGCTTTTATTGCCTCCAACTGAGCGTCAGAGTAAGCATATCTTACCATGCTGCCTTTAGAAACTTTATACAGTGGCGGCTGAGCAATATAAATATAGCCTCCTTCGATCAGCGGTTTTAAGAAACGATAGAAAAAGGTCAGAATCAATGTGCGGATATGAGCGCCGTCAACATCAGCATCGGTCATGATGACGATTTTATGATAGCGCAGCTTATCTACTTCTAATTCATCTCCGATTCCACAGCCAAAAGCCGTGATCATCGTGCGAATTTCGTTGTTATCAAAAATTTTGTGTAATCGGGCTTTCTCAACATTAATCACTTTACCGCGTAAGGGTAAAATCGCCTGAAATTCCCGATTCCTTCCCAATTTTGCCGATCCGCCAGCAGAATCACCCTCAACCAGATAAATTTCACTGATACTGGCATCGCGCGTTGAACAATCCGCCAGTTTACCAGGCAATGACGAAACTTCCAGTGCACCTTTTCGCCTTGTAAGTTCACGGGCTTTCTTCGCTGCTAAGCGGGCCTTGGAAGCCACTACAGCCTTCTCTACAATGGTTTTCGCCGCTTGAGGATTCTCCATCAAAAACCGCTCCAATTGCTCCGATAAAATCCCGGATACGATCCTGCGGACCTCGCCGTTCCCCAATTTGGTTTTCGTTTGTCCTTCATATTGCGGATCCGGATGTTTGACTGAGATAATAGCCGTTAATCCTTCTCTGACATCCTCGCCAAGCAGATTTTCCTCTTCCTTCTTGATAAAATTGGCTTCTTTAGCATAACTGTTGATGATTCTGGTCAGTGCCAGCCTGAAACCTTCTTCATGAGTGCCACCCTCATGTGTGTTGATGTTATTGCAGAAACTGTAAATGGACGGGATATAACCGTCATTGTACTGCATGGCAACCTCTACGATGACTCCTTCTTCCTCGCCTTCGACATATACTACTTCCTGATGAATCGGATTTTTGTTCTTATTCATAAACGAGACGTACTCTTTGATACCACCCCGATAGATGAAATCTTTGACTCTGCCTTCCGAATCAATCCGCTCATCGATAAAAACGATGCGGATTCCTTTGTTCAAAAATGCCATCTGACGCAGACGGTCCCGAATGGTCTCATGGTTGTATACGATTGTTTCCTTAAAAACTGTCGGATCCGCTTTAAAGATAACTTTACTGCCACGCTTATCGGTCAAATCAAGCTCAGCTACGCCACCTTTGGCAACACCACCGTTTTCAAATCGCTGATAATATGTTTTACCGTCTTTGTATACATACACTTCCAGCCATTCTGATAAAGCGTTAACCACCGATGCCCCAACTCCGTGGAGTCCTCCGGAAACTTTATATGCTCCACCGCCAAACTTCCCACCGGCATGAAGCACGGTAAAAATCGTCTCTATAGTCGATTTCCCAGTCTTCTCATGAATTCCAATCGGCATCCCGCGACCATTATCCTCAACCGATACGATATTATCCTCAGAAATTGTAACCGTAATTAAATCAGCATGACCTGCTAAAGCCTCATCAATCGCATTATCAACGATCTCCCATACCAAATGATGCAGACCGCGCTCGGACGTCGTCCCGATATACATCCCCGGACGCTTACGGACAGCCTCCAACCCTTCCAACACCTGTATGTCGTTGGATGTATAGGAATGTTCTACCTTGTTATCATTCATCTGATATCCTCCTTATACGGTGTGATTTGTCCGCCTTTAACGACAAATACACCGACCTCACTTGTTGACCACCCTTTAATTTCATTGATTTCGGTGGCTGTTATCAATATTTGCACATCCTTCGGCAGAAGCATAGCAAATCTTTCTTTCTTTTGAACGTCCAATTCTGAAAAAACATCATCAAGCAACAAGATCGGATAGGTATTGATCTTGCTGACAATAAACTCAAGTATAGCCATTTTCAATGCCAATATCAACATCCGCTTTTGCCCTTGGGATGCAAACGATGTGACATCGATATCATTCAGTAAGAATTTTGCGTCATCACGATGAATTCCGACATGAGTTATCTTGAATGCCATATCCCTCTTCAAAGAGGTGTCCATTTTTGCCTTTAACTGCTCATACAACTGATCATAACTTTCGAACTCTGAATCATATCTGACACCAACAACATGCTCTTCACCCATAAACTGGCAAAATAAGGCCGAAATCCGCTTCGTTATGAAGTCAAGAAACTCTTTGCGACTCTCGATAATAGGTATTTGAAGCCGTATAAGCTGATCACCCAGTGTTTCCAGATAATGCATATCCGGTTTTTCCTGCTTAAGATAAGCATTTCTTTCTTTAAGGATCTTCACATACTGATTGAGACTCTCTGTGTAAACAGAAGATAATTTTGACAGCTCGACATCCATCATCCGACGCCGGATCTTTGGTGAAGCCTCGAAGAAATCCATATCAGCCGGTGTAAACAAAACCGCATTACACTGCCCGATAAACTCACTGGTCTTTTTTACCGGTGTCTTATGAATCAGCAAACTCTTTCCGGAAGCTGTGATCAGCGCAGTCAGGCGCCTATCCCCACTTGAAGATGAGATATGACCTTCTATACGGGCGATATCACATTCCTTTTTGATAAGATCTGACTCATCTTTGACTCGAAACGAACGAACTGTCGAAAGGAATCCGATTGCTTCAAGCAAATTTGTCTTCCCTTGGGCATTTTCACCGATAAGTACGTTGATTCTCTTATCGAAACGCACTTTCAAAGAACCGTAATTTCGGAAGTTGTTCAATCGAATCTCGTTTATTCTCATTTTTCAACCTTGAAAATTCTGTTTTCGACGTTAATGGTATCTCCCGGATACAATTTCCGACCTCTTCTGTCTTCTTTCTCTCCGTTAACGAGAATCTTCAGTTCTTTGACCGCAAATTTTGCATGAGCGCCGGAACTGATGATATCTGTCATTTTTAGCAACTGTCCCAATGTGATATATTCGGTACTGATTTTGACCATTTGCATCCTTCTTTCCAACAAAATATACGATATCTACCCATGAAAACGGCCCCTAAGGGCCTTTTCTACTCTAAGAATAAGTTCTTACCGGTAAGACGAGTTGTAGAACTGAATCGTCATCCATGTTCCGTATGATGAAAGGCTTCATCTCACCGCAAAACTCAATTTTGACAATGGGACCGTTTAATACCCGTATAGCATCGAAAACATAACGGCCGCTGAAAGAAATTTCCAGTGGTTTGCCTCTATATTGAATTGCTGTCAGTTTTTCAGTGGAAGATCCTACTTCCTGAGATTTACTTGATACTACGATTTCCTTCTCTGATGCAGAAAGTCGTATGATCGAAATACCCTCACTCTTGATAAAAGAAGCACGATCGATCGCATTAAGCATATCTCTGGTATCGACAGTGAGTTCGTATAAAAACTCTGTGGGAATCAACCGGCCGGTTTCAGGATAGACACCATCAATCAGACGCGTCTGAATTACAGTGTGATCAATCCAAAACTGAGCCTTTTTATCAGAAACACAAACAAGCACACGGCTGTCGCGTTCGATGGTTTTAACGATTTCAGTTAAAGCCTTTGAAGGAATCGTTATATTGAAATGATTGCTTTCTTCCAACGATACAACTTTCCGGGCAAGCCGGTAACTGTCAGTGGCGACACATTCCAAACGGTTACCCTCGGCTTTAAAATTCACGCCTGTTAAAACCGGTCGGGTTTCCTTATCACTTGTAGCAAAAGCAGTCTGATTTATTACTTTAGCTAAAACATCTGCTTCAATTGTGAATTGCTTTTGTGGTTTTGAAAAATCAATCATCGGATAATCAACAGCTTTCATGCCGTTAATATTAAATTCGGCGGAATGACCGCTAATCCTGGTTAACGAACCATCGATGATTTCGACATGGATTTCATCAGCATCGATTTTGCGCACGATTTCCAAAATATATTTAGCTTCGATGACAATGGAACCAGGCTCTTTGATATCTAGTAAAAACTCATCCGATCCTTTAAGCAAACGCTTTTGTATCGAAATTTCGGAATCGCTGCCAGTCAGAACGATTTCATCATGTGAAACTTCGATCTTTATACCGGATAATGACGGCAATGGCGAATTCGCGGAGATAGCTCTTGCAACTGCGGATAATGCATTGTAGAAAGCCCTCTTAGAAATTCTGAAATCCATGTTGTTGACCTCCTGTTATCTTCTTCAAGATAATTATAATTAAGCCCGTGGAAATGTGGATAAAATCCAAAAAGCCTATTATTTACTATATTATTTTACCACTTTTTCCTGTTAAAATAAAGAGATTAAATTTGTTGATAACTAAATAAGTAATCGTTCGATTTCTTTTATCGCTACTAGAAATAATTCGTCATTTTTACATTGCTTATCAACTTTTTCGCATGAACTGATAACTGTTGAATGATCTCTTTTCCCGAATTCTTCACCGATTTTAATAAAAGGCAAATCCAGGTGTTTTCTGCACAAATACATAGCAATATGACGGGCATTTGCAATATTCTTCGTTCTTGATTTGGATATAAGCTGTTGTTTGGTCAAACCGTAATAATCTGCTACGACACGCTTGATTTTATTAGCTGACAAATCATTCTTATCGTTGACAGCTGCCTGGCCTTTGAATGCACCGACGGCGGTTTTAAAATCAATACGACCAGTATTTGAGAAATTTATGGAATAAAAAAGCAGTCGGTTCAGAGCTCCCTCAAGTTTTCTGACATCTTTGGAAAAATTTGTTGCTATATATGATAGGACATCATCATCGATAAATGTCGGATCCACACTTTGATACTCCATTTTTTTCTTCAAAATGGCTAAAGATGTCTCGAATTCCGGTGAATCCACACCAACCGACAATCCAGAAGAAAAACGGCTGATCAAACGCTCCTCAAGGCCTTTAATTTCTTGCGGGTGACGATCGGATGTCAAGACGATTTGGCGGCGATTATTGACCAGATCGTTAAAAATATAGAAGAATATTTCATGAGATTTTTCTTTGCCGGCCAAGAACTGGATATCATCCATCAATAAAACATCGACCATTTGCATACTCAATTTAAATTCTTCAATAGAATTATCTTTGATCGAAGTGACGACACGAGTAACAAAATCAGCTCCGGAAGTATATAATACACGCTTTTCAGGGTAATTCTTCTTAACATAATTACCAATAGCATTGAGCAGATGTGTCTTGCCAAGACCGGAATTCCCGAAAATAAAGAGCGGGTTATAAAATTTCCCGGGATTATAAGCACAAGCCAAAGCAGCAGAGTGAGATTCTTTGTTGCTGGGTCCGACAACGAAGTTATCAAACGTGTAGAATGCAAGAACACCATCCTCTTCAGTTCTTTCCTGAATATTTGTATTGAGCGGCAGTGATGCAGGCCGCTTTAAATATTCGTGCTGTGTATAAATGTCACAGTCAACATCCTTATCTAAAACAGTTTTAAGTGATGACGTTATAAATCCGGCCTCCTGTAATAAAATGACCTTCTGAATTTGCGTTGGTACGACGATAACAGCCTTACTTTCCGACAGATCCCTTAAAGAGGATTCATCAAAGTAAGTATCATAAACAATGGCATCAACGTAACCACTGTTTTTCATGTATTGTTTTGTCTTGCTCCAGATATCTTCCAGATATGTCTCAACATAAGTCATAATCCCTACCCAAACCCTTCTGTGTGAACTCATTTTACATAAATATCAAACAGATTTCCACACTAAATTTCAATGAAACAATTTTCTCCACAAACACAAAAGCAAAAACTGCACTATTTCAGGCTTATATCCGAGTTTTCCACACCATATAACAAAATGCATTTTGTTGATAATATGTGAGTAACTTTCTGTGGGGTTCAGACTTGTCGGAATTGGGCATAAAGCGGAGTGGAGCTGAGAAATACCCACAGGTTTCCCACAGCATAAAAAGGCTTAAACAGTGCAATATTTGATATTTTCAACATTATCAACGTATGTTATTTAAACGTGCGATCACAATGTTTAAAATACTGTGTAAAATCATTGGTGTTTCCACGGTCCGGTTTGTGGAAAAACACTTGTTCACAACACTGAAAATAATAGTGTTTTTTACATTTCATATGATGAGTGGAAATCGGGGTTTGTTAATTGTGTATATTCACATGCTTTTGTTGACTTATATTCCAGAATTATGTATAATCTACTAGCAATTGCTCAATATTGTATAAAGAACTGGAGGTGGCTCTTGTGAAAAGAACTTATCAACCGAGCAAAAGAAAACACCAAAAGGTCCACGGTTTCAGAGCCCGTATGAAAACGGTCGGAGGTCGCAAAGTGTTGGCCCGTCGTCGCGCAAAAGGCAGAAAGATCTTGTCGGCGTAAAAAGTCACCTTCGGGTGACTTTTTTTAAGTTTTATGAGAAAATCTCTTCGCATTAAAAATGCACGCGAATTCCAATCAATCATAGGGAAACGGCACTTTTACACAAATAAGTGTTTCGTTCTTTACCATGTGAGCCGATCCGATGAAAACGCACGTATCGGAATCACGGTTTCTAAAAAGCTGGGCAATGCAGTCGTAAGAAACAAGATCAAGCGGCAATGCCGGATGATGTTTCAGCAGTTAATGTCATTTAACGAGAAGTTTGATGTGATTTGTATTATCAGGGGCGGATATCTTGCACAAGGTTACCACGAAAACAAAAAAGAGTTGGAAACATTGTTAAAAAAGATTAAAATATACTATGACGCACAATCTATGAAGGAGATTAAAGATGAACGTATTTAAAAAACGCAAGACCCTTATCAGCGCAGCGGCACTCATGCTGTTTTTAAGCGGATGTACCAGTGTATTAGATAAGAACGGCAATGTACTGCCAGACAAAATTATTTCTTCAACGACCACTTTAGGTGAGATTTGGGCAAATGAGAGTTGGTTTTCCGCTCTGTTTGTGTTTCCGCTGGCAAAAGCAATCAACTTTTTACAGCCCTATCTTGGTATAGCATTGGCAATCGCTGCCGTTACTATTTTCATTAAGCTGTTGACTTTGACATTCACCATCAAATCGACGGTTGCAACCCAGAAGATGCAAGTCATTCAACCCGAACTTAACAAGATCCAAAAGAAGTATGAAGGAAAGAAAGACGACCAATCAAGACTCGCCATGGGACAGGAAATGCAGGCTCTTTACAGCAAGCATAATATCAATCCTTTGGGAACGATCCTGGTTACATTCATTCAGCTTCCGATTATTTTAGCTATGTGGCAGGCAGTCCAGCGCTCCGAAGCAGTTCTTAACGGAACATTATTTGGCGCAAGCTTAAAAGTAACACCGATGACCGGCTTCATTGAGATGAATTTCATTTATATCGTCATATTCCTGTTGATGGGTGCCTTCCAGTTTGCTTCAATGATGCTTCCTCAGTACTTGGCAAAGAAAGCCGCAAAGAAACGTCCGAATGAAAAACCGGCACCAAACAATCAAAAAGGTATGATGTACGGTATGTTTGCAATGATCATGTTTATTTCAATCAACTGGCCGACCGCAATGTCCTTATACTGGTTAGTAAGCGCATTTGCACAAGTAGCCCAGACATTATTCATTCAATGGAAGTACATTGATACTCCGGCAGGAGCGAAATGAGTATGAAAAAGTATACCGGTAAGAACTTAGAGGAGTTGCTTGATAGAGTCGCTAAGGAAAAAGGTGTACGGGTAGATGAACTTACGTACTATGTTCTTGAAGAAAAGCAAGGATTTCTGGGCTTTGGCGCTCAAGTAACGGCTGAAATCTACTGTTTGAACGATGTGAGCGATTTTCTAAAAAAATATCTCGAAACATTCTTTAAAAACTTTGATCAGTCCATCGAAGTTTCCGTTGAACGCCAAAACGACGCTTTCAGAGTCATGATCAATGCGGAAAATAACGCTATATTGATTGGTCGAGGCGGTCAGACACTTCAGGCGATCAATACAGTGGTCCGCGGAGCGGTTAACTCTTTCTTTAAGCGCCGTTTTCAAGTGTTGGTCGATATCAACAATTATAAAAATGATCGTTATGATAAAGTCAAAGCCATGGCAACACGAATCGCCCGTACAGTTCAACGTACCAGAATCAGTGCAGTGTTAGATCCGATGCCTAACGATGAACGGAAAGTCATTCATCAGATGCTCTCAGAAATGAAGAATATTCGCACTGAGAGCGAAGGTGATGGCAATCACCGTCGTCTGCGCATCATATTTGATAAAAACAAAAACTGACTTTTCCTTCAAGGAAAAGTTTTTTCATCAAAAAACACGTGTATAATAGAAACGGTGGTGAAACAATGAAACTTATCGTCGGATTAGGCAACCCAGGCAAAAAATATGAGCAGACCCGCCACAATACCGGGTTTTTAGTCATTGATAAAGTTGCTGAAAGACTGAATACTAAATTTAATCAATCAAAATTTCATTCAAACTATGCGGTTGCAATTTACAATAATGAGCAGGTCATGCTCTTAAAACCGCAGACCTACATGAATCTTTCCGGAGAAGCTGTCAGTGCAGCCGTCCGATTCTTCAAAATCAAACACGAGGACATCCTTGTCATCAGTGATGACTTGGATTTGCCTGTCGGGAAAATCCGTCTGCGACCCAGCGGCAGCGCAGGCGGCCAAAAAGGGCTGAAAAATATCATTGATCATCTAAACGATATGAATATCCCCAGACTGCGCGTGGGTATAGGTAAAAATCCGCTGATTGATACGGCAGATTATGTCCTTGGAAAAGTTGAACCTGAAAACAGAGAAATCTATAACAAGAGTATTGATGAAGCTGCAGAAGCAGCCTTGTTATTCATCAAAGGCGGATTAAAAGAAGCAATCGATCGAAACAATGGGAAAAGTAATGGAAGCAATACTCCAACGATTAAGCAGTCATCAGGCGATTGAACTGTATCAGCAGAAAAGAGAATGTTTTGCGAATGTTTCTTTGGCACAGGAAGCTCTTTTAGTTGCGTCAGTTTATCGAAAACATCCCCAACCGCTGATTATCATTAAACCCAATCTGTATCAGGCACAAATGCTGTTTGAGAAAGTGGCAACACTGCTCGGTCATCCCGATCAAGTGTTTTTGTATCCGCAAGAAGAATCGCTGCGCGTCGAGGCTATTGCTTCGTCGCCGGAGATGCACACATTGAAAATGGAAGCAATGATGAAACTGCTTACGGTGGAAAACCCGTTGTGTATAACTCACACAGCCGCTGTAATAAGGAAAATTCCGACGAAAAAGACCTTGTCAACCCTTGTAATCGAGCTAAGACAAGGGGAAAACCATCACCCGGAAAGTATCATAAACAAATTGCGAGCTATGGGGTACACACAAACCAACCGTGTCGATCAACCGCTGACGTATGCTTTACGCGGAGGGATCATTGATATCTATGCGATAAATTACGAACATCCGATACGAATTGAGTTCTTCGATACCGAAATAGACAATATTCGTTTTTTTGATATACACACCCAACGGACAATTCAGACAATCGGTGAGATACGCGTACCGTTTGCGACTGATATTATCTTCACGGAAGAATCTGTAAGTCAGATTGATTCAACGATAAAAAACAAGTTGCAGTGGTCATCGAGCCAACGTGATTCACTCGAAGCTGCAGCACTTCAAGAGAATATCGAAAGAGATTTTTCGTATATTGAAAAACACATAAGAGAACCGCGACTTTATCGGTACATGGCCATGTCACAGGATGTGGGCAGCCTGTTGGATTTATGTGATGCGAATATAGTAGTATCCAGCATTGAGGAGATAAAAAGTCAACAACACCATATTCACAACGATACGGTCGAATATATTCAAGAACTGGTACAAGATCATCGTGCAGTCGCCTATTTTGATGTATTCTTTGATGCGATGACTCTTTTCGCAGGCAAAAAACCTCTGTATATTCATCAATATGAAGTTAGAGATGAAGTAAAACTTTCATGGCATGCCCTAAGCAAAATGAATCAGCCGCTGAATTTTCTGGTAAAAACGTTTCAAACCCAGTCGGAGTTCTCGGATGTCGTGCTGATCCTGCAAGAAAGTGAGATTCGACTGGTGATCGATCAGCTGATCGCACACAATATCACTTATCAGATATCGGATGGATCCAAGATTTATTCCGGTATAACCATCATTCACGGTCAGTATGATGAAGGGTTTGAAGCTATTGAAGAGCACCTTATCGTGTATACATCCCGAGAGATTTTTTCATCGACAGTCCGCCTGGGACGGTTTATCAATAAATTTAGGGAAGCGGAAATTCTCAGCAATTATGATGAGTTGTCAATAGGTGATTATGTCGTTCACCAACAGCATGGGATTGGCAAATATATGGGATTAACCACACAACTGATTGATGGAGTGCATAAAGATTTTCTGCACATTGCCTATCGCGGTGAAGATGTCTTGTTTGTGCCGCTGGAACAGTTCAGATTGGTTCGCAAGTTTGTCTCTTCTGAAGGGGCTTCACCGAAACTGAATAAATTGGGTTCGAGTGAATGGATCAAAACGAAAAAAAGACTGTCAGAAAATATCGAAGAACTCGCGGATCGATTGATTTCCCTGTATGCATCACGCAGTGAGCAAATCGGGTATGCATATAAATCTGATTCCGACTTGCAGCGTGAGTTTGAGGATGAGTTTGAGTACGAACTGACCGATGATCAAGAGCAGGCATTGGCTGAGATAAAAGAAGATATGCAAAAGCCGAAACCGATGGACAGGCTGCTTTGCGGTGATGTCGGGTTTGGCAAAACGGAAGTCGCGATTCGGGCAGCATTTAAAGCTGTCAGTGAAAACAAACAAGTGGCGTTTCTTTGTCCTACAACCGTACTTTCCAGGCAACATTATCAGACGTTTTTAAAAAGATTTACAAACTATCCGGTCAATATCGCTGTCCTTAACCGTTTTGTCTTAGAGAGCAGACAGAAAGAGATCCTGCATGATGTTGCTATCGGAAAGATTGATATTCTGATTGGAACGCACAGAATACTATCCAAAGATGTAAAATTTAATGACTTGGGATTTTTGATTATTGATGAAGAGCAGCGGTTTGGGGTAGAACATAAAGAAATCATCAAAGAATTGCGAAATTCTGTTGATGTCCTTTCATTAAGTGCCACACCGATTCCCAGGACACTGCAAATGTCTCTGATCGGGCTTCGTTCATTATCCCAATTGAATACGCCTCCATCCAACCGGCTGCCGGTTCAGACGTATATAGTAGAAAAAAACCGCAGTCTGATAAAGGAAATCATTGAGCGTGAGCTGGCCCGTGGCGGTCAAGTATTTTACCTTTTCAATAATGTCGATCAAATATTTTCGTTGGCCTACCGACTTCAGCAAGATATTCCTTATGCAAAGGTTGCGGTGGCACATGGCCAAATGAATCGTGAGGAGATTGAGAATGTCATGGTTCAGTTTACGGAGAACGAATGCAATGTGCTGGTCTGCACGACCATCATTGAAACGGGAATCGATATACCGAATGCCAATACGATGATCATCGATCGTGCGGATACCTTCGGGCTTTCACAACTGTATCAAATCAAAGGGAGAGTCGGCAGATCGGATCGATTAGCCTACGCTTATCTGATGTATGAACCTAAAAAACAGTTGTCAGAAGTTGCTTCAAAGCGGTTAAAAGCCATTAAAGAGTTTACCGAGTTGGGCAGCGGTTATAAAATAGCCATGAGAGATTTGACGATACGCGGTGCCGGAGATTTGCTTGGTCCTCAGCAGTCAGGATTCATTGATACCGTAGGTATAGATATGTACATTGAAATGCTTCAAAAAGCGATCGCTCAGAAGCAAGGCATCGTTATCGAACAGGAAGCTGAACCGATGGCGAAAGTCATGATGAAAGTAGATGCCTACATTCCCAAGACATTTGCTCCTGAAGATTTAGAAAAAATCAACTTGTACAAAAGAGTGGATGCAATCCGTTCGCTTAAAGGATTGAATGATCTTATTGATGAAATATCTGATGTTTACGGTCATCTTCCTGCGGTCGTTTCATTACTTTTTGAGAAAAAACGTTTGGAGATATTACTAAGTGAAGATCGTATTCACTCGTTCAAAGAGCAAACGGCTATGATTGAACTTGTCTTCACTAAGGAATTCAGCGATACAGTGGATGGAGTCGCCTTATTTACTTTGGTTAATCAGGTATCAAGGGACATTGAATTAAAATATATCCAAAGGAAAATCGTATTGAAATTCAAGAAACATCCGAAGTGGCTGATGGAAGTCATTCAGGTACTAATGAAAACTAAGAGCGGGGTAAACAAAAAAACAGGAGGAAGTGCATGAGAATCGACAAATTTCTTAAGGTGGCCCGGGTTCTAAAGCGTAGAACCGTGGCAAAGGAGTTGGCGGATCATCAGCGTATCGTCATTAACGGTAAACCTGCGAAACCTTCGACAGAGGTCAAAGAAAATGACATTGTGGAGATTGTTTTCGGGCACCGCCAGTTGACAATCAAAATTCTGGCTATTGCCTCTCAATCCAGCAAGAAAGATGCAGGCATGATGTATGAGGTGCTGGATGAACGTTTTATCAGCTTACAATCAGAGTGAATTTACTTGACAACTCTTGCATTTTCACAAAATGGCAGTATAATTAAATTCTCAAGAGGTTGGTGTATTCATGAAAATTGAGAAGAAAACACGTAAAAAGGTCAGAGGAGTCATCCTGAATTTTGTTGCTTTTATCATCTTCGGAGTTTCACTTGTTTTACTTTATCAAGTGTCTGTGCAAATTGTTGAGACGATCAATATGACAACACGATTAAATGATGTACAAGAGCAGATGCGGATTCTTGAAAATGAAAATGATTATCTTACTCAGCAAAAAGATAAACTTAATGATCCTGAGTATGTGAAGAATTATGCCCGTTTCGGGTATATGCTGTCTAAAGAAGGGGAACAAATCTTCTACCTTCCGGAAAAAGAAAAGGATGAATAACAACGGGTAACCGTTGTTTTTTGTTGGTTTATTGTAAGTGCAAAATTTCGCAATCAATGGTATAGTAGTTACGTAATTACGGAGGAATAAAAGATGTCAAAAAGACCTTTAGTATTTGTGGTTATGGACGGTATCGGATTATCGAAAAGCACCGTAGGCAATGCGGTTGCGTCTGCCTATAAACCACATTTGGACAAATTTATGAAAGAAGCGCCGATGACTCAGTTAAAAGCGCATGGAACTGCGGTGGGATTGCCCAGCGATGATGATATGGGGAATTCTGAAGTCGGTCACAATGCTTTGGGCTGCGGTCAGATTTATGCACAAGGTGCAAAATTGGTCAATCAATCGATTGAATCCGGAGAAATTTTCACTTCATCAACATGGGCTGAGCTAATTGATTTCTCCAAAGACGGAACCATGCATTTTATCGGTCTGTTGTCCGATGGGAATGTGCATTCTAACATTGCTCACTTAAAAGCATTGATTGCCCAAGCCAAAAAAGACGGGATCAAAAAAGTGCGTGTGCATGCTCTGCTTGACGGCAGAGATGTTCCTCAGAAATCCGGCTTGATTTATGTCGATGATATTGAAACATTTATGGATTCATTAAATGATGAAGGATTTAATGCCCGTATGGCCAGCGGCGGCGGACGTATGAAAGTAACGATGGACCGATATGAAGCGGAATGGGGCATGGTGGAAATCGGCTGGAGAACGCATGTACAAGGTATCGGCCGTCAGTTTGCTTCCGCTAAAGAAGCCATTGAAACACAACGGGCCGAAACGGATGTGACCGATCAGTTCTTGGAAGCCTTTGTTATTGCTGAAAATGGTGAACCTGTCGGAAAGATCACTGACGGAGATGCAGTCGTACTGTTTAACTTCCGTGGGGATCGGGCGTTGGAACTCTCACGCGCTTTCGAGGAAGATAATTTCACGAAGTTTGACCGAGGTATTCGGCCAAACGTCATGTTTGCCGGCATGTTGCAATACGACGGCGACTTACAAATTCCTAATAAGTTTTTAGTAGCTCCGCCGAGAATCAAAAATACACTATCTGAATTCTTGGTTGCAAAGGGTGTTAAGCAATATGCCATATCTGAAACGCAGAAGTTTGGGCATGTCACGTATTTCTGGAATGGAAACCGGACTGAAAAATTCAACGATGAGTTGGAAACATTTGTTGAAGTAACATCCGATATCATTCCTTACGAGCAGCGTCCGTGGATGAAGTCTGCACAAATCACTGACTTACTTATTGAAGCCATCGAAAAGGGAGAACATGATTTTTATCGGATCAACTTCCCAAATGGTGATATGGTCGGGCATACCGGCAACTTCCTTGCCACGCAAATCGGCGTCGAATCTGTAGATCTTGCACTTGGTCGAATCAAGGAAGCAGTGGATAAGGTCAACGGAATTTTGGTCCTTACCGCTGACCATGGCAATGCGGATGAAATGTATGAAAAGAGTAAAGATCCCAATGCCGCACCAAAGCCCAAAACCGCACATACCCTCAATCCGGTACCGTTTATCATTCTTAATCAAGATGTCCGGTTTAAGGAAGGTAATTTCGGTTTGGCTAACGTCGCAGCAACACTGGTTGAACTGATGGGTTATGAGCCCATGCCCATGTGGGAAGAAAGTTTACTCCAAAAGTAAAATAAACCAGGAAGTGATTCCTGGTTTTTTAATGCTATTTCTTTTTCTTGAGATAATTTGCTTTGATCCAATTGAAGTTCAGCACAAGATGAGCCACTACCAGAGCCACAAATGTAGCGCCGGTAAACGGATGTGCGACTCTGAAAGTTGAATAGGGAATCAACCCCGGGAATAACATGGCGGTAAGTCCGGAAATGGCTATTCCGATGAAGACGAGGAATAATAGGAAATTAACAACTTTTAAAGCTTTGACTCTGTTCATAAATCCTCCCTTTTCTATGTATTATCCAATTGATATTCCGTTCTGTAAAGCGTAACGCATGACTAAAACAGCTGTTTTGCTGTCTTTGATCAGACCGTTGACGATGTCTTTTAACAGAAGTTGTATAGGTGTCATGGTAACGGAAAGATATTCGCCATCATCAAGTTGCTGACCGACATAACTCAAGTCGGTTGCCACGAAAAGATGGATTACTTCATCCAAATAGGCCGGAGAAGGATAAACGACCCCATAATCCACCCAATGGGCTGCCATATATCCGGTTTCTTCCAAGAGTTCGCGCTTGGCTGTGACCAAAGGCTCTTCATTGGATTCTTTTTTACCGGCAGGAAGTTCACTGAGTACTTCTTTTTGGGCATAGCGATACTGATTGACTGTCAGCACATGCGAATCTTGGGTAACGGCTAAAATGCAAACACCTCCGGGATGTTCGACGACCTCTCTGAACCCCGGTCGTTGGTTGACAACGATCTGATCGTGTCTTAATCGAACGATTTTCCCTCTAAACTTTTCCTGTGACGATACAGTCTCTTCAATAAACGTCATACATGCCACCTCTGTATACATTATACTCGAGTTTCAATGGATAAACATCCTTTACGGAACAATGAAAAAGGAATATGATGGTCTCGGGTGATTGTATGCAAAAAATCAATCGTAGAAAACGACAGGTTTCATGGATATTGTTTTTGATTTTTCTGATCATATCAACGACCGTGGGTGGTTTCTTTTGGATTAAGTACGAACTTGACCAAAAGAATAACAACGATCAGCAGGAAATCGAAAAGGAAAAGGTCAGAGAAGCAAAGCGTATCGAACTGATAGAGAAAGCGGATGTTTTAGTCAGCGGTTATTATTATCAAGAAGCCATCGATTTACTGAAAAGCGTTCCGGAAGTTTATAATGACAAAATGAGGAATGAGGTAAAGGAGATAGAGGACTTCGTTGCTTCCTTGAAACCTTACACAGGACGCATCGAACAGGTTTTCTTTCACAGTCTTATCGTTTATCCGGAGCTGGCTTTTGGGCCGTCAAGTTCTGAGCCCCAGGGATATAATTATTGGATGACGACACAGCTGGAATTTCAGCGAATGCTTCCGCTGCTGATGGAACGCGGATATGTCCTGGTGCGTATCAGTGACTTATATGATGTTGATGCCCAAGGGAATGTTTCTAAGAAATCATTATACCTTCCACAAGGGAAACGACCGCTGCTTATATCCGTCGACAATGTCGGTTATCCTGAATCTCGAAAGAAAGACGGGTTTGCTTCGCGGCTCATTATTGATGATAATAACGAAATATCGGCTGTGATCCGAAATTTGCAGGGGAATGAAATCGTTTCAAGAACGGCAGAAGTATTTCCGATCGTGGACGATTTTGTTAAAGAACATCCCGAGTTTTCCTATCGGGGAGCGAAGGGGATGGTAGGTATTACGGGCAGCTGGGGAGTCATGGGATATGATCCAAAAATTACAAGTGAAGCGGTTGAAGCTAAGAGGATTGCTGATCGAATGAAAGAGCTGGGTTGGGAGTTTGTATCGCACAGTTATACACATGCTGCCGGGAAATACTTCAGTGAAAACTCAACACTCGAAGGGATCAAAGAGGATACGGAATTATTTAAAAAATGGATCGTTCCGATCATCGGTGATTCCAATGTGTTTATAGCGCCGTTTGGAGTTACCTTAAAAGGAGAGCTATACCAGTATTATATTGATGAAGGCTATACGTTTTATCTTAATGTCGATCGCCGGTCGCAACCGCTGATCTTGGGCAAAAGCGTTTTGATGCCCAGAATCAACTTGGATGGATTTGTGATGAATCGCGATAAAGAATACATCAATGAGCATTTTTTTGATGTTGATCAGGTTTATGATGAGCGTCGACCGCCGTTTCAATAAGGAGCTAACCGCTCCTTTTTTGTTTCGGGTTTCGATGGTATAATAATACTACATCAGAAGGAGTCGTTATTTTTATGAGAAAAGGCATGTTTATTACCTTCGAAGGTCCCGATGGCAGCGGCAAGACGACAATCAGTACCAATGTGTTTCAAAAACTGCTGACAGAGGGCTACGATGTCATATATACACGAGAACCGGGAGGCATCGATATCGCCGAACAGATCCGAAAGATCATTCTTGATCCGAAGAATACAGCGATGGATGTCAAAACTGAAGCATTGTTATATGCGGCATCAAGACGTCAGCATTTGGTTGAGAAGGTTTTGCCTGCTTTGAAAGAAGGGAAAATTGTCATTTGCGACCGCTTTATTGACAGTTCACTGGCATATCAGGGGATCGGCCGTCAGATAGGACTGGACGCTGTTTTGGCGATCAATGAATTCGCGATCGAAGGTCATTATCCGGATTGCACGATCTTCTTGGATATTGATCCTCTAGAAGGCTTGGCACGCATTTCAAATCGGCACTATCGTGACCGTTTGGATAGAGAAACTCAGGATTTTCATTTAAGAGTGGCCCAGGGGTACACCGAAGTACTGAAAAAATACAAACATCGGATGACGGTCATTGATGCAAACCGTCCGGTTTCGGATATCGTTAATGATGCTTTATCGGTCATTTTACAAAGGATAAAAGAAAATGTTTAAGCATACTCTGAAATCACAACAGCCAATCGTATATCAGATTTTGCATAATTCTTTACAATCGGATCAATTGGCCCATGCATATCTGTTTAGCGGACAACGCGGTACCAAAATGAAGGAAACTGCGATTTTGCTTGCTCAGACGATGGTCTGTCCAAACCGTAAGGATTTTGCGTGCGAAGAATGTGATGTCTGTCGCAGGGTCAAAGAAGGTACATATGTCGATTTGATCGTTATTAACGGGAAGGATCGCACGATCAAAAAGGAAGAGATATTGGATTTGCAGCACAAGTTTATTCAGACCGGTTTGGAAATGTACAGTAAAAAGATTTATATCATCGAACATGCCGACCGGGCAACGCCGGAAGCACTGAACAGTTTGCTTAAGTACTTAGAAGAGCCTTCCGGTGAAGATACGACCGCTATTTTAATCAGTGAAAACGCCGATCGTCTGCTTCCGACGATTATTTCCCGATGTCAGGTATTAACATTTGCATCATTAAGTGCTAAACTTTGTGAAAGTGAAGCTATTGTACACGGAGTTACCCCATTACACGCCTATATCGCTTCACAATTTGTGAAAGATGTGGATATTGTCGTTTCCCTGACACAAAGCGAAGCTTATTTGGCGGCGTATGACTTGTTTACCGGATTTATCGATGAATCTAGGTTAGGGTTATATCACGGACTGGTTTTCTTACAACAAGACGGTACGATGACCAAGCTTTCGAGAGAGAAAGACAAAGAGTCTGATGAGCCTAAGAACAAAAAGAAAACTCCGGAAAAAGATCCGAAGGAGCTTTTTTCCTTATTTCTAGATATCGCGCAAGTATTTTTTAAAGACGCTTCCCAAGGAAAGACCTTAGGGGATACATGGTGGAACCAACACATCGCTTCGGCACGTTTTCAATCGATTGCCCCGGCTGCCATGCGTGTCTTCGGTGAGGGCAAAGACAAAATCTTGCGCAATGTAAATCTGAGTCTATTGCTGGATCAGATGATTATTGAGTTAGCCAAACGCTAAAAAGCACAAAAAGGAGGAATTATTCCGTGGAAGATCACGTTAAGAATCTCAGTGAGGAGTCTGCTGAACAAAGTCAGGCACCGACGTATACGCATGCCTGTTCGATCCGGTTTAAAGGAGCAAAAAAGGCTTATACATTTGGGACCAATGATCCAAAATATGTTTCGGGCGATCAGGTAATCGTTGACACTGTCCGAGGACTGGAGTTGGGAGAGGTCATTGCTGATTTAAAACCGATTGAGAAGGTTTCAATGTCGACACCATTAAAGCCGGTACTGCGCAAAGCCACCAAGCAGGACTTGGATAATTTCGCAAAAAATAAAGATTTGGCCGTGGATGCTATGAAGACTTGTGATGAGAGCATCCGCAAGCTTGGACTGGATATGCATCTGATCAGTGCCGAGTACACATTGGACCGATCCAAAGTGATTTTTTCCTATGTGGCCGATGAAAGAGTGGATTTCAGGGAATTATTAAAAGAACTGGCATCGATCTTCAAATGTCGGATCGAACTGAGACAAATCGGACCAAGAGATAAGGCGAAGTTCATTGGCGGTATCGGAACCTGCGGTATGGAAACGTGCTGTTCGAGATTTTTACCGGACTTTGATGTCATTTCAATCAATATGGCAAAGAATCAGCTGTTGGCTTTGAATATTCAGAAATTGTCCGGTCAGTGCGGCAAGTTGCTGTGCTGTCTGAAATACGAGGACGATCTGTATAAAGAATTGCGGGCAAACTTACCGAAAATGAATGAGTTACTTGAGTACAAAGGGAAGAAATATCGTGTTTCTTCGATGAATATGCTGACAGGCACGGCGAAACTGGAGAATCGTGAGGAAGCGATTATACTGACGCTCAATGAGTTGCGTAATGATACCAGTTTCTCGAATAAACAATAAAGGGAGTGGTCATTTTGAAACGGCAGAAAAGTTTTGAAAATGAAATGCCGACATGTTATATCGTGGCAACGCCGATCGGTAATCTGGAGGAAATGACGCCCAGGGCCATCGACATCCTCAAAAATGTGGATGTCATTGCCTGTGAAGACACTCGCCATACCCAAAAACTGCTTAAGCACTTCAATATTGAAAATAAAGTCATCGCTCATCATGATCATAACGAACGGGAAAGCGCGAAAGGGATTTTGATGTTGCTTATGCAAGGGAATAATGTGGCATTGGTCAGCGATGCCGGATATCCGCTGATATCCGATCCGGGATATCTGTTGGTTGAAGCTATCACGTCACACGGCTTCAATGTGGTGCCTGTCAGCGGCAGCAGTGCTTTGCTTGCGGGACTGGTTGCTTCAGGATTGGTTACACAACCGTTTCTGTTTCAAGGGTTTTTACCGGCCAGCGATAAAGAAGCCCGTGGAGTGTTGACCCGAGTCCGTCATTATGAGGCAACAATCGTACTGTATGAAGCCCCTCACAGAATCGAGAAGACATTAAAAATGTGTTTGGAGGTCATGGGGGACCGTAAAGCGACGTTGGCGAGAGAACTTACCAAGAAACATGAGGAGTTTCTGCGGGGCACGCTATTTGAGTTGGTTGAAGAAGTCAAAGAGTTAAAGGGTGAGATGGTGCTTATCATTGAGGGTAATAAGGCTGAAAAAGAGCCGGATATCAGCATGATGGACATTCGGACACATATTGAGGAACTGATTCAATCCGGGCTCTCGGCGAAGGATGCCATTAAACAGATCGCAAAAATGACGGGTATTTCCAAAAACGAGATATACTCGATGTATCACAGTGAGAATAATGTGAATCACTAGAAGCGCTTCGGCGCTTTTTCTTTACTTTTATGGTCAGAATGTTATAATTATGGCATTCAAAAGCTACGAAAAGAAGAGTAATCAATGAGCCTTTTCAGAGAGTGCATGATCGGTGAAAATGCATAAGGCAACTTGGTGAAGATGGTCTTGGAGCTGCTTGTCTGATAAGTAAGATAAGCCGTATCCCGCGTTACGGGTCAAGGAGCACGCAAGTGAACTAAGGTGGTACCGCGCATAAGCGTCCTTAGCCTGGCGTTTTTTTATTTTAGGAGGAACATTTATGGAAAAGAAACCTTATTACATAACAACGGCGATAGCCTATACATCCGGTAAGCCACATATCGGAAATGTGTATGAAATCGTTCTGGCAGACAGTATCGCCCGTTTTAAACGCGCGCAGGGATACGATGTCTTTTTTCAGACCGGAACTGACGAACATGGGCAGAAAAATGAGTTGAAAGCTCAGGAAAGAGGGTTGTCTCCTCAGCAATTCGTGGATGAGATCGCAGGGATCATCCGAAGCTCTTATGATGCTGTAAATGCATCTTATGATAAATTTATCCGAACAACGGACAAGGATCATCAGCGTCAGGTGCAGAAAATCTTCAAGAAACTGTTTGATCAAGGGGATATCTATAAAAGTGTGTACGAAGGGTGGTACTGTACACCGTGTGAATCTTTTTATACCGACGGGCAGCTGGCGGATGGCAAGTGCCCGGATTGCGGGCGTGATGTCCATCGTGAGAAAGAAGAATCATATTTTTTCCGTTTATCGAAGTATCAGGATCGTCTGATGAAGCACATTCAAGATCATCCGCACTTTATTCAGCCAGAGTCCCGTAAGAATGAGATGATCAATAACTTCTTGAAACCGGGATTGAATGACTTGGCCGTCTCAAGAACTTCGTTTACTTGGGGGGTTCCGGTGGATTTTGATCCTAAGCATGTCGTTTATGTCTGGATTGATGCACTAAGCAACTATATTACCGGATTGGGCTATGATGTTGAAGGCAATCACAGCGAACTTTTCAAGAAGTACTGGCCGGCGGATGTACATTTGATCGGTAAAGATATTTTGCGTTTTCATACGTTATATTGGCCGATCATGCTGATGGCTTTGGATATCGAACTTCCCAAGCAAGTGTTCGGACATCCTTGGTTGTTGGTAGGTGAAGGTAAAATGAGCAAGTCCAAAGGGAATGTCATTTATGCCGATGACTTGATCAAACTGTTGGGTGTAGATGCGGTGCGCTATATCATGCTTCATGAAATGCCCTTTGGTCATGACGGTACGGTCACAATGGAACTGATGATCGAGCGTGTCAATAATGATCTGGCTAATATCATGGGTAATCTTGTCAATCGGACGTGGGCAATGAGTCAGAAGTATTTTGGCGGTGTCGTAGAGAATACAAAAGTACTGAACTCAACTGATGATGAACTGATCGAACTGTCATCAACCTTGATCAGAAAAGTTGAAGATGCGATGGAAGGACTGCATGTCGCCGATGCCATTGATGAAATCATAGCGGTGTTGCGTCGCTGTAATAAGTATATCGATGAGACAACGCCGTGGAGTCTTGCGAAAGATGAGGCAAACTTGCCAAGACTGAAAACAGTTTTGTATAACTTGCTGGAAAGTATCCGGATTTGCGGAGTAGCGCTGGAAGCGTTTATTCCACAGACCTCGAAGAATATTCTCGATTTACTCAATACGAAACAACGCACACTGGACAGTGCCCGTGACTTTGGCAATCTTGAGTCAGAGCATGCATTGAGTAAAGAAAATGTGATTTTGTTCGGTCGTTTGGATGTTAAAGAAACATTGGCGGCGTTTGAAGAGCTTACTCAGCCGAAGAAAGAAGCGGTCATCTTAGGTAAGCCGGAAATCACGTTTGATGACTTCAGTAAGGTCGAACTTAAAGTGGGTGAAGTTCTCAGTTGTGAAAAGCATCCGGAAGCGGATAAACTGTTAGTCAGTCAGATCGATACTGGCGATAAAATACGTCAGATCGTCAGCGGCATTTCTCCGGCAGTCACTCCGAGTGAAATGATCGGTAAGAAAGTTATCGTGGTCACCAATCTGAAGCCGGCAGTTATTCGAAAGGTGTCTTCAGAAGGAATGATTCTGGTGGCACAAGACGGCAAGAATATTGAAGTCGTAGATATTCAGAAGTTACCGAAAGGCAGCATTGTACGATAATTCTATCGTGCAATGCTTTTTAGCAAGGCAATCTATATGAGCATGCGTAAAAGATTACAAAAAACAGCGAACAGATCTCTGTGGTCAAGTGTTCTTGGCCTTTTGGTCATGATCACTGTTGCCTTGTCTTACGGATATGATGCACTCCAGTTTTTGTCTGTGAGTGATATTCAATCCATTCGGCAACTTGATTCTTTTTCTCGATCAGACAAGGATTTCGCTTTGATCAAGTCAAATAATATTATAAACACGGAAATCTATGTGACGATTGATGAGTGGTTTCAAGAGAAGAATTATTACGGATATATCGCTCAGCTAGAAGATAAATATTTTCTGTTTTTCAATGCTGAGAAAAATGATATATCATCAGGCAACTTGGTTTTAAGTAAGTGGTGGTCGCAAGCGGAGAGTATGAATACATTTCGGACAATGATCATCGAAGATTTGACCAACTCATCGGATTATACTCGCGAAGAAGTCGATGAACTTATATTTTCGAAAGTTTTCTTGAACATTGATGATTCGTTAAGGGCATCGCTTCCATGGGCCGTTGCGTGGGGGTCTGTGGTGTTTGTATGTCTGATCATTTTCTATCACTCATTGAAAGTCAAACTGGGCATATTTTCTGATTCGGTCGAATCTGCGGTATTGGATATCGATTTGCAGCATGATCAGATTCTTATTCAAAATAATCAATGGACGATAACGCAGAGTCATTTGATATATCACCGTTTTTTTATCAAAGCGTTCAGTGTGTCGCAAATCAAAGAGGTACTTTTTACCGATAACCGAATGATCGTATATTTCAGAGATTACAGAGTGACGATTTCAGCTACGGGAGAGATGATCAATCGTTTGTCAGAATTTTGGGAAATTCAAAGGAGACTTAAATATGAACCGGCTGATTCGCTTTGAGCCTATGGAGATTGAACAGTTATTACAAAAAGAGCCTTTATTTCGGCCGTGGATGGACAAAATCAGTATTGCTGAGCGCTTTGGAGATGATGATGCTTATACATCGCTGATTGACAGCATTCTTGCTCAGCAAGTATCCGGTAGTGCTGCCGCATCGATTACTAAGCGCTTTTCGGATAAGTTTCATTATGATCCTAAGGCCATCGTCGGAGCTTCGGTGGATGAACTGCGCAGCTGCGGCCTTTCGGGGAATAAGGCAAAATATGTCCAGGGTATTGCCAAGGCAAAATTAGATCAATCTGTGCCTTTTGACACATTGCATGAAAAAAGCGATCAACAGATCGCAGAATACTTGCTTAAATTAAATGGCGTGGGTCCTTGGACGGTGGATATGATGTTGATTTTTACTTTTTTCAGAAAGGATATTTTGAGTTATCCGGATTTTGGGATCCGAAAAGGGATTTGTCGTTTGTATGGTATCGATACATTGGATCAAAAATGTTACGAGCAAATTCGTAAGAAGTTATCTCCGCATCTGACGTTGGCTTCATTTTGGTTTTGGGAAATTGCTTCGTTCAAAGAGTAGAAGGAAACTTCTGCTTTATTTTTTTATAAAGTCTTTCAACTGGATGTTTAGAGCATTGACGGATATTTGTAACTCGGCGATCAACAGGACAAGGGAAACCAACAGTAAGATCAGACTGATGCCGAAACTCCACTGAGCAAGGATCATGGCAGATGCAAACATGAGTAAAAGACTGAGTACGCTAAAGAAGAATGCAAATGCACCGAACACCTGCATGTTGCGGATAATTGACATGCGCTTCCGCAAATTGATCAGTTGTTCTTCGGTGATGGGGGATGGATTTTTCTGGTGGCGGTCATACAAGTCGCGTATCAGGTTAGCAATAACGACAAATCGGTTGGTGTAGGCAAGCATCAGCAATGAAATCGCTGAGAAAAGCAGAGTCGGTGTTTGTAAGTTGAAGTCCATAAGATACCTCCGTGTTCATTCTAGTCAATACTAAGCGTTGTTTCAACGGATATGCAAAAAACGGACGCAGTGGTATGATGATATTATTAAAGAGGTATGTTATGAAAACGATCGGTTTGATTGGCGGCATGAGCTATAAAAGTACAGCAGATTATTATCGGATCATCAATCAGAAAATCAACGAGCATTTCGGCGGATATACGAGTGCGAAAATCGTACTTTTCAGCGTCAATTTTGCACAAATCGAGGAGTATCAGCGAAACAGGCAGTGGGATGAAAGTGCCTTTATACTGACGGATGCAGCCAGAAAGCTGGAATCGATCGGTGCGGATATGATTGCATTGTGTACCAATACGATGCATATTGTTGCCGATCAGATTCAGAAAGAACTTTATGTTCCATTCATTCACATTGCGGATGTCACGGCACGCAAGATACTCGGTCATCGAATTATGAAGGTCGGACTGATTGCGACTCGATATACGATGGAAATGGACTTCTATGTCAAGCGACTGGGAGATTTCGGTCTTGAAGTGGAGATCCCTTCCTCTGAAGATAGGCAGTTAGTCAATGATGTGATTTTCAATGAGCTGGTCCATGGGGTAACAAAACCGGAGTCCAAGCAAAGTCTTTTGAACATTGTTGAAGAATTGGCACAGTGTGGGTGTGAAGGTATCATTCTGGGATGTACCGAAGTGGGAATGTTGATTAAGAAAGAGGACACAAAATTGCCTTTGTTTGATACGACACTGATTCATTGTGAATCATTGGTACAATTAGCTGTCCGATGAAAATATTTCAGAGATATCTTGTAAATTTTTCCGATACAATCATTTTCTTATTTAAAATACTGACGTTTTGTTATACACTACCTATATGATTCAGCGAGGATTTCTCTATGCACAATATTCCTAAGACGATGTCAACTCAACACCCGGATAATGTTAGTACGCCTTTTTATGCGGCGAACAGCGTGATGAGCGGGGAAGATGAAATCCAGGAAGCATTTTATGCCTATTCACATTTAGGCATTCAAGAACAGATGTGGGATGTAGAAGGCAAGGAAGTTGATCCTTATGTTGTTAAGAAACTGTTAAGTAAATATGAGACCTACTTTCGCAAAAATATCTTAGGGAAGGATAAGCGATTGATTTTGCGTGTGCCCAATCCGGATGTCGAGAAAGCAGAGGCCAAAGTACTTCTTGAAACGTTGGAAAGCATTCCTCGTTCATATGATGCCAATGCATTGTTTTATGAAAAACCAATTGCACCGATTTTTGAAATTATCTTACCGCTGACCTCAAGTGCTCAACAGCTGTTGCGCATACATCGTTACTACAAACAGTTTGTCAGCGGAAAAGCGAAGCAGATCCTTGATGAACAAGGAACGACCCTGCAACAGTGGATCGGTGATTTTAAACCGGAGACTGTTGAGGTTATTCCTTTGTTTGAGGATAAGGAGGGTATGCTTAAAGCTAAGGATATTCTAAAAGAATACTTCCAGGGCATCGCTTCGGAAGGAATCAAATATCAGCGGGTATTCTTTGCCCGAAGCGATCCTGCGATGAACTATGGCATGATCAGTGCAATCCTGCTTAATAAGTTAGCTTTACAAGATATGGAAATGCTTGAAAAGGAAACCGGCGTAAAGATTTATCCGATCATCGGGGTGGGCAGTGCGCCATTTCGCGGGCACCTCACTCCGCCTCGGGTTGAGAAAGTTCTGCATGAATATCCGAGTGTACATACCTTCACGATACAATCCGCATTTAAGTATGATCATGAAGTAAACGAAGTTAAAGCAGCTATCGATATCCTTCATTCTTCAGAAACGAAATTACCGATTAAGATCAATAGTGATATTGCGTTAGAACTGATCCAAAGATACGGAAGAGCGTATGAATCTCACGTACTTGCCAACGTAACTTTGATTAACCGATTGGCTAAGTATGTGCCTAGCCGCCGATTAAGGAAACTGCATATCGGATTGTTTGGGTACAGCCGACGTTTAAAAGGCGAATCTTTGCCGCGGGTCATTACTTTTACTGCAGCTCTGTATTCTTTGGGTTGTCCTCCGGAACTTTTCGGTTTGGAATGTCTCACTGATAAGGATCTGGTATTCATCCGAAATCACATCCATAATTTTGACGATGACATCATGACGGCGCTGACTTATTATAACCCTGCTTCGCCTTGTGTCAGTGATGAACTAAAAGCTTTTATCCAAAAACACTATCCCAACCATAAGAGTGATGCGAATCATTTAAAAGTAACCAATTTCATCATTGAAAAAGTGCAATCCTATCAGCATCATGATTTGGAAGCCTTGATCGTTCAGGCAGCTTCATTCCGTCGTTTCTTGGGCTGAAATTGAAAAAACACTATCCCGACCGGGATAGTGTTTTTAACTGAATGACTACTCGAATTTATACAGAATGGTGTCAATACTTTGCTTTTTGACTTCAAACTCGCTGCGCAATTGTTGTAACAACGGGATCGCGTCTTCATCAAGCAAGTAGAACATATACATCGTGTTGCGTTCGGAGAACGACACTTTTGAAACGACACGTAAGACACCGACCGCTTTTTCACTCAACGAATTGATCCGAATGTAAGGTAACAGTTCGATGAGACGGTCTTGAGGAATTTCCATAGTATCCGCTTGATCATTGATTGGGTTCACTTCTTTGACTTCATTGTAATTGTAGGGCATAAAGAAATCGGTGTTTCCAAGCAATGACTGGATATGGAAGAATGGAGACTTTTCGTTTGATGCATCCGGCAGTACAACGATCGGGTTTGCTTCAAGCATTGTCAGTGTCGGAAGGGTTACGCCGGAAGAAGCTAATAGCGATAACGTCTGAGTGTACCGGGCATCGATCACGATCGCCCTAGACAGACACATTTCAGTGCCCGTACAGGAGGTCAGGTTGATGATCCCCAGCACCGGTGCATCCGAGTAATTGTGTTGTTGCTCACTCAATGATAAGTAATCACTCTTATAGGCTGATGCGAACAGTTTAAAATTGACCTTTCCGCTTAGAGTTACTGAATTGCTCATCAGCGGATCAAACAAATCGAATATCGTGTTACGTACGACCGCATCCGGATTGCCCAGCATCGGATAACGATTCTTGAACACATTTTCGCTATCGACTAATTCAAGCAGATCTGATGTCCACCCGAAAGGAACAGTGTACGAACGTGCAATTTTAGCACCTGATTTTAGGTAGTAAACGATTCGCACATTTGACGACTGTCTGTAAATGGAATCATCCAATATTGCAGACGAAGTGGAATTGAATTCAGAATATCCGTCCCACTTTTCATAACCGTTTTCCTTAAATCCTTCCAAAATAGTTTTATGTGCCTTGATAATGGTCGCAATGTCTTCCTCGTCGGAATACATGTTTTGAAGAGTGAAACTGGAAGGTTCATAATAATAGGACTGATATAAGAAACCGTAAGGATCAAAATAGTCCAGTTCGACCTTTTCAACATTCGCTGCATCTGGTACTCGGGTAATATATCCGAATCCGTCAAACAAGGTTCCAAAGGTAAATGTACCAAGCGACAGTGCGCCGATGATCGCGAAGTTTATAATTCCGCGAACAAGGTGTTTGAATCCACGATTAGCAATGACGTCCAAGATCAAATACATGACAAACGTCAGGAAGAATGGGAAGATCAGAGTCCTGAAATCCAACCCGCGGTCACTAAGTGCAATGAATGCACTGTAAAGGAAGAATTGAACGATGAAGGTGAAGAAAGAGCTGATGACCGGGAAAAACCACTTGTTAGTGAACGGCTCTTCGGCCTTTTCAGAACGGCGGATCTGATAGTAATGCAGTACGATCCATGAAGCGATCAATCCAAAAGCGATCCAATACACAGAAATCAATATGGGATTCGGGAAAATTCTTGATGTATTGAATGTAAGCTCGAAAATCGACCAAATCGGCGAAGCGTACAGTAAGAATAGTGACGGATCGGCCACTGAGAACCCCAATAAAACAGCACTTCCAAAAGTGACATACGCACCGTAAAGGATGCTCGGTATGATGTGTAACAGCAATCCGTAGAGCAGCCCGTCAACACCGGTACCGGTATTCATCATCGCAAAGAGAATCGGCATCAGAATTGACAAAGTCAGTGCTACAGAGAAGTAATATTGCTTGAAAAGCAATACGGTATCTACGTTTGCGATCACGCTGGCATAATAAACATTACCGATCAAGTATACGATCGTATACGGTATCAGGATGATCAGAAACGCCGCCAGCAATGTTGTAAAGTATAAATCGCGCCGACGGATCGGCAGGGCATGATAAACATCCAGGTTTTTCTTGCTGTTTAAGTATGAGAACATCAAGAAGGGAACGATGAATATTGACAGAACGAGCAATATCAAGATGAACACACGTCCGGTCGTAAATACAAACTCGTTATAACTGCCGTCGATCAGATAATTGGTAAAAGCAAGGATCGGGAACAGAACTGTCATGGCAATGCCGGTCAGAATCATGAAACGGGCATTGCGTTTAACTAAGAAGCGAAGGTATGCGCCATTGATGTTAAAGCTAAACAGTTTTGCCATAACCGCGTCCCTCCATTTCGTAAACAAAGATTTCTTCTAGGTTCAGTGGTAACTCATTGACCAATACCGGTTCGAGACTCTTGATGCTTTCGATCAGTTTCTCAACTTCGCCCTTGGCAACGACTACAAATACGTTCCCCATTTTATCCACATGCAACGGGTTCAAAAATGCAAATATATCTTCTTTGACATCATGGGCAAATCCGACTTGAATCTTGTGGAAATCGCCTTTGATCGTATCGACTTCACCGCTCATTACGACTTTTTTGTTGTCAATCAGGGCGATTTGATCACATATGTCTTCAAGTTCACGCAGGTTGTGCGAGGAGATGACGACTGTCATGTTACGATTCAGTATTTCCCGTGAAATAAAGCGTTTCAAGGTCAGCCGCATGACCGGATCTAATCCATCAAACGATTCATCAAGCAACAATACATCCGGGTTGACGGATAATGCCAAGATCAATCCGGTTTGCCGTTTCATGCCTTTAGAGAAGGTGTTGATTTTTTCGTTCTCAGGAATCGGGAAGTTGTTGAGCAATTTGACATACATCGATTCATCGAATGACGGATAAAAGATTTTGTAGAACTCCTTCATTTCTTTTAATGTTGATTGATGTAAAAAGAAGGGCTCATCTGCTAAGAACAGAATTCGCTTTTTTACCAGAGGTTCATCATAAACAAATTCCCCGTCAACGGTGACTTGACCGTTATCCGCTTTAATGACTCCGCTGATGATACGCAATAACGTGGATTTTCCTGCTCCGTTGGGACCGACCAATCCAAATACACTGCCTTTTTTGACGGTCCAGTCGATATGGTCCAACACCAGTTTACTTTCAAATGATTTACTTACACTGGTCAGTTGTATCATTGGACATTCACTCCTTTCTCAAATATTTGGGATATATGTCCCAAAATCTCACTATACTCGATGCCAATCTGTTTCATTTGGGTTAAAAGATCATCAAGTTCATCAAATTTCTGTCTTCTGGTCAGTTGGAGAGTGTTTTGTTTCTCGTTGATGAAAGATCCTTTTCCCACCTGGGAATAAATGTAGCCTAGACGTTCCAATTCTTGATAAGCTTTCTGTACGGTATTGGGATTAACTCCTAAGTCATTGGCCAACTGTCGTACAGCGGGCAACTGTTGATGGGGAGTCAACAGTCCTAAGGCAATAAATTCAATCACCTGCCCCTGAATCTGTTCATAAATCGGAAGGCGGCTCTTATAATTGAGCGTGAACATCGAATCCTCCTTTCACTGTACTAATTACACTAATACAATAATACAGTTCACGTGATTTGTCAAATAAAAACATCTGACGAATCAGATGTCGATACCTAAGAAATGCTTGATAACAAGGCCGATGATAAAGGCGAATCCAGCGACAGAGAAACTGATGATTGCCATCTCCCAGAACCTCCGTTTGAAAGGTAAGTCCTTGGCCACCGAAATGTAAAAGGTAAATACGAAGATGATCGTCAGTACCACCAGTAACATAATGATCAACGCGGGCAGATAAGCATCTTCAGGTAATAGTAAATAGGGAAGTACCAGTAAGAAAACCGCAACGATATACATGATTCCGGTATAGAATGCGGATTTCATGGCATTGGCATTTCCATCGCTTCGGGCTGAGAGAAATTCACTGCTGGCCATGGACAAGGTGGCACTGATACCGGTGACCAGTCCAGACAATGCGACCAGTTTGGTGTTTTGTAATGCAAAAGACAATCCGGCGATCGTCCCGGTCAGTTCGACCAGCGCATCGTTTAATCCCAAGACCATACTGCCGACATATTGTAAGCGCTCTTCATCCAGCATGGCGATCAGCGCCTGTTCATGTTCTTCTTCTTCATCTGCGATTTTCTTGGCAATCGGCAGAACTTCCGCAATCTCTTCGTAATACTTGTTTGCCTTATCCTCGCCTTTTTCCATGATTTTCAACGTAAATGTATACCCAAATATCACATTAAGAACATCATAAAAGAACACTTTGAAACGATTCGGTCTAATTTCCATTTTCGTATAGGTTTTCCAGATATTGGCATGAGCCAATTCTTCCTGACCGATTTTCAGAAGGATATTCTTGTTATTCTCATCTTTCAAGCGCTTTGCCAAATGAGTATAAACCACATATTCGGTAATCTCATTGGTTTGCAGTATCTTGATTTTCTCAATAATTTCATTGCTTAACTGTGTCATATGTTTACCTCAGTTAAATCATAGCACAGTGAGATTTGTAAAAAAGCATTAATTTAAGCAAAAAGCTCATCTTTATGATAAAATGACAACGCAAAGGAGGGCGGATATGGTCGATGTATTAGTCATAGGCGGCGGACATGCCGGAGTAGAAGCAGCATTGGCAGCTGCCCGAATGGGCAGCAAAACTGCATTAATAACGATCAGTGTTGACAAGATTGCTTCGCAACCGTGCAATCCGTCTGTCGGAGGACCTGCAAAGGGAATCGTCGTACGTGAAATCGATGCGTTGGGCGGTCAGATGGGTATTACCGCGGATTTGACTGCGTTACAATTTAAAATGTTGAATACAAACAAAGGACCCGGTGTTCAGTCACTGAGGGTTCAATCGGATAAGCTTGCTTACAGCGAGATGATGATCGATGTCATCCGTAAACAAGAGAATCTTGAAATCATCGAGGCAATGGTCGAAAAGATCGTCGCAAAAGATAATAAAATCGTTGGAGTTGAGATGGCTGATGGAACATTGATCAGAGCCAAGGCCATCATCTTGACTACGGGCACCTATATGAGTTCGAAAATCATGATTTCGGATCATGTGACCAGCAGCGGTCCGGAAGGACAGCCGACAACGAACAAGTTATCCCAAAGCATTCGTGACTTGGGATTTACGACATTTCGGTTAAAGACCGGAACACCCCCAAGAGTTAAAAGAGACTCGATTGATTTCTCGAAAACAACGATCCAACCGGGCGATGAGCATCCTACCTTCTTTTCTTCTTTAACAAAAAAGGAAGATGTCATTCAAAAGCAATGGCCGTGTTATCTGACCTACACCGCTGCGCCGACGCATGAAATCATTCAGTTGAATCTGCATCGCTCCAGCATGTACTCGGGTGTGGTCGAAGGTGTCGGTCCGAGATACTGTCCGTCCATCGAAGATAAAGTCGTTCGATTCTCCGATAAAGAGCGTCATCAGATTTTCTTAGAACCGATTTCACGTAAGCTTGACACGATCTATGTCCAGGGATTTTCAACATCCTTGCCGATCGAAGTTCAGGAAAAGATGATCCGTACCCTGCCGGGACTTGAGAATTGCGTGATCACGGAATATGCTTATGCGATCGAGTATGATGCCATTGAACCGACTCAACTATACCCAAGTTTAGAAACCCGCCGGGTCGAGGGATTGTATTGTGCCGGTCAAATCAACGGGACTTCCGGATATGAGGAAGCTGCCGGACAAGGATTGATGGCCGGAATCAATGCGGTACTAAAGATTCGGGGTAAAGAGCCTTTAGTTTTGCGTCGAGACGAAGCGTATATCGGTGTTATGATCGATGATCTGATTACTAAAGGTACATTGGAACCGTATCGGTTACTAACTTCACGGGCGGAATATCGGCTTTTGTTGCGACATGACAATGCGGATATACGCCTGAGCGAGTATGGTTATCAGGTGGGTTTATTGCCTAGCGACCGATATGAGGCTTTTAAAAACAGGCAAAAGCAAAAGTCAGTGTTGGTTGAAGAACTTAAAAATAAGAAAATCGTTCCCAAGCACCCTTTACAATCGGTGCTTCTGGACAAAGGATATGCATCACTGAATGAAGGATTGTCGTTCTATGATGCTTTAAAACGCCCTCATGTTTTGATGGCGGATGTGATGCCATACATCGATACGGATATCGAGGATCTGGATGCTCGCCAAGTTGAAATCGAGATCAAATATGAGGGATATATTGCTAAGGCTAAGAAAGAAGCATCGAAACTGATTGCCATGGAACAGTGGAAAATCCCGGAGGATTTCAACTATGATCTTGTTGCCCACCTGTCGATTGAAGGGCGTCAGAAACTGATGAAATATCGTCCGTTGACCATCGGAATGGCTTCACGGATTTCCGGAGTGAATCCATCGGATGTATCCGTGTTATTAATGGCTTTGCAGAGCGGACAGACATTAACAAGCGGCAGATGAAAACATCTGCCTTTTTCATTTACATTACAGATTTGCCTTTTTTAACCATGTCAAATTTGGTATAATGCCAATACGGAGGGCGAACCATGAACAAGACGGAGTTCCAGACGCTTTGCGAAGCGAAGAACATTTCCATCAGTGATCTTCAATATGAGCAATTGTCAAGGTATGCCCAGTTGTTGCAAGAGTGGAATGAAAAAATCAATCTGACCGCCATCACGGAGGTCAGGGATATATTTATCAAGCATTTTTATGACTCTTTGCTTATTGCGCCATATTGCGAAACGGCACATACACTGTGTGATGTGGGTACGGGCGCAGGATTTCCCGGATTGGTTTTAAAGATTGTTTATCCTCAGTTACATATCACGCTTGTTGAACCAACCTTAAAAAGAGTGAATTTTCTGCGATTGGTCTTATCCGAACTTGGATTAACTTCGATTACGGTCATCAATCAACGGATGGAAGAGTGTTCAGAGCTCAAAGGAACCTTTGATGTGGTTACAGCACGAGCCGTGGCTGCATTGCCCATATTGAGTGAGTTATGCCTGCCCTTTGTAAAAGTTGACGGCTTGTTTATTGCAATGAAGGGTTCTTCGGGTGAAGAGGAACTGGATGCAGCGAAGAATGCACTGCTTACTTTAGGGGGCAAGCTGTTATCTGTCAAAAGAGAGACACTTCCGGAAGGATCAACCCGCATAAATCTGCTTATTCAGAAACATACCGCAACCCCACCGAAATATCCGCGTGCTTATGCACAAATAAAGAAGAAGGCTTTGTAGGAGGAGTCTATGACGACAACCAAAGATATTGCTATCGATCAGATAAAACCGAATCGCTATCAGCCCAGGACGGATTTTAATCCCGATTCTCTTTTCGAATTGGCGCAATCCATCCGTGAAAACGGGCTCATTCAACCGATCACTGTCCGCAAAAACGATCACGGCTATGAAATTATTGCCGGTGAACGCCGTTATCGGGCGATGATCCTGGCCGGATTCACTTCGGTACCGTGTCTGGTCATTGAAGCGGATGAAACACAGACAGCTGAGATGGCTTTGGTCGAAAACATTCAAAGAGAAGACTTATCCGCCATTGAAGAAGCGAAAGCCTATTTATGGCTGATGAAAGAAAATGACTGGACACAAGAGCGAATGGCTGAGAAAATCGGCAAATCGCAAAGTTCGGTTGCGAATAAAATTCGTTTGCTGGGGTTGCCGATGAGCATTCAGGATGCCATCGTAAGCAAGAGAATCAGTGAGCGACATGCCCGCGCACTGCTTGTGGCTCCACAGGAAATCCAAATGGAAGTTTTCGACCAGATTCTGCAGAAGAATCTGAATGTTAAGCAAACGGAACTGATTGTGGAACAAAAAACTGCGGATTTGCCTGTTAAGCGCAAAGTTAAGACCAAAGGAACGACCAGACACATCAAAATCGCTCTGAATACCGTGTATCAGGCGGTTGAAATGATCAGGAAAACCGGTATCACTGTAAAAAAGGAAGAAATCGAAACGGAAGAAGACGTAAGGATCGTGTTACGTTTCCCAAAATAGAGGAAGTGAAGAAATGGGGAAGATTATCGCAGTTGCCAATCAGAAGGGTGGCGTAGGCAAAACAACGACAAGTATCAACCTGGCTGCCGGTCTGGCTTATCTGGGTAAAAAGGTCCTGCTTGTTGATTTTGATCCGCAAGGAAATACGACCCAGGGAGTCGGTGCTTCCAGAGAGTCGATTGTTAAAAGCGCATATGATTTGATATTGAGTGAATCGCCGGCAAGTCAGGTCATCCGACATGTCAAGCAGCCGCCACTGGATCTGGTTCCGGCAACGATTGATTTGGCAGGAGCCGATTTGGAAATGGTTGAATTTAAAGTCGGGAGAGAGCGATTGCTGAAGAATAAACTTGAACCGATTCGGGAGCATTATGATTTCATCATTATCGACTGCCCGCCTTCGTTAGGGTTATTGAATACCAATGCACTGACTGCGGCAGACAGTGTCATCATACCGGTACAGTGTGAGTATTATGCATTGGAAGGGTTGACCCAACTGCTATCTACGATACGTTTGGTTCAGAAACTTTTCAATGAGAAGCTGTTGATTGAAGGCGTCCTTTTGACGATGTTTGATTCCAGGACCCGTTTATCCGTGGAAATTCAACAAGAGGTTCGTAAGTATTTTAAGGAAAGAGTATACAGGAGTTTTATTCCTCGAAATGTAAAATTATCAGAAGCTCCATCACGTGGGCAATCGATTTTTGAATATGATGTCCGCTCTGAAGGAGCGAAGGCATATGCATCGTTGGCTAAGGAAGTCTTGACGGTGAATAAAATGGAGGGATCTCTGTGAGTAAAGATAAAACCCGGTTGGGTCGCGGCTTAGGGGCCATATTTGGGGAAGATGTCAACTCTGTGCTGGAGGATATTCAGCGCGGGACCAGTGATTTGTATGTCAGTGCAAAAACGGACATCCTGCTGGCTGAAATCCGAATGAACCCTTATCAGCCCCGTCAGCACTTTGATGAATCAAAAATCGAAGAACTGGCTCAGTCCATCCGTGAACATGGCGTATTTACACCGATTTTAGTACGCCAAAGCAAGCATGGGTATGAGCTGATAGCGGGTGAACGACGCGTCCGTGCCAGTAAGGTTGCGGGTAGAGAGACGATTCCGGCTATCATCATGTCGTTTAATGATGATGAAATGCTTGAAATCTCTCTGATCGAGAACATTCAAAGGGAAGATCTGAATATTATTGAAGAAGCTACGGCTTATTCAAAGATGATTCAACGCTTTGGATATACTCAGGAAGACTTGTCAAAGCGAGTCGGTAAATCACGGGAGCATATTGCAAATACACTTCGGTTATTACGCTTGCCTCAAGTCGTTCAGCAGATGGTTTCTGATAATAAACTGCAGATGGGGCATGTGCGACCGCTGATTACCTTAAATAACGACAAAGAAATCATCGAAGCAGCGAAAAAGGCTGTGAACCTTGGTTTATCGGTGCGCGCTGTGGAGCAGATGGTTAAAAAACCATTAGAAAAGCCGACAAAAAAAGAAGTCAGTACCGACTTCTCATATGCCCGTAAGCTGTTGGAGTCGAAAGTTCAGTCGAAGGTAACGATTGATGACTCAAAAATAACGATTGCTTACCATGGAATTGCTGATTTGAACCGAATCTTAGAGGCTTTGGATGTACTGGAAAATGAAGATTGAGGCGAAAGCCTCTTTTTATTTGTGAAACACGCACCGGCGTCCGTTGGTTGTCGGAAGCACGAAGCACTGATTACACAAAATGCATCGTGCTTTGAACTGACCAGACTTAAACTTAGTGATGATATCGGGCTCGCATATAAACGGTCGGCTCATGGAGACAAAATCGATGTTTGCATCCATGACTTGCTGGATATGTTTCGTGTTGCGAATACCTCCGACCAGAATCAGCGGTATGTCCACATGCTTTTTAATTTCTATCGCTTGTTGAATAAAGTAGGGATGGCTGATTTGGGTCAGTTGCTGAAAGCCGGTTCCGCTAAGTTCGATTGCCAAACAGCTGGCTTGTTTTGCTTCTTCGACCATGATGATCAAATCATCTAAATATGATTTATTTGCGTCTTCAATAAAATGATTGCCTCGAATCAGGTTGCTGTTGATTTTTAAGATAACCGGAATACTGACTTCCTTGCTTATTCTTTCAATGATTATTCTTACGATACGGAAACGGTTGGTTGCAGATCCGCCAAAATCATCTTTCCGATGGTTGGTTAAAGGGGAAACAAATTGAGACAGCAGATATCCGTGGGCTCCATGGATTTGAACCCCATCGGCACCGGCAGTTTTTGCACGCCTTGCAGCACTTACAAAATCATCAATGACGGAATCAATGTCGGCCTGAGTCATTTCTTTACTCATATGATGATCATATAAAGAAACTGCAGAAGGACTGAAAATCGTATTTTCGGCTTCCAGTTTGCTTTTAGATCCGCCATGAGCCAGTTGAATGAAAATTTTACTTCCGGATGCATGTGCAGCATCACACATCTTTCGGAAGGGCTCAATATATCTGTCATCATCCATCCGATTTTGATTTTCCTCACTGATCCCATCGGCTCTTACAGCTGTAATTGCTGTAATGATCAGTCCTACCTGATTCTTTGCCAGCAGCTCGATGATTTCGACCTGTTTTTCAGTGACAAAACCTTCCGGATGACCGAAATAATCATGTGATGCTGAACGGACGACACGATTTTTAAGATTAATCTCACCCAATTTTGCCGATTGAAACACACGTTGCATACTGATTCCTCCAAGTAATTTCAGTATATCACAGAAGATACGCTTTTCTCATCACAATTCCAATGAAGACAAACCATGATATAATGATTGCGAAAGTGAGTGATTTTATGGAAATTCTCGACACCATCGCAGCTGTCAGCACAGCACTTGCGGAAAGTGCTATTTCGATGGTTCGGATCAGTGGTACAGAGGCCGTTACCATTGCTGACCGGTTGTTTTCAAAATCGGTGTCCGATCAGAAAAGTCACACGATTCAATACGGATTTGTCAAAGATCCTCGAACCGATGAAATCGTGGATGAAGTTTTACTGTCGGTTTTTCGGGCTCCGCATACGTATACTACAGAAGATATTGTCGAAATCAACTGCCACGGCGGCATCGTTGTCACACAACGGATCCTTGCGCTGATTCTCTCTGAAGGAGCACGTCTGGCGAATCCCGGTGAATTTACCCAACGGGCGTATATATATGGAAGAATTGACCTCACTCAAGCCGAATCGGTCATTGATTTGATTCAGGCGCATAGCGAGCAGAGCGCTTCTTTGGCAATCAGCGGTGTTCGGGGAAGTATATCAAAACTCTTACAACCGCTGTTGGATGATTTGTTATCTATGATTGCTCACATCGAGGTTAACATCGATTATCCGGAGTATGAGGACATCGTTCAACTGACCGAGATGGATATATATCCAAAAACCAAACAATGGCTTTCGAATTTATCTGTGATCATCGATCGGTCTAAAAGCGGTCAAATCGTACGCGAAGGGGTTAAAACAGTGATTCTGGGCAAACCCAATGTCGGTAAGTCAAGTCTGCTAAACGCATTGCTGGAAGAAGAAAAAGCTATCGTAACCGAAGTTGCCGGAACGACACGTGATTTGGTTGAAGGTTGGATACGACTGAAGAATGTGACTTTGCATCTGATCGATACCGCAGGTCTGCGTGAGACGGAGGATCGGGTGGAAATGATCGGTATTTTTAAAACGAAGCAGGCGATGCAAGACGCTGATTTGGTTATTTTGGTTTTAGATGCCTCAGCAGAACAAGATGAGTATGATCAGCAATTGCTAGAACTGACTAAAGATAAATCACGCATCATTGTTTATAATAAGTCGGATATCAAAAAAACGGATCAAGGATTGTATATCAGTGCACTGAATCAGGACATCGCACCACTTGTTGATGCTATCGAAGACATGTTTGCTCATCATCAGGTAGCAGTTAAAGAGCCGACGCTGAGCAATCAGCGGCAGATCGGTCTGGCAGCATCAGCATATAAATCAATGGAAGCTGCGATTTCGTCCATCGAAAACGGTATGGAAGTCGATGTCATAACCATCGATTTACAGTCGGCTTATCAATCGCTACAGTCGATATTGAATAATCAAAACCAACCCAAGCTGTTGGATGAAATATTCGGACGTTTCTGTCTGGGAAAGTAGGAACATATGGAACTTGCCATTAAACGGTTAATAGCATTTGCGATTGACGGATTGATCATTTCAATTCCGACACTCATTCTGACGATACTTTTCGGGATTTTACGATTGATTATCAGTCTGATTCCGATTGTCCGGGTATTACGCGGCTTGTTTGCGATTTCGGCTATAGGAATTACTTTGTTCTTCTTCTATGAAGTAATATGCATGTTTCTTTTCCAAACGACAGTCGGTAAGAGGATTGTCGGTTTGGAAGTGTTGGGATTACAACCGAAAGGAGAACCGGACATTTGGACGATTCTGTTACGGAGTTTTGTTAAGGCAATCTCAATTACCGGTCCCCTGGCTTTTCTGACGGTAGTGAATGGAATTTATATGATCGTCAAAGATGAGCACAGTTCGATTCATGACATGATTGCCGGAAGCAGTGTATGGGAAAAGTAGGTTGGATTGATTCTCATGCGCACATAGCTTATGAGGAATATCAGGATGATTTCGATCAGATCATTGAGCGGGCTAAGGAGCACCATGTATCGCGTATTATGATCGTGACTCTCAATGAAGAAGAAATCAAAAGAGCTATAGATCTTAATCAGCAGTACAAAATGTTTGATGTGGCTTATGGGTTTCATCCCTCGGACATTGATACCATGCCACATGACGGATTTTCGATACTTGAAAATCTTTTAAAAGAGCGAAGATTGAGTGCTGTAGGGGAAATCGGACTGGATTATTATTGGCATAAGGATAATAAGGAAGAACAGAAATCCGTATTCATCCGGCAAATCGAGCTTGCAAATCAGCATGGAGTGCCGATTATCGTGCATATGCGCGATGCAGCTCAAGATACACTTGAGATACTGAAAGCATACCCTCCGACATCCGGCGGAATCATGCATTGTTACAGCGGCAGTGTTGAAATGGCCCATGAATTTATCCGATGCGGAATGTATATCTCTTTGGCAGGACCTGTTACTTTTAAGAATGCCCATACGCCAAAAGATGTTGCCAAATCTGTCCCGTTGGATCGTTTGCTTATCGAAACGGATTGTCCGTATCTGACTCCGCATCCTTTTCGTGGGAAGAAAAATGAGCCTTCCATGGTTGAGTTGATCGGTTTGGAAGTTGCCCGATTGCGCGATACCGATCCGGAATTTCTGATGGAAATATTGGCCGAAAATTATCACCGACTGTTTAAAACTGAGTGAAAAATGTGGGCTAAATAGCGCTTACATGCCTTAGAAAGCCACTTTTTGAGCAGTTGTGTTAGACAAAACCTTTGATATGTGTTATTATCGCAATGTCCTTGAAGAAAGGAGAACTAGTAAATGTTCAAACGAACGAAAGGGTTTGTTGGCATTATCTTAGTTATCGTCCTTACATCATGTACCTCATCCATTACGGAGTCTGACATGCAAGTCGTGTTACAGACCTTGTCGCCTGCCAATGCAATCGTGCGTCAGCCGTATCAAATCGAAGAGGTGACTGAAGAGGTCAAACTCGCAAATCCGAAGACCGTATACAGACAGGGGCCGACCGTTTCCGGTGGTGTCTCTTGGCTTGCGGTCAAAGTAGACAACGGATCGCCTAAGCTTGAGCGGAAGCGATATATGTTGGCCTATGATCAATCAGGTAATTTATTGTCAAAAGAATTAATCCCAGGATCAGAAGAACTGATTCCCTCTTCTCCGATTGTTTATCAGTACGGAGCCAAACCTCAACGCGGAGCAGTGTTCTTTCCAAGCCGGATCACCCGGTACGGAGCGGACTGTGGAGGTTGTAAGCCCAATGAAAACGGTGAGTCTTATACGGCTTCCGGTGTCATGGTTTCAAGCAACACAGCTGTTCGTCAAATGGACGGAACCTGGCAAGACGGTATTCTGTATGAAGGATATTATGTCCTGGCATCCAGCAGCAGTCTTCCTCTGTGCACCATTGTCGAAATATCCAACCATAAGTTTTCCGGAATGGGGTTAACCCCGGGAGTGCCGTTTAAGGCCATTATTCTGGATCGCGGCGTCAGCGGACGCAAGTTGGATTTATTTGTGGGAACGGAAACGAAAATAAACGCTGTGCGTGAATTATCGACGATGTACCCGCGTGCGACAATACTCGGTTTTGCGGAATATACTAAGAATTCAATGGGACAACGAATTTGTAAAGTAAACTAAAGGCGACGAAAGTCGCCTTTGGTCATTTGTGCTATAATAGTAACGATAGTAACGGTGGAAATATGAAAATACAAGAAGTGATTATTGTCGAGGGCATTCATGATCAGGATGCGATCAAGCAGGCAGTTGAAGCTGATACACTGGTGACCCACGGAACACATATCAGTAAAGAGTTGCTTGATTTCATCCAACGGCTGAATCAGATGCGTGGAGTCATCATTTTCACCGATCCGGATACTCCCGGAGACAAAATCCGTAAAAAGATCATGCAGCACATCGGCGGTTGCAAGCATGCAACATTGAGCAATAAACAGTCCCGCAACAAAGGGAAAGTCGGAATTGAGCATGCCGGCAGCGAAGATATCCGGCTTGCACTTGAAAAGGTAGTTACTTTTTCTTCTATGCAAGACAGCCTGTCATGGCATGATTTCTTGGATTTAGGATTAACCGGTCGAAATGACAGTAAAAAACGAAGGGAATATGTGTGCCGTCACTTTGCGTTGCCTTATGCCAATGCAAAAACACTGTTTCAATATGTCAATATGTGTGGATTGACAAAAAATGAAATCGAGGGGGTATTATGAGTAAACCGATTGCCAGTTTGAGTAAAACCAAGCAGATATTGGAAGAGTTTGATCGAGGAGCAAATAAAACGTTTGGTCAGAATTTTATCATAGATCCCAGTGTTGTCGACAAGATTTCCGATTTGGCACAAGTCGATCAGAATACGGCTGTGTTGGAAATCGGTCCTGGGTTGGGCGGACTGACGGAATATTTGTGTTATAAGGCTAAAAAAGTGATTTCAATCGAAATTGATGATCATATGATTGAGATACTGAAGAAAACAGTCGGGCATTTTGAAAATCTGGAAGTTATTCATATGGACTTTCTGCAGTTTAACAGTAACCATTGGATATCTCAGCAGAAAGCATTGGGACATTCGGTGGCTGTGTGCGCAAACCTGCCTTACTATATAACTACTCCTATTCTATTTCAATTGTTTGAGAGTCCGATACTTCCTGACAGTATTACGGTGATGATGCAAAAGGAAGTTGCCTTGCGCTTCAGTGCGAAACCAAAAACCAAAGATTACAATGCATTAAGTGTGATCGTACAGTACTTGTTTGATGTCCAGTTAGTTATGAATGTACCGAAACAGGTATTTTTCCCTATGCCCAAAGTTGATTCGGCCGTCATTCGGTTTACCCCGAAAAGCAAAAGAAGAACAGTCAATCAGAATACCTTTTTTGAGCTGATTAAGGCATGTTTCAAGCAGCGCCGGAAAACACTGACCAATAATCTGGCGGAGTATCTTAAGGATCGAAACAGGGCCATCGAAGTATTGCATGAGTGCTATATTGATCCTAGCAGAAGAGCAGAGACCTGTGAACTGGAAGACTTCTTCCGCTTGTATGAGGTTATATATGAAAACCAAGGCTTACGCAAAAATTAACCTATATTTGGATGTTGTCGGAAAATGCGCTGATGGTTATCATGATTTACAAATGGTTATGATTCCCATCGATCTTTTTGATGTGATTGAAATTGAAACAGCACATGACACATTGCTGACCTGCGATAAGGCCTATATTCCGGTTGATGGCCGTAATACGGTCGTCAAAGCTTATCATCTGATGAAGACGACTTTTAAGATTAAAGATGAGCATCATATCCGATTGGTGAAAAATATACCGGCTCAGGCAGGTCTTGCCGGAGGAAGCACTGATGGTGCAGCTGTAATTCGTTTGTTTAATGATATGTATAATTTGAACTTAACGGTCAGCCAGCTGATTGATTTGGCGATTCAGGTTGGTGCGGATGTTCCGTTTTGTTTGTTTGAAAAAACGGCGATTGTCGAAGGAATTGGTGAAATCATCACTCCCATCGAACGCACATGTGACTTTTTTCTGTTTTTAGTCAAACCTAAGTTCGGAATCAGCACCAAAGCTCTGTTTGAACAGTTCAATATAAGCCCTGATAAAGGCAACACTTTCGAGAAGATGGTCACTTCTCTTCAAGGGAATGATTATCAGGGTGTTTGCGATTCGGTGTATAACCGGCTTCAGCAAGAAGCGATCCGTATCAATCCGCAAATCAACAGAATCATTAAAGAATTGACTGATTTTGGGTTTGACCGTGTAGCCATGACCGGAAGCGGATCGGTCATTTATGGAATCACAAAAGATGAGTCACTTGTGAATCGTGCCGTTGAAGCCTTTGTGTATAAATATCCATTTGTTAAAAAAGCGAGAATTATCGGTTGATACAATCTTTTCAACCGATTTTTTGATAAAATAGAGAAGGAGGGATGCTTATGAAATCCGCAATTGTATTAGCTGCCGGCAAAGGCACTCGCATGAAGTCCTCAAAAAATAAAGTCATGCATGAAGTTTTGGGAAAACCTATGATCGGCCATGTGGTCGGGCGACTTGAGAAACTTGATGTGGACAATATCGTTGTGGTCGTCGGTCATCAGGCGGAGGAAATCGAGAGTTATTTACAACAACGAGTTACCTATGCATTACAAGATCCGCAGTTAGGTACGGGTCATGCGGTCATGCAGGCAAAATCACTCAGTGAGGTAGGCGGTCAGACACTGATCCTTTATGGTGACTGTCCGTTGGTTCAAGCGGAAACGATGAATCAGTTATATGAGTCTAATCAAGGAAAAGCGTTGACCGTATTAACTGCGATATTGGAAGATCCGGCGCATTACGGTCGTATCATTCGTGATCACAAAGGGAAATTTGTCAGAATCGTCGAGTATAAGGATTGTAATGAAGAGCAGCGCAAAATCAAAGAAATCAATACAGGCATTTACTGCGTAGATAATCAGCTTTTATTTAAACATATTTCTGAAATCTCAAATAATAACGCTCAGAAAGAGTACTATATTACGGACTTGGTTGAAATTTTCCATCACAACGGTTATGATATTCAGGGTTTGCCTGTGTCGGATGTCAATGAGGTCATGGGTATCAACGATCGTGTGGATTTAGCCAAGGCTACGGCTTGGTTACAGGCACATATCAATCGTAAATGGATGCTCGAGGGTGTGACCTTCATCGACCCGATGTCGTCTTATGTTGAAGAGGATGTCATGATTGGTGAAGATACGGTGATTTATCCCAATGTTTATCTTCAAAAAGGGACGGTCATCGGTAAATCAAATACGATCCTTCCCCAGACGTTCATCGTGGGCAGTATCATTGGTGATTTCAATAAAATCGACAGCTCGCGAATAACGGACAGCCGGATAGATAACCATGTCAGTATCGGACCGTTTGCACATTTGCGTAACGGAACGGTCATTGAATCGAAAAACCGCATTGGTAACTTTGTGGAGTTTAAGAACTCTCATATCGGTTATGACAGCCGCTGTGCTCATTTGACGTATATCGGTGATGCCGAAATCGGAAGTAAGGTTAATTTGGGATGCGGAGTGGTCACTGTGAATTATGATGGTAAGAATAAATTTAAAACAGTTATCAAAGATGGGGCGTTTATCGGCAGTAATGTCAATTTGATTGCTCCGATCACGATTGGCAAGGATGCGGTCGTGGCGGCTGGCACGACGGCCAATATGGATGTCGAGGATGGTGAAATGGCGATTGGCCGAAGCCGTCAGGAAAACAAAGCAAATTACGGATTCAAATATAAAAACAAATAAGGGGTAATCACATGGTAAAAGATACGATCATATTTGCATTAACGACAAGCATTGATTTGACGGATGAGATCTGCGGTTATTTGGGAATGCCTCGCGGGCGCTGTTCGGTCAAGCACTTCGCGGATGGCGAAATCATCGTCGAACCCGAAGAGTCGGTTCGTGGGAAACATGTTTTCCTGGTTCAGTCAACATGCAATCCGGTTTCTGAGAGTTACATGGAAGTCCTGGTTGCACTGGACGCCTTAAAGCGCGCATCTGCGGGAGAAGTCACCGTCGTTATGCCTTATTACGGTTATGCACGACAGGACCGAAAAGCCCGTGCAAGACAACCGATCACTGCGAAGCTGATGGCCGATCTGTTGCAGGTAGCCGGAGCCGATCGTATCGTCACGTTGGACTTGCATGCTCCGCAGATCCAAGGATTCTTTAATGTGCCGATTGATGATCTCACGGCAGTTTCGATGATCGGACAGTATTTCCGTGCCAAGCATTTCGAGGGTGAAGTCGTTATCGTTTCACCGGATCATGGCGGTGCGACCCGTGCCCGCCGACTGGCGGATTCAATGCCGGGAACGACGATTGCCATCATTGACAAGCGTCGTACGAAGCCCAATGTCGCTGAAGCGATCAATTTGATTGGGGATGTCAACGGAAAAACCTGTATCATCGTTGATGATATTATTGATACCGGCGGCTCGTTGTTGGGTGGAGTTCAGATGTTGTATGATAAAGGAGCAAAAGAAGTGTATTGTGCCTGTTCGCACGGAATTCTATCAGGAACAGCTTTGGAACGGGTCAAGAATTCTCCGATCAAAGAGCTGGTTATCACAAACTCTATTCCATTGACTCCTGAAAAACGGGCAGAGCCGAAGATCAAGCAGATTTCGATCGGTTATATGTTAGCTAAAACGATCGAAGCGATTCACGATCACACTCCGGTCAGCGAGCTGTATAATATATTTAATGATTAGGGCGTAAGCCCTTTTTTAAATAAAAATGCCCATATGGGCATAGTCTAGGAAACTTGAGAATCTAATTGAATATACTCATTCAGATCGAAGCTGTAGAGATACGCTTCGATTTTTTTGTCCGTCGTATAAGACATGGCTTGCACATAGGTATCCATCTGGTGTCTGTGCCTTTCGATCAACTGATCCGGTAAAACATTGCGGTCGGTTTTGAAGTCAACAATGATAAGCTTTTCATCGGATTCCGCAATCATATCGATGTACCCATAGACCATCTGCTGATTCAGTTTGGCCATAAACGGAACTTCGTGACTGATCTTGGCTGCGTACAATTGGCGGGTGAAGGGATGATGGCTGTAACGCAATAGCTGCTCAATCATAACTTCACTCAACGATAAGTTTAACTGAAGCAATCCTTCTTTCGAGAAAGGTACGTGTGATGATAATTGCATGACCCTGTGCATCAATGTTCCTTGTTGAGTTGGTTTTAGGTCGCCAGTGACGTATATTCTTGGGATGTATGTCTGTTCTTTTAACGATGGGATAACTCTGGATGTCGATGTCTGAACTTTATCGTAAAGGGGCAATGGAGTTTGCTCATCGGATCTCGCAGATAATCTGACAGTTCTCATTCCCTCAGTAGAGATACGGTTAAGCTGATATACATCAGGATCGAGATGTCTCAGCGCATGAAGAATCCAGCCTTGCGTACCTACGCGTTCAAACACCGTGAGCATGGAAATATCTTTTGGTTCGGTCAGTTTCTTCTCGCTGCCGACGATAATCATTTTTTCCTGAGCACGTGTCAGGGCAACATAAAGGACCCGGATCTGCTCTTCGAGTTCTTCCTTGGTGGCTTTGAATTCGATGATCTGTCTGAGTAAATTTACCTTTTTGAAGCGTTTCGGAAGGAGCAAAGTGTGCAATCCCAATCCCAGGTACTCATCAATGATCAACGGCTGTTTCAGATCGATGATAGCATTTGAAGTTGTGGTCCAATAGAAGACGACCTTAAACTGCAATCCTTTGGACTGATGAATCGTCATGACTTTAACGACATCATCTTCACTGTTGACAGGAATGGCTTCCGAACTTTTCTCATCTGAAATTTTATCAATCAAAGACACAAAACCGTAAATACCGCCAATCCCGCTTTGATCGAAACCGATGGCCTTTTCAAACAGTAAATCCAAATTGGTTTTTTCCTGATGATTGCAATAATCATCATAAAAGTTGTTCAGACTGTAAATTCTGTTCAATGAATCCGAAATACTCAAGTACTGAAGATCGTTTCGAAGAGCTTGCAATGTCTGGAAAATATCCGGATGAAGTTCTTCCAACGATGTTTGCCAGTTGCGCCTGGTGCGATTCCGTAAGGCCAATTGAGCCCCTTCATCCGCACTTAAGTTAAAAAACGGTGAGAAAAGTATTCCGAATAAGGCAACTTCATTGTCGGTCTGGGTGATCCATCGGTAGATATTCATGACAGCAGAGATGGCTTGTGACTGATAAAACCCACTCTTACTGTCAATAAAATATGGAATATTCGCTTCATCAAATGCAGCTTTCAAATCTTCTTTCAGTGCATGTGATCGCACCAAAACGACCATATCCCGATAGGCAATATTATCCTTGCGATGAAGCTGATGCATACGGCTGGCAATATAATTGGCGCGTAATACTTTGTCATTGATATTGCCATCGATTATCTCTTCTTTATATCCATCCTCAGATACTTCCTCATTATCACTCTCGTTTTCTTCTGTCGGCTCATCATCTTTCGACTCATCGATTTGTAAAATATCGATTTCGACCGGATATCCGTCTGTCAGCTGGCTGTCTTTCCCGCAGGTGACATGATCTTCATCAAGATAAACATCCTCAAAATTATCGATGTTCATCAATACATTGAACAATTGATTATTAAACTCAACGATGGGTTGTTTAGAGCGGTAATTATGTTCTAAGGTCAACTGCCTGACATCTGTTTGCTTGTTTAGAGATCTCATCAATGCAGGCTTAGCTCCGCGAAAGCGATAGATTGACTGTTTGACATCACCGACGCGGAAAATGTTTTTACCTTTTGAAACACGGGAGATGATTGCGTCCTGCAGGTGATTGGTATCTTGAAATTCATCAACCATGATTTCATCGAAGTGCTGTTGATAACTAAGATGTATTTTGTGATCTTCGTTGTAAAGTATTTCGAAGGCAAAGCGCTCCATATCATCAAAATCGATGCATTGATGTTCTTTTTTCTTCTCAACGTAATAAACATGATAATCCATGGCCATCGATAATAATAGTTCAATCATGGGTTTCTGCTGATGAAGATGTTCAAGGTATTCTGATTCGCCTAAAAACAGGTTGGCCTTTGCCTTACATAGTTTATTGAGTTTTTCGCGAAGTTTATTGAATTCATTTTGTGTCCGAATCGTACTGATGGGATTTTCGGCCATTATGGTCCAAATATGAGTATAAGTATCAAGATCTTGTTGTTGAATCGAAGGATACAGTTGTTCGACACGATTGCAGATGAACTCTGTTTCCACAATAGCTTTATCGTTATTCAGAGCTTTCGCCATTAACAACACTTCATTGCTGAGCTTTTTTGCCTGATGGGCGTACAGTGTCAGAAGTTCTCGCAGATGCCGTGTAATCACATCGGGCAGCATGTCGATTTTAAGCCGCTTGTCATACAATGACAGCATTTGATCTATCCATGCCCGAGGATTCTTTTGCTGGGCTAACACGGAACTGATTTTCAAGACGGAATTACGAAAGTCCGTGAGTTCTTCGCTTCGTGAACTGAAATATTGGGCGACCTGAACAAATCTTGAAACGTCAGAAGATTGTATGTATCGGTCGAATGTTTTATTCAGACATTCCTGTTGGTATATGGTTTTGGTAGCTTCATCGAGAATATTATTCACTTGTTTTGGATCAAGACCGATGATATGACCATGGTTCTTTACGACTGTCAGGCAAAAAGAGTGAATAGTCGATATGTTAGCTGTCTGTAAAAATATAATTTGCTCTTCAAGGAACGGATCGTAGTTTTCTGAAAGTTTAAGATGCATCTCCGCCTGCAGGCGGTGTTTCATCTCCGCGGCAGCAGCTTCGGTAAAGGTCAGAGCCAGAATGCGGGAAACCGGAATCTTATCCATAATGATTCGCTTGATCAGACGGTCAATCAGCACGGTCGTTTTACCGGCACCTGCCGAAGCGCTGACTAAAATATCCTGATTGACTGTTTCAATCGCAGCGATTTGTGATGGTGTTCTCATGCTTGACCCTCCTTGTCATAACCGATCTTAATATCGGATATTTTCAACGGATCTTCGACCCTTCCTTTATACCAACAGGCTGAAGCATAGTCACAATACTTACATGCATTCTCCGTCGGACGTCGCTGAATGTTCCCTGCTGACAATTCACTGACCAAATAGGAGTAAATGTCCGAAAACAGTGCTTCAATTTTCTGTAACTCAAACTTGTATCGGACATCAACATAATTATCATTCTTCAGTCCCTGAACAAAGTCCCTGGATCTGAACAGATCTGCCCGATCAACAACGAACCAACCGGTCATTTTATGATTTTTATTGAGCTGAGCCATACTTAGTTCACCATCAAAAGGGATCGCCTCATTTCTGACAAACTTATATCGCGGAATACTGACGTCAAGATTGCGCATGGATAGATAGAAAGCACCGACAGGCGTTTTTCGAAACATCTTGGAAGTAATGATCAGGTAAGTGAGTAACTGTAATTGCAATCCTCCCATTACTTTATCCTTCTTCAGTTTCTTTGCACTGCTTTTGTAATCGACGATCCGATAAGTCGTCGGAGTCATATCGATGCGATCAATGATACCATTAAGAGCAATGGAAATATCGTGACGCGTCGGCCAAGTGTATGCAAACTTGTGCTCTTGATATTTGACTTCAAAATCAGTATCTTGTTCCATCGGTTGTAAACGTTCAAAAGTCATCATCAGATTTTCGGTCATTCTGGTTTGAACCATATCCCACTGCTTGTTTAATTTTGGGTAAAGCAACCGTAAGTCCTTGAAACAATCATTCAATAACTCTGTCAGATCACTCTTGCTTGTGTTTGGATAGTTTTTGGGATGAGCATTTGCCAGTTTCTCAAATACAGCATGCTGAATTGTGCCGACAAAGGCATTGTTTAACTCAAACGTCTGAAGTTTATTGATTTTCAGCCCGTATTGAAAGTAGTATTGATAAGGGCACTGAAAGAAGCGTTCAAAGGAAGAGACCGAGCCTTTCAAAGTATTCTCTTTAAAGAAAAGATCAGATGAGAGTTCAGGTTTTAGCCTATATTGACGCAAGACAGTCTTTCCATGGGTGACCAATGGCCACATTGTACATGACACACCTAGATTTCTTGAAAACACATCCAACTGATACGCTGATGAAACAGATTTCCCCTCATAATTACCGGAGGCATACGAACAAATCAGATGCGGGTAGCGAGTGAATAAACTTTCCACATACTTCATGTGCAGATTCAAGCGATCTTTCAACGACGGAAGCGTAGTCTTCTGAAGATAGCCTTCATCAAACAAACCGGATTTTGGTGAGAATCCAGGGTAGTTACGCTGATTGACTCCAAGAATGATCACGTGATCGCACGGCGGTAACTCACTGTTACGCAAATCGGTAATGATGACCGGTGCGATTTCATCCGAATCAGATACAGTAATCTGCTCGATCAGATAAGGCAGGACTATGTCCGTATAGTCATTAATTTCTAAAAGGCAAGATTCGATGATATCTTTGATTGCGAGCAATCCAGCTTTTTCAGAAGTGTTGAGTGATGCAAAGTTCTTGGCAAAGTGATCGAATGCGGCAACGATCGGATCTGATGACTGAATCAATGTCTGAATGTCTGACAAGATTTCACTTTGACTGATTGCGGCCTGGTGTTCCAATTGAAGCAATGCGGCTTGATTGCGCTTATCGATATAGGCAAGACCTTGATCACAAACCGTTTTTACATGACTGAAAGGCAGTAAAAATTCATTGAATGTCAGATCGAAGTGCTGAATGTAATCGATCAGGCTTTGTCGGTACGAGCACTCAAATACCCCGTGAGTGAGCGATTCAATCAAAGCTTCACTCGTCTTTTGCCGGAGTAGTTTAAGCAGAGCTAAAAACCGGAAGTTTAGTGCCGGAGTTATTCGTTGATGCGTCTGTTGATAGGGGATGTGATACCGATCCAAAACAGAAGTAAGAACCTTAGTGCCCATAGGATCACAATGAATGATGCCGACGCGTTCAAAGGGGTTCTGACACAACCATTGTGCGACTGCTTCGGCTTCCTGCCTGGTATTAAGTGCCTGATGGTATTGGAAACTGATCGGATTCACAGCATTGTGCTCAATTTTTCGAGCACCGCGTTCAACCAGCAAATCAACGATTTTATGATGGTGGGGTTGCATATAAAATGGATATATCGTAACGTGTTCAAATGTGTACGGGCTCGATGTTAACTGTCTTAATGTATTATGAAAACGATACAGAGGTTCGATGGCTTCAATGCAAATCGCCAAATCCTTTTCCTTGGGTGTCTCTTTGGGCAGCATAGCAAAATCCATGTCGTTTTGATGGGCGAAAATGACAAAATCAATGACTTGACGAGTGAACTCAGGGTAGCAAATAGTTTCGCTTAGCACTATACAATCCTTGCGTTTTTCTTGTATAATTGAATATGCGGAAGTAAACAGTTTGGAATTTTCATTTATAACGGGGAAAAGTGTGGCCAGCAAAGTATCCATGGTCATTAAGCGTACACCTCTTATGGCAGGTGAACCACTTAATTTCGATTCCATGATTGATAAGTGCATGGTTTTTGGAGCCACGAACCACTCTTCGTTTAAGAAATTTTGATTGTCCATTCAACGGCCCTCCGATATAATTATAAAGGATATTTTGAGGTGTCAAATGGAAAAGTACGGATTGCTTGGAAAGTCGTCATTATTTGCCTCCGCATTCTTGTGGGGATTCGGTTTTGTGGCCGTTGAGGGAGCTTTATTGGCCGGTTGGAATCCCATGCTGTTGTTGGCAGTCCGCGGATTGTTGGGCGGTACGTTATTACTGGTGTTTTCCTATAAACGCCGGTGGTGGAGAAACAAGGCGCTTATCAAAGACAGCATTATTGCCGGAATCTATCTGACATCTGCTTTTGTGGCTCAGACCTATGGTCAGTCGATCAGCGGTCCGGCCAATGCCGCATTCATCACAGCTCTTTATGTCATTTTCACTCCATTTATATATGCGTTAAAAGAGCGGAAAATGGTTTCGGGCGTTGTGTTGGTAGCAGCGTTTGCGTCTTTCGTCGGGGTAGCACTGATATCCGTGAAAGGCACATTGAGCTGGCAATGGGGCGATTTCTTGTTGGTCGTATGTGCAGTATTGTTCGCGGTTCATATCTTGCAATTAGAAAAGATGGGACATCATGATGATGCGTTATCCGTAACGACGATTCAGTTATATGTAATGAGTGCGGTCAGCTTCTTATTTGTTCCGTTTCTCAATGTCACGATGCCATCCATCGGATTCGGATATGTTGCGTACAGTGGATTAGTTAGCAGCGGAATTGCGTTTTTTCTACAAACGTTTGGTCAAAAACACGTTCCCTCCTCTGCAGCGTCCATCATTTTGACATTTGAGGCTATCTTTGGTGCACTGGGTGCCATATGGTTCTACCAAGAGTTCTTCTCGCTTCAAATGTTTTTCGGGGGATTACTATTAGTCGGCTCCGTATTCTTTTTGGAATTGGTGCCGAAGTCGACTGAGATACCGAATGTATCTTAGCAAGTATGTCCGAAAGGGGGACGAATATGTCCATATTTGACGTTTTGGTGAATGTTCAGGATCTTCGAAAAGGGGACGATTCCTGTGCGTTCAACGGTTATTTGGAAGATTATTTAACCGTGATTGAAGAGGATCATCCTGGAAGAAGTTTATTCTCACAACTGTTTGAGGCAGATGAAAACTTGCGGATATGCGTTAATTACGGATTTGATGTGAATCGCGAAGTGATTTCCAATCAGATCATCCGTTACAAAGATGCCTCCAAGCTTCCCAAGAAGTATATGAAATGCCCGTATTTGGTTTATGGAAAAGATGCGACCGGACATCAGTTTGGTATCATCCTTTATCCTTCGGATCGTAATGAGTATTTGTTGGCGAAGGGAATTTACTTTGCTTTAACCGAACAAGAAGGACCTTTTGAATCCGGAAGAAATGAAATCGTGGCCATGACCATGGAATCTGAAGAATTATGTATGTCTGTCATAACCCGTCTAATGGGAGGAAATGTCAGGGTCGGTGCTTTACAGCGCGAAATCGATCGCCAAAACTTTAAGAATTTTGACGAACTTAACCGATTGGCGAATAATTATGCATCAGACTTAAAAGAAAATGTGATGGCCAATATAAAAGAACATCACAATCGCGGCGAAATGATATATTCGACGATCATGCGCTGGTTCTTGATTAAAAAGGCTGTATACGTGCATTATATGACCAATAAGGATTTGCTGGTCACGATCAATGAGAACAATATTAAGAAACAAAGGCATAACGCCAAGACCTTTGCGGATCAGATACCATTCATCGCTTTCAGCGAGATGTGGCGTTTATAGAAAGAGCATGGGGGGACCCAATGACAGAGCAAGTGAAGTTTTATCGACAAATTAACCTGGCCAGAAGCAATTTGCTGGCGATGACCATTCTTACGGTAGTAAATATTGCGGCTTATTTCTTTAATGCTACATTCAGTTTTCCGTTTTCAGCCTTTTTTCCGTATGCAGCTGTTGTGTTTGGCGATATTTTTGCAGCCGAACTTATGGATCCGATGATTTTCACGTGGGGAGCGGGTTTTGCCATCGTTGCATTGATTCTGTTTATCGTCAGTTATTTCTTATCTAAGAAACGCTTTGGCTGGCTGATATTTGTCACCATCCTGTATTTTTTGGATTTGATATTTATGGCATTCATCTACTTTCCGGATTATGATTTCAGTGCCCTGCTGGATTTCTTCTTCCACTTCTGGGTACTGTACTATTTGGTTATCGGTGTATCAGCCGCCATGAAACTGAAGAAACTGCCATTGGAAGCCGAACCAGATCCGTTTGCGGTTTAGCATAAAGATCTTGGTTATAGTTGATTAAGCTGTATTTGCATTACACTACTGGGGGGAAATCATGGAAATATTAGTCGAAATTATCGGGACATTAGTTGAGATGTTTGCTTTTTCTGCCGAAGATAAAGACAGACCGCGTAAAATAAGACTGATCGGATTTTTCATTATTTTTGTTTTGATGGGAATTTTGTTCTTTCTGGCATACGTCATCCGACAGGATACGTTTACAATGTCATTTTTCATAATCTTGGGTTCGATCATGGCTATTACATTACTACGTTCATTTTCTGATATTGTGCGTATGATCAGAAATGAAGAATATGACATCTGATATTATTGATTGGGATTCACGGAATCCCTTTTTTCATAATCGGGAAAAGTTCGCTTTGGCATTTGGTTATTAACGTATACTGCAAAAGATTTATATAGAGACCGATGTCGAGGTGAAAACATGAAGAAAGTATCCGTACAACTAGTAGTCATTTGGATGTTCGATGAGAAATCATGGTTTTTTTCGTTCCAACAGCTGTCTGCTCTGTCTTTGATTTTTAAGGCAAGTTGACATTTTCTGTGAGTATGATATTATTCATGAAAATGCAGGTAAGATAAATGAAAGAAATGAAAGAAAAACTTCGAAGTCTTCACAGCTTGATTGGCAACACACCATTGCTCGAAATCCACTTCCTTTATAAAGGGGAACCAAGAGTTTTATATGCGAAAGCAGAATATTATAATCTTACAGGAAGCATAAAGGACAGAATGGCCTTATATGTGCTCGAACAGGCATATCTTCGTAATGAAATCAGTTATAATGATGAAATCGTAGAAGCAACCAGCGGCAATACAGGCATATCATTTTCAGCCATTGGCGCTATTCTCGATCATCCTGTGACTATTTTCATGCCGGAATGGATGAGCGAAGAGCGCAAGCGGTTAATCAGAAGTTACGGCGCCAATATTTGTACAGTTTCTAAAGATGAGGGTGGGTTTGTCGGGAGTGTGTCTTTGACTCAGCGTTATGCCAAGGAAAAAGGGCATGTTTTTTTGCCGGACCAATTTGCCAACAAAGATAACAGGGACAGTCACTATCATTCAACAGCTCCGGAAATATATTATCAAATGAAAGACAATCACCTCTTCATCGATGCATTTGTGGCCGGGGTAGGCACCGGTGGTACAATCACGGGCATTTCAGACTACTTGAAAGAGCGCTATCGTGATTTACAAGTGTTTGCTGTTGAACCGGCATCATCACCGACATTATCCACAGGACAAAAAACCGGAGCGCATCGCATTGCCGGGATTTCAGACGAGTTTGTACCGCCACTACTGGATTTCACATTGGTTGATGACATTCTTCCTGTCGATGATGGGGATGCCATTCTTATGTCACAGATGTTGTCAAGGCACTTAGGACTTGGCGTAGGTATTTCATCCGGTGCCAATTTCATCGGAGCGTTAATGGCTCAAAACCGTTTGGGCAGTTCTTGCTCAGTTGTAACAGTTTTTTCAGATGATAATAAAAAATATCTGTCGACCGATCTTATGAAAGAAGAGAAAACGGAAGATCATTATCTTAGTAAAGATATCAAACTTCAGCATGTCATTTCCCATAAACGATCATGCATTACATGTCGACCGCATGAATAACTATTGGATATTGCTATAATACAAATGAAAAAGCGCGTATGGTTTTAATTGGTTCAGGATATGTTGTAAAATGAATATATAGAGAAGAGGCAGGTGATACATTTGAAAAAAGTATCCATCAATCAAATGCTCGTATGGATAGCTCAGGCAGCTGTCATCGGATTTATGATACCGACCGTGTTTGGATTTTTAGTTGATTCGAATCAGACACTGACATTGGAGAGCAGTTTCTTTCAGATACCGATCATTGTGAGTCTTATAGGATTTTCTGTCATCGGTGAAGTGGCAACATCCATTGCCATGGGATTTACGGCTGTTATATTTATCATCATGCTGTTAAATGTCATTTTCTTTGTCCGAGCGCTAAAGTTTGGAGGATTTTTATTTTCGGTCATTCTGCTGGATGTAACGACGCTGTTTGCCTGGTATAAAGGTGAAGTATTCAGTGTGGGTTATGTTACCGTCAATTTTGTTGTTCATATACTAGTCATGGTATTGTTGATTGCCGGAATGATTGGAGCTTACCGTATACGTACTGAGAATCAGATAGTTGAAGAAGAACAGGAAGAACTCGCTGAAGCAGAAATTGAGTTTGAAGTTGAAAATAAACTGATCGATGAGTCGATTGAATCAAAAGAAAACACCGATGAATCGGTGTCTAGTGATTCTTAAGGCAGTCTGAGCAGTAACCGTAAATATCCAGTTGATGAGCAGAAACTCGGAAGTTCTGCTCTTTTTCTATTTGCCCGATGATATCATGCATAGGGCAATGTTGAATGGGAATCATTTTATGACAATCCAAACAGATCAGATAGTGCCTGTGGTGCGTATGCTTCAGTTCGATTACATAGGACTGGGTTGGGATATGGAAAGTTTTTTCAATCAGACCATGTTTCAGAAAGGCATCAAGTATCCGATATATCGTCGAAAGATTAATGGACAGCTTCCGTTGCTTTACGATTTCATCAAGCTGTTCGATCGATATCGGAACGGACTGTTCTTTAAGAATATCAAGCAGTCCTTCGCGTTGACGAGAATACTTGAGTTTTGTCTGATCAAGCAAAGATCGAGAGGATGTGGATTTCATTAATTACCTCCTTTGATGATCCGAGTCATATATGAAATAAAGAAGAAAGCGCTGTTAGTCAAGACGATCGTTGATCCTGTGGGTAAGTTGTAGCTGAAGGACAGAAGAATGCCGATGATAACGGCAGATATGGAGATCATCATGGCAAGCAAGATCGTTTGTTTAAATCCGCGATTATACTGTAGTGCAGTGACAGTGGGGAAGATGATCAGACTGGAAATAAGCATTGTACCGACGACCCGTATTCCAAGTACAATCGTTACTGACGTTAACACTGCGAGTATCCGTGACAGTTTTTTCGGTTTCTTACCCATCACGATGGCATACTCTTCATCATAGGTCAGCGCAAAGAGGTCATGATAATAGAAGAGTATGACACCGATGACGGCGATGGATAAGAATATCGAAATGATTACATCACTTTGGCCGATAACCAGGATGCTTCCAAAGAGATAGCTGAATAAGTCAACATTGAACCCTTTTGCCAATGATGAAACGAATACTCCCAAAGCAACTGAGAAAGAGGCAACCAAGCCGATAGCGGCGTCTCCGCCGATCCGGTTTTCTTCACTGAGTTTCAAAATCAAAAACGAAGCCAAGATGACAATCGGTATGGAAACTATCAGGGGAGACTGTTGAAAAAGCAGTGCAAAGGCAACGGTTGCAAAGCTGACATGAGCCAGTCCGTCACCAATCATCGAGTATCTGCGCAAAACCAGGAAAATTCCCAGAAAACTGGAACTTAGGGCAATCATGATACCTACCAACAGCGCGCGTTGCATAAAGGTATACTGCAATGCGGAGATTAACTGATCAATGTTCATGTTCTCTCCTTCTGCACAAGGATGCGGCTGCCTGGGCGCCAATACGCATGGCGATGGCTTCGGATTCGCAAAGAGCATCACTATCTCCGAAAAACACGACAGACTGGTCCAGGTAGAGGATTTTTGTGGCATATAAACTGACAGACTGAAGATCGTGGGATATCAGCACGATCGTGACATGTTCGTGCTGATGCAAATGTTTGATCAGCCGATAGAATTCATCTCGGATCTGGGGATCAAGTGCGCTGGTCGGTTCATCAAGGATGAGCAGTTTGGGTTTATGAACCAAAGCTCTCGCAAGCATGACACGCTGTTGCTGACCGCCGGATAAATATCCGATCCGTGTTGAAAGTAAATCTTTGATTCCCAAAAGAGAAGTAGCAGAACGGACCAATCTATCCTTCTCTTTTTGCGAGACGTTCTTCATGGAGTTCGGAAATCCTGTCATAATGATTTCCCGGACCGTTGCCGGAAAATGCTTTGTCTGATTATTGACTTTTTGAGACATGTAGCCGATTTGATCAAAATGAAACTCAGAAGAGAAGTTTACATTTCCTTCTGAAATTGGGACCAACCCCAACAGAGCTTTCATCATCGTGGTTTTTCCTGAACCATTCGGTCCGACAATGGCTAAATAATCACTTGAATCGATGTGGAAAGTGATTTGGTCACAAGCGGTAAACCGCCCATATCGGACGGTTACATTTTCAATGGATACAAGGTTACTCATTGTTGAACCCTTGCAACAGTTTCTGGGCGTTTTCGCGCATGATCGAAACATAGGTTGCACCGGCCTGGAACTCCTGAGTGGTCACATTGTGTGCTCCGTGCAACAGAACCATCATAGCTCCGGTCTGTTCGGCAATGACTCTGGCTGTTTTCGGGTCGATCAACTCCTGATAGTAAATGGTTTTTATGTTTAGTTCATTCATGCGATCGATCAGTTCGATGATGGCTTGCGGTGTCGGTTCGGCATTAGGTGAAAATCCGGTGTACGGGGAGAGAATTTCTAATCCGTATCGGTGAGCCAGATAGCCAAATGCGAAGTGCCCGCCGTAAATAATGGTTTTATGCGTCGGATCCGAGAAGACTTCGTCATATTCGGCTTTCAGATCGTCCAAATCAGAGAGTAATTTATCTGCGTTAGCCTGGTAGAAATCAGTATTTTCCGGATCAACAGAAATCAAAGCATTCAGTACATTTTGAGCCATGATTTTGGCATTGAGCGGATCTAGCCAGATGTGAGGATCAAGTTCACCGTGCTCATCTTCATCTTCATGTTCATCTTCATGCTCATCTTCATGCTCATGATCAATCAGCTCAATACCGATAGAACTGTCCACAATCAGCAGTTGATCACTCTTCACATTTTCAAGGACCTTGATGATCCAAGGCTCCATTAATTCATTGGTATAGATAAAAATATCTGCATTTCCGATAGATACGATATCGGACGGCGTCGGCTCATAGGAGTGAGGTTCTACCCCTGCAGGCAATAGCAGACGCACATCGACCTTATCCTGAGCAATCTGACGTACAAAATCATATTGAGGAAACAGCGAAGTAATGACTGTTATTTTTTCGTTTTGTGTCTGAGTTGGCGTACAACCGCTTATAATCAGTAACAAGCCAACTATCATTGCTAAAATCGTTTTTTTCATATACATCCTCCGCAGTACAGTATAACAGTAAAATAAAAAAATGCAAATGATTCGCATTTGCATTTACTCCCAATAAGTAGATATATGAGTAATCGTGATTTGACCTTTGCACGCATTGATGAGATCATCTCGAACACTGTCAAGATTTTCAGATTTGCATACGATTACTGCCTGCTCATTATATGTCCGATCTATGATTTGGGTGTTTTTTTGAAGAAGGTTCTCAACAGAACTGATCATCTGGTATGGGAAGGATATGGAATATGTAGATACTTGCCTGTACTCCCGAATACCGGCAGCAGTGATCGCTTTTACTGTTGCCTCGGTATACGCCTTGATCAGCCCGCCTCTGCCAAGCAGCGTACCGCCAAAATAGCGCACGACGACTGCACAAACATCGGTCAAACCGTTGCCTCGCAGAACTTGTAAGATGGGAAGACCAGCCGTTGAGGAAGGTTCGCCATCATCATTGGACCTTTCGATCTGTGATTGGGAAAGAATGTAAGCTGAACAATGATGATTGGCCTTGGGATGGGTTTTCCGTATTGAATGGATCATTTGCTTTGCCTGTTCTTCACTTTCGCACAACGAAACCATACCGATAAACTTCGATCCTCTGACTTCGATTTCAACTTCAGCATTTCTTGCAATTTTTTTCATGGGATATTCACATTCTCAGTTTAAAATATACATGTTAAGTTGTAAAGGAATGTTCAACCATTTAGTTTGACATTCAAAGTAAACACCATTATAATTTAACAAGTTAAACTATGGAGGTTTTACACATGAGTAAGATTTTAATTGTAACCGACTCCACTATCTGCATGACCGTAGAAGAAGCTAAGGCAGCAGGTATTGAAATGGTGCCGCTGTCAGTGTTGGTCGATGGTTAGGAATACCGTGATCAGGTCAACTTATCCAGCGCTGAATTAGTGGCGAAGTTAAGAGCCAAATCAGTTCCAAAAACAGCCCAACCCAATCTGGGATTACTTGATGAATTAATGAAACAATGGAAAGAAGAAAACTATGATCATATCATCGTCTTCTCACTTTCCGCACATCTTTCCGGTACGTACCAGGCATTCCGTCTGGCCGCAACCGAAAACGAGTTAACAAACATTACGATCGTTGACTCGCTGACATTAGCGTCGCCATTGCGACATGTTGCTGTCAGAGCCGTTGAAATGGTCAAAGCCGGTGCCACGGTTGATGAGATTTTAGCTATGGGCAAAAAAGTATTTGATGACACAGTTTCATATGTCTATCCCGAAACACTTGAGCAGCTCAACCGCAGCGGACGTGTTTCCAATGGGGTAACATTACTTTCATCACTGTTAAAAATCAAACCGATTCTTGTTTTGGAAAATGCCGGAGTGAAAATCGATAAGTTAGGAACCGCTCGTACCGAAACCAAGGTTTTCGATATGATTATCGAAGATCTCAAAAAGAATAACATTTCGAAAGAAACACATAAGCTGTATGTACTGCATTGTGAAGCATCAGATACGGCTGATCGTGCTAAAACAGCATTGATTGCGGCATTTGGTGATATCGACATCGAAACACTGGAATTTCCGGCGGTCTTAGCAGCACATGCAGGTTTAGGAACTATCGCAATTCAGGCGGCACGAATCGTATAATTCGTGTATAATATACCCATACAAGAATTTAGGGGGTATAGCCTATGAAAGTAGCAGTAATTACCGATAGCGGCAGTGATATTTATACGCAAGATGTAAATTTAGAGGGACTTTTTCGAGTCCCTTTTCAAGTTATTGATGGTGATAAAGTTTATCTTGATGGTGAGACGATTACGATCGATCAAACCTACCGCCTGATTTATGAAGGGCATAATCTGACGACATCGCTTCCTCCCATCGGCATCGTAGATGAGTTGTTTGAAAACCTGAAATCTCAGGGATATGAGATGATTTTTGCGGTCGTCATTGCTTCAGCGCTGTCATCAACGTTGTCAGCACTTGCGGCAAGCGCATCACGAGTGGACTTGAAATTTGATTTCGTCGACTGTCATGCCATCATGATCAATGAGCTTCATCTGGCGGTTTCGGCGAGAAAGCTTTTCGATAAGGGATTTTTTGTGGATGAAGTCAAGCGTCGCTGCAACCGTTCGATCATGGATAGTATGACCTTCGTCATTCCCAAAGACTTGAAACAGCTTCAGAAAAGCGGTCGGATCACTCCGATGGCGGCTGCTTTGGGCGGTTTTCTGAATCTGAAACCGTTGCTGAAGATTTCGGTAGAAACCGGCGGTAAAGTGGATGCCTATGAAAAAGTGCGCACGATGTCAAGAGCATTTGAAATCATGGTGCAGTACTTCAAAGATCACGATGTGGATAAAAACTGTATTATCACAGTTGCCCATGTATGGGATGCACAGACTGGCCGTCAGCTGCTTGATATCATGAAGACTAATTTTCCGGATACAGAGATCGTATTTACGGATCTGGTTTCGGTCATTGGCTGTCACACGGGGCTCGGAGCAGTCGGAGCACAGTATATTCGTAAAGTAGAACTGGATTAATTCCGGTTCTTTTGTTGTTAGGACTTGAAAAATTTGAGTAAATTGCCTAAAATACTATTAGCACTTAAATGAGCAGAGTGCTAAATTGGAGGGAAAACTGTGGCAGAAACATTACAATTTCAAGCAGAATCGAAGCGACTGTTAGAGCTGATGATTCACTCAATTTACACGCACAAGGAAATATTCTTGCGCGAACTTATATCCAATGCTTCCGATGCACTGGATAAGATTTATTTTTTATCGTTGGAAGATGATTCAATTACCATCGACCGGACGAAGCTGGCAATCACAATTTCCATCGATAAAGACAACCGTACCCTGACGATTTCTGATAATGGGATCGGGATGAACAAAGATGAACTGAAAGATAATCTGGGTACGATTGCCAAAAGCGGATCTTTGGCATTTAAGCAGGCATTAGCGAAAGCATCCGATGAAATCGACATCATCGGGCAGTTTGGGGTTGGATTCTATTCGGCATTTATGGTCTCTCAGCATGTGACCGTGATTTCAAAATCTGCAAAGGGTGAGAAAGCATATCGCTTTGAGTCTTTCGGTAGCGAAGGATTTACGATTGAAGAAGATCAGCGCGATGAAATCGGAACGACGATCATCTGTAAAATCAAGGATAACAGCGAAGAAGAGCAATATGATGAGTTTTTAGAATCATATCGAATTAAAGGATTGGTCAAGCAATATTCAGATTATATTCGCTATCCGATTCAGATGATAAAAGAAATTGAATCGGAAGATGAAGAAGAAAAGACAGAAGAACTTGAAATTCTGAATTCGATGACACCGTTATGGCGTAAGAGCAAATCAGATATAACCGAAGAAGATTATCAGAAGTTTTATAAAGATAAATTTCATGACTGGGAGAATCCTGCAAAAGTCATTCATATGCAGGCAGAGGGTAATCTGTCGTATCAGGCATTGCTATTTATTCCTTCAAAGACCCCATTCAATTTCTATTCCAATGAGTATGAGAAGGGTCTTCAGCTCTACAGCAAAGGCGTATTCATCATGGATAAGGCAAAAGAGCTTTTGGGAGATCACTTCCGTTTTGTCCGCGGATTGGTGGATTCACCTGATTTTTCACTCAATATTTCCCGGGAAATCTTACAGCATGACCGTCAGTTAAAAGCCATTGCCTCTCGCTTGGAAAAGAAGATCAAAAGTGAGTTGCTGTCTATGTTAAAACTGGATCGTGAGAACTACGAGAAATTCTGGAAGAACTTCGGTATGCAAATCAAATACGGCATCTATCAGGATTTTGGTGCGCATCGTGAACTTCTTGAAGATTTACTTTTGTTCACATCATCCAGGGATAAAAAGTTGGTTTCTTTAGAAGAATATGTGGCACGGATGCCGGAAGATCAAAAGGAGATCTATTTTGTTGCTTCAGACAGTATCGAAAAATGCGAAGCTCTACCTCAAAGCGAACTGGTCCGTGATAAGGGATACGAAATTCTGTACTTGGTGGATGATATTGATGAATTTGCATTACAAATCATGCACATGTATAAGGAAAAACCATTTAAGTCGATCAATCAAGGGGATTTGGACTTGTTGAATGAGGATGAGAAATCTGAAATTCAAAAGAAATCAGAGGAAAGCAAGGACTTGTTTGTTTCGATGAAGGAAGCTCTGGGTGATGCGGTGGAAGAAGTCCGATTATCTTCGAGATTAAAGAGCCATCCGGTATGTCTGGTCAGTGCTGAAGGGCTTTCCTTTGAAATGGAAAAGGTGCTCTCACAAATGCCGGATGCCGATGAGAAAGTGAAAGCAAAACGGATTCTGGAAATTAATCCGGAGCACCCGTTATTGCAGACATTGCGCAAAGTGCATTCTGCAAACCCGGATAAACTGCATGACATTGCCTGGCTGCTTTACGATCAGGCGTGTCTGATCGAAGGACTACCGATTGAAGATCCGATGGAATTCTCAAAGAAATTAGCTCAGTTGATGATCGATGCTTTCTAGCATTGGAGGAAAACCATGAACGTATACGATTTTGATAAAACCATTTATGATGGGGACAGTTCGGTAGATTTTTTACTGTATGTTTATAAGAAACATCCGTCATTGTGGAGATTCGTCTTTATTCAGTTGCTTGCGGCAGTTAAGTATAAACTGAAAATCACGGACAAAACAACGATGAAAACCACGATTTATACTTATTTTACCGGGCTGAAAGATATTGATAGCGAAGTCGATGCGTTTTGGAAAGTACATGAACATAAGATTAAGAAGTGGTATTTGGACCAGCGTAAGGATGATGATGTCATCATATCGGCATCCCCGGAATTTCTGTTAAAGCCGGTGTGCGACCGTATCAACGTCCGGTTGATTGCTTCTGATGTGGACAAACACTCTGGGAAAAACTTGCGTAAGAATTGTTTTGGCGACCAAAAACCCATTCGATTTGAGGAGCTGTATGCTATTGATGACATCGATGAGTTTTACTCCGATTCATACTCGGATGACCCGATGGCAAAGCTGGCGAAAAGAAGTTTCTTGGTTACCGGAAATAAAATCACTGATTGGTAGGAATGACTGCCCGCATATCGTATAAGATAGCGGGTGGTCTTTTTTATGATTGAATGTCCGATGTGCGGCAACAGGGATCAGCGATATTTTTATGTTGGCAGTACGAGAGAATACTGTCGGAAGTGCATCATGTTTATTTCGGGGGTAGAGAAACAGCAACATGAGCAAAACTGGATGTATGGGGATGAAGAATATAGGCTCGACTTTCCGTTAACCGAATATCAGATGAGTGTTTCGCATCAGATCATGACTTATGCGTTCTCGCGGGATGTCTTGGTGGAAGCCGTGTGTGGGGCAGGGAAAACGGAACTTGTACTAGAGACGATTCAGAAGGCGCTTAAAAACGGGAAGAAAGTTGGCTGGTCGATTCCGAGACGGCAGGTCGTATTGGAGCTGAAAGATCGCCTGAAAAACATTTTTAATCATTTAAAAGTCGTTGCGGTTTGTCAGGGGCACACGGACTTAACAGATGGGGATCTGATCCTTTGTACAACGCATCAGTTGTATCGTTATCGTCAGAAATTTGAGCTGTTGATTCTCGATGAGCCGGATGCCTTCCCGTACAAAGGTAATGAGATGCTTGAACATTTCGCGCAAAAAGCCTGTGTGGGGCATATGATTTATCTTACAGCAACTCCTGATGCAAAAATGTTGGGAAGAGTTAAGCAAGGGGTTATGGCACATGTTGTGCTCAATGCCCGACCTCATGGTCATCCGTTGGTCGAACCCAAGACCCTCGTACTTCCATCAATGTTGTGTTTCTATGTTATGTTCAGATGTATAAGACAGGATCGGCGTTGGCTGATATTTGTGCCGACCAGAAAGTTAGCAATTTGGTTATCGAGAATATTGAAGGTCGAGTTTATAACTTCTGAAAGTGAAAACAAGGAGTCAATCATTGAACGTTTCAGATTGAGGAAGCAGCGACTATTGATTGCTACGACGATTTTGGAGCGTGGCGTCACTTTTGAGGAAATCAATGTTATCGTATTGTTTGCGGACCACCCGGTATTTGATACGGCCAGTCTGATACAGATCAGCGGTCGGGTAGGCAGAAGTTTTCAGTTTCCAAAGGGGGAGTGTCTGTTTTTATCAAGAAGTCAATCGGCAGCGGTAAAAGCCTGTATCAGAAAAATCCAAGATGCGAACCGATCTGTCTTTGGTGTCTGAGAGATTTACATCATGATGCCACACTGCTTTCTGTTTTTTCGGAAAAACGTCAGTTATGTTTTGATTGCCAGTCGAAAATTCAGTCTTGTCCCATTCGTTTCAAAATTGATGAAATCGACATTCTGTCTTTTGTGAAGTACGATCCGGATATCTCGCAATTGTTAATCTTATATAAAGAACATAAGGATGAAGCATTGGCACCTCTCTTCTTTTCTCCCTTAAGTAAGAAGATCAACAAAGAGTATAGGGCATATACAGCAGTTCCCTTGCCATCATCTAAAGAGAAAATAGAGCAACGCGGATTTCACCATTTGCATCGGATGATCGAATCGCTGGATCTTGAGATCGCAGATGTTTTAGAGAAGCGAATGGATGTCAAACAGGCAAGAATGTCTAGGCAGCAGAGGGAGAACATTGATCAGATCTTTGATATCAAAATGAAGGGAAACAGTTATTGGGAGAATGCGGTATTAATTGATGATGTGTGCACGACAGGATCGTCTATGCAGGCGGCTATCCGACTATTAAAACCATACTGCAAGAATCTGAGGGCAATCACATTCGCTTATCATCCGTTATGGATATCCCATAGGTAATCAGATGTCTGATAAGAGAAATGTGCACGTTGCAAATGTGTTTGCATTTGATTAGGTTATTATGTATAATGGAAAAGTAGCAGTGACTACTCAAGAAAGGTATAGGTTTTAGTAAATGCAAGGAAAAGTAAAGAAGTTTAACAAAGAGAAGGGGTACGGCTTCATCAAATTGGCTGATGACAGAGACGTATTCTTCCACTACTCACAATTAGCAATGGAAGGCTTCAAAACAATCGAAGAAGGCGCAGAAGTTGAATTTGAATTAGTCAACGGTGAACGCGGACTTCAAGCTCATAATATTGTTAAAGTGTAAGGTCTGAAAAGTTGGGTAGTTCCCAACTTTTTTCTTTCGTGATAAACTGTTTGAGGACGGAGGTTGTATATGGCAAACATATTAACGTCATTATTTAATTTTGATAAAAAGAGACTGAAAGAGGTTGAAACCATTGCGAAAAAAGTCGATGCCTATAAAGAGCAGATGGCAGCAATGGATGATGATGATCTCAAAGAAAAAACCAATGAATTTAAAGAACGCCTAAATAACGGCGAAACCCTGGATGATATATTGCCGGAAGCCTTTGCGGTTGCACGGGAAGCTGCTCAGCGAGTGATCGGCGAGTTTCCCTACTTCGTGCAAATCATGGGCGGCATCGTATTACATCAAGGAGATATCGCAGAAATGAAGACAGGGGAAGGTAAAACTTTGACATCAGTCATGCCGGTTTACCTCAATGCTCTTTCAGGTAAAGGAGTTCATGTCGTTACGGTCAACGAATATCTGGCACAACGTGATGCGAAGTGGATGGGAGCCATCCACCGCTTTTTAGGTTTGAAAGTCGGAGTGAACATCCGTGCATTAACCCCTCAACAGAAGCGGGAGTCTTTTTTGTGCGATATTACATACATGACCAATGCAGAAGTCGGATTTGATTATCTGCGTGACAACATGGTCACACATGTCAAAGACCGGGTGTTGCGTCCACTTCATTTTGCTTTGATCGATGAAGTCGACTCCATTTTGATTGATGAATCACGCACACCGCTGATTATTTCCGGTGGTCAGAAACAAACTGCCAATCTGTACTTACAGGCAGATAAGTTTGTCAAGCGCCTTCAGGAAAGCGTCGATTATGAAATCGATGTCAAGGGCAAGACAGTTCAGTTAACAGAAGAAGGGGTATCGAAAGCCGAGAAGGCTTTTGGTATTCAGAACTTATATGAACTGAAGCATACGCAGTTGGTGCATCATTTGCATATGGCCTTGCGTGCCAATTATGTCATGATCAAAGATGTCGAGTATGTGGTACAAGATAATCAGATCGTTATCGTGGACCAGTTTACCGGACGTCTGATGGTTGGACGTGCATATTCCGATGGATTGCACCAGGCGATCGAAGCGAAAGAACGGGTTCCGATTAAGCAAGAAACTTCGACCATGGCTACGATCACCTATCAGAACTTTTTCCGTCTGTATGAGAAACTGGCTGGGATGACCGGCACAGCAAAAACCGAGGAAGAGGAATTCCTTAAAATTTATAATATGCGTGTTGTTGAAATACCGACCAATCGCCCTATCGTACGTGAAGATTTACCGGATGCGGTGTTTGGCACGCGCAAAGCCAAGTTTGAAGCACTTGTCCAAGAAGTCTTGGAACTGTATAAAAAAGGACAGCCAGTACTGGTCGGTACCATCGCAGTTGAAACCAGTGAATTTGTCAGTAAGATGTTTACGCAACGCGGGATCAAGCATGAAGTTTTGAATGCCAAAAACCATGCGCGTGAAGCAGAAATCATTGCCAAAGCCGGTCAGAAACATTCGGTTACGATCGCAACCAACATGGCCGGTCGCGGTACGGATATTAAACTTGGTGAAGGTGTTAAGGATTTAGGCGGTCTTGCGGTCATCGGCAGTGAGCGTCATGAGTCGCGTCGTATTGATAATCAGTTGCGTGGTCGTTCCGGCCGACAAGGAGATCCGGGATATTCCCGATTCTACGTTTCTGTTCAGGATGAGCTGATGGTCCGTTTCGGCAGTGAACGTATGGAAGGATTATTCAGAACCTTGGGTGATGTCCCAGTAGAATCGAAGCTGATTTCACGATCGATTTCCAGTGCTCAAAAAAGAGTTGAAGGTGTCAACTTCGATATCCGTAAGACATTGTTAGAATATGATGATGTTCTTCGCCAGCAACGTGAGATCATCTATGAACAGCGTAATATGATATTGGAAAATGAAGACGTACATACGATCATTAAAGATATGTTTGATCGTGTATCACTGAATATTTTGAAAACACACACCGATTACACAAGCAAACATCCGAAGGTCAACGTTGAGGAACTGTTAGAAGCATATGTTAAGTTTGGTTTTAAAGATCTGACATTAAAGAAATCAGATTTTGAAGATAAAGATATGGTTGAAATCGAGCGTATGTGCACCGAAGCGATTTGGCTTACATACGAGGATAAAATCGATTCGATCGATGTCAAAAACGTACCGGCAGAGAAAGTCAGAGACAGCATATATACCATTGAGAAAAATGTGGTCTTGCGTGTTATTGACCGTGCGTGGGTTGAGCATATCGACACGATGAGCAAACTGCGCGATGGTATCCACTTGCGTTCTTATGCCCAAAGCAATCCGCTTCAGGCGTATATACAGGAAGGATATCAGATGTTTGAAGACATGATGCAACGGATTTCACAGGAAACAGTATTCTATTGCAAGAATATGCAGATACAAGTTGAGGAGCAGAAGAAATAATGGAATTTTATGAAATAAGACAAGGAGTAACATCTGTTTACGATAAGTTAAAACAGTTGGGTGATTCACTTTGACTTGCCTGGCAAACAGAAAGTCATCGATCAAATCCAGCAGGAAATGTCAGATGACTCATTTTGGAATGATCGCCGAGGGGCGCAGGCAAAAATAAACACAATGAATCAGGTGAAGGAAATTGTTGAGGGTTATCATGAATTACTCTCGACATTTTCCCAACTTTATGAAACTGTGGAAATGTTAAAACAGGAGTTTGATGAAGAATTAAGTTCTTTGGTTGAAATGGAATATGAAGAGCAACTGGAGAACTTCGAAAAGTTTGAAATCAAAATCCTGTTGAGTCATGATTATGATAAAAACAATGCAATCATCGAACTTCATCCGGGTGCCGGCGGAACGGAAAGTCAGGATTGGGCGTTAATGCTCTATCGGATGTATACCCGCTGGGCTGATAAAAAAGGCTATAAAGTTTCTGTACTGGATTATCAGGACGGGGATACAGCCGGATTAAAATCAGTCTCATTTCTGGTTGAAGGTGCAATGGCTTACGGCTATCTCAAGACGGAAAAAGGCGTTCACCGTTTGGTCCGGATTTCGCCTTTTGACTCGTCGGGAAGAAGACATACATCGTTTGCTTCTGTGGATGTCATGCCCCAATTCAATGATGAAATTCAAATCACGATCGATCCGGGAGATATTGAGGTCATAACCATGAGAGCTTCTGGTGCCGGCGGTCAGCATGTCAATAAAACGGATTCAGCTGTGCGGCTGATTCATAAGCCGACCAACATCGTTGTCACATGTCAGTCGGAGCGTTCCCAAATGCAAAACCGGGAACAGGCGATGAATATGCTGAAGTCAAAACTGTATCAGTTGGAGATTGAGGCGAAGGAAGCGAAATTGGCCGATATCAAGGGTGAGCAGAAAGCTATTGAGTGGGGAAGCCAAATTCGCTCATATGTGTTCGCTCCGTATACAATGGTCAAAGATCATCGAACCAATGCGGAAGAGGGCAATGTACAGAAAGTCATGGATGGCGATTTGGATGCGTTTATCTACGCCACATTAAAATCATTGGTGAAATAAAGACTTGCGGTCAACGCAAGTCTTTATTAAAGCAATTCGAATCCGGCTGTGAAATGCCGCAAGGATACGATCGGTCCTTCGTAAACAAGTTTCATGCCTTTATAAGAATCACGATTCTGATAGATATAGGTCAGGGCATTGACGATACAATCCAAATGATCATTAGTGTACACCCGACGCGAGATAGCAATACGCATCGTTTCCAATTGTGGCCAGGTAGCTTCGCCGGTGACAGGATCTTTACCGCCGAAAGCACAAGCCCCTAGCTCTACCGCCCGGATTCCGGCTTCCTGATACAGAGCAACGACCAATCGCTGAGCAGGAAACTCATATTGTGGGATGTGCGGCAAGAACCGTCTTGCATCCACGTAGATTCCGTGTCCGCCTGGGGGTTCGATGATCGGAATACCAGCCTCTCTTAAACGATTGCCTAAGTACTCAACCTGGCCGATACGATAATGAAGATAATCAAAGTCGCATGCTTCTTTGATACCGACGGCTAATGCATCCATATCTCTTCCGGCCAGACCGCCATAAGTGATAAAACCTTCATGAACGATGGCCAGTTGGTTGGCCTGAGCAAATATTTCCTCATTGCGTGTCAGAAACAGACCGCCGATATTAACTAATCCGTCTTTCTTGGCACTCATGACCGCACTTTCGCAGAAAGATAACTGTTCTTTGACGATATCGACGATGTCAATATTCGTATAACCCTCTTCCCGGGTTTTGATAAAATAAGCATTTTCCGCAATCCGGGCAATGTCCATGACAAAGGGAATGCCATATTTCTTTGCCAGTGATGCGACGTCTTTGATGTTTCGCATACTGACCGGTTGTCCGCCATTGTTATTGCATGTCACGGTCAGAATGATTACCGATATCTGATCGACGCCTTTTTCCTGGATCAGTTTCTCACATTTGGCAATATCCATGTTTCCTTTAAAAGGAGAGGCAGGACTGGAGGCATCTTTGCCTTCATCCGTAACCAAATCTTCAACCAAAGCACCCAAAACTTCCGCATTGCCTCTGAAAGTGTCAAAATGCATATTACCAATAGCGATTTTCCCGGGCTGGGTATAGATTTTTGCTAACAGATAATCGGCGGCACGTCCTTGGTGGACCGGCTGAATCAGCGGCATTCCATAGGTTTCGTGAATGGATTGTTCCAATCGGAAATAACTGTCACAACTGGCGTAGGACTCATCCCCCATCATCAGGGCAGCCCACTGGTTTTTGCTCATGGCTGAGGTTCCGCTGTCTGTAAGGCAATCAATATAGACATTTTCGGCTTTGACTTTGAACACATTATACTTTGCTTCTTTTAACCATTCCGCTCGCTGTTCGAATGTCGTTTTTTTGACATGTTCGATCATTTTGATGCGAAAAGGTTCTGCTGTTTGAAATCTCATACATACCTCCGTACTACCCTTCTATTATGGACAATAAATGATGTTTTGAACAGACGAAGATGAGACATTTTAAAAATACCTGAGACATTGTCAGAGGTTGATGCATGCTCGATGTTATGATATAGTAGATGTACTATAAAAGAACCGTCGAATGAAGGGCTTTTACGTATCACTTGCAAGTGTTGCTTAAGAGCCCTGTTTTTTATTGTAGGTCGGATAGTAGTGAAGGAGGAAACTGTATTTATGATTGATTTGATTACAAGAAGTCCGTGGGTAATGTATGTTTTGATTTTTGTGGGTAAATTGCTGGAGGTCACGATGTCTTCACTCAGATCTCAATTGATTCATAAAGGGCATCGTCTGCCTGGAGCATTGATTGCGGCGGTAGAGTATGCGTTTTGGCTTATACTCACTGCAACTGCACTGAGCGGATTTGCTGAAGATCCGTTGAAGGTAGTTATTCTGATTGCGGCATTTTCAGCCGGTCAGGTTTGCGGCTCTTTGCTTGAAGAAAAACTTGCCCTGGGCTACAACACGATAACAGCGATCTTTACATGCGAATCATCAGCATTACAAGCAGCCGATCAGATTCGAAAAATGAATCAGGCTTTAACAATCATGCATGCTGAAGGTATCGATCAGAAGAAGCGTTATGCTATTATGCTCGCTGTGCGCCGACAGCATGTCCAACGCATTAAGGATTTGCTATACTCGTGTGATTCAGATGTCATGGTGACAGTCTCACTGACTCAACAAGTGAGTAATGCCTTTATACCGACATCATCAAAGTCCGCTTGACTTATTCTTTGGTACCTGATGCTGATTTACGATCAGGGTTTATGCATCATGTACAGGCATTAAACGGTAAAGGAGTCACTCTGACTCCTTTTTGTTTGAGAATGATTCGATCAGTTTCCACAAGATGATATACAATAACAAGATTCCTGCCTGCCACCACGCGAAAATCAGAAGCAGCCAATCACCTTCACCCATCACCTGCGAAATCAAGCGAATATAACTGGGGATTGCCATCAGATTCATAGTGATCGTCATAAACAAAGGGAACATTAATCCATACTTATAATGCATGTTAAGTTTCCAATGCAGTAAATAGATAATCGAAAAATATACCAAACCAAATAACAAAGGGATCAAATGAATATAAGGATTGTTCATAGCGACCTCCATAGTCATTATTATATAAGGGATATGTACACACGTGTCAATGATGAAAGATTGATATTTTTGTCACGAATGTGTCATTGTGCTTTAAGAATGTGTTGCCAAATCATGACTTTTGATTTATTGTAATGGTAGAAATGAACGAAATTTTGGGGGATGAACATCACATTATTTCTGACATCGAGTCATGTCACGGCTGATACCGTATCATGAAGTCTTTTAGTGTCAATCATACGGAACGGGGAGGTATATCCGATGGAAAAAAGAAGATGGACAAAAGAAGAGGTCAGTGTATACAGAAGGACGCATAACACATTCTTCTATGTAAATAAGGAGGATGCTAATGTATTTGTACCCAGAGAATATAGTTTCGGGTATACACTCAATTTTGGTAATCCGATCGCTTGGCTGATCCTTGCGGGAATCATTGCCATAATCTACATCACAACAAGAATGTAAAAAACTGCCTTCGGGCAGTTTTTTAGTTGTCAATAACCAACAGGTTTGTGGATATCATGTTCATCCAGCATTGTATGCGGATATTCCCGGTTTTCTCAGGAGTAAATATAGCGGTCAGTTGTTCGGTAAGACCATCGATCTCAACATTGAACGCCGGAATCGTAATGGGATTACTGCACCCAGACAACGACACCGGATCCACGGTAATCTGTACCGGAATATCTTTAACAACCGCGGTATAATCCAAATGATATCCATTCCAATCGACAGTCAAAGTGATTAACTGAACCCCGTCAACGACGGGTGCCAGACGGACTTCCTGAGGCTTCGCAACAAAAGGTAAAGGGATGTTCAATGCACTCATCGATCGGAAGGCCATTTGTGAACCGATCAGTACCACGACAGCCGCAGAAACCAGTTTGACCCTTCGAGAACTCTTGAGGTTCAGTTTGGACGATAACAAACCAATCGTTACTAATACCGGAGCCGTAGTTAAGGCGAATACAAGCATGATCAGTCCGCCGTTGACCACCGATCCGGAAGCCAATGCATATAGCTGCATCATCTGAAGAGAAGCACAAGGCATAAATCCATTCAGTACACCGACGATCAACGGACGAAAACCTTCGCTGATGTTCTTGTTATTTACTTTTGGCATGATGTTAGGCAGTTTAGGCATGGATACCCATCCCAGCAAGCTTACGCCATAGTACAGCATCAACACTCCGCCGGCAAGCAGGATCAGATTGCGAACCAGATCAGAAATCGAGAAGAATGAACCTAAACCGCCCAACAACATCCCAAAGATCGTATAGGAAGCAATTCGTCCGAAGTTGTACAGGAATGTAGACTGATACGGTGTTTTCCCCTGAATTTTCGCCATCGACTGTGATAAGGCGATACCACCGCACATACTTACACAGTGAAACGAGGTAATTAATCCATAAACAGCCACCAAAGGAAGTGCAATCGTCTGTGCATCCAGCTGAGGCGGAAGCAACCGCTGATAAATCATTTGTGCAGATACGACCACGGCAATAACACCGACCAGCCATATCCAATCCATCACAACTGAGGGTTTCTCGTCTTTAAGCTGATATCCGGCTTCCTCAACTGCCTTCTTAATTTTGTCATAGGAAACCGGCGAGGTGGACTGAATGTTTACCTCACCGGTTTTAGCGTTTGCAAATGCATGTTTTACACTGTTGATCTTCTTGATTTCGGTAGTGACGCTTTTTTCGCAAGCCTTACACGTCATACCTTCTACATGAATGGTTATTTTTTCCATAGAATCAGTTTAAGTCGAATGGTTTTAAAAGTAAATCCATGTCATCCATGGTTGTAAACAGCCAGCCGTCAACTGCTTCGACATTGACCCCGGCATTTCGCAAAACATCGGCACTCAGGATGAAAACCACATCTTTGTCGTTGGTCGTCAGATCCTTTGCCCACTCAAATTTATGATCGCCCAGAGCAATTCCGAAATGATCGAGTTCAGCATGATAACCGAGCAGACTTCGATTGTTGGTCAGTAATGAATCCATTTGTGACGATGCATCTGACGCTGAGGGCCCTTTTATGCCTTCAAAAGTTATCAGTAACATATCATCGTTAACTTTCATCGTTGAAGGAAGTTTCGTAATATCCAACCCGGCAGTCAGAAACGGCCCGACAGGTACGGCCATGATCACATCTTGAGAGGTTGTTTCGGGATTCAGTGATAAATCCAGATGGTAGTCTTCAGTGATGATGATGTGAGCATATCCGTCCATGATGGAAGATTCGATCATGGGCAGATCAAGAATCATGTCAAAAGAAGATTTTGCTTCACGTTTGATAACATCGGTTGAAGCACAACCGGCAATAAGAACCGTAAGAGCCAGCAATAACACAAATTTTCTCATATTTTCCTCTATTTCTTGAATCTGCGCAAACGCAGAGCATTGGTTACAACGGATACTGAACTGAAAGCCATGGCTGCACCGGCGAAAATCGGGTTAAGCAACGGACCGCCAAAAGCATAGAATACTCCGGCCGCCAAGGGGATGCCGGCAATGTTATAAATAAATGCCCAGAACAGATTTTGCTTAACATTCCGGATCGTCGCACGGCTCAGTTTGATGGCGGTGACGACATCCATCAAATCCGACTTCATTAATACCACATCCGCTGATTCGATTGCCACATCCGTACCTGAACCAATCGCAATACCGATATCCGCTTTTGCCAAAGCCGGAGCATCGTTGATACCATCGCCGACCATCGCAACCGATAATCCCTGCTCTTGAAGTTTTGCGACTTCTGAAGATTTATCTTGAGGCAACACTTCCGCCAGGATCAGATCGATACCAACCTGACGTCCGATAGCAGCAGCTGTCTTCTTGTTATCTCCGGTAATCATCGCAACCTTGATACCCATATGCTTCAACTGTTGTACTGCTTTGGCACTGGAAGGTTTCACGACATCGGCTACAGCTACAATTCCGCGGATCTTACCGTCGATTGCAACAAGCATCGGAGTTTTCCCTTCATTTGCCAGACGATCCATATCGGCTTCAATGGCATGAAGTTCAACGTGTCGCTCATTCATAAATGCACGATTACCAATCAAAACTGCTTTATCATCCACCGTTACATCAACACCGCGCCCGGTAACCGCCAAAAACTTCGCAATTGGGAACAATTGAATGCCTTTATCCGTAGCTCCTTTGACAATCGCCTGAGCTAACGGATGTTCAGATCCTTGTTCGGCACTGGCCGTATAACGTAAGAGGATATCAGCATCGATATCATAAGGGATCACATCGGTCAGCATCGGCTTGCCTTCGGTCAGTGTTCCGGTTTTATCAAAAATAATGGCTTGAATGTGATGTGCAGTTTCCAGCGCTTCACCACCCTTAAACAATACACCGTTTTCGGCACCTTTTCCGGTACCAACCATAATCGCTGTCGGAGTTGCAAGTCCCAAAGCACACGGACAGGCAATAACTAAAACCGTAACGAAGACTGTCAGAACGAAATCAATATCCTTCCCGACAAGCCACCAGACGATTGCAGCGACAATGGCAATAACGATGACGACCGGAACGAAGTAGGAGGAAACTATGTCCGCCATTGCCGCAATCGGGGCCTTCTGACCTTGTGCATCTTCAACCAACTTAATGATGCGTGCCAATGCCGTGCTTTCACCAACCGCATTTGCTTTCATAGTCAGCAACCCGTTTTTATTTAAACTGCCCCCGACAATCGAATCTCCGGGTTGTTTATCGACCGGTAAGCTCTCACCCGTCAGCATCGATTCGTCCACTGCAGAGAACCCTTCAATTACGACACCATCCACCGGAATACGTTCACCCGGACGGACGATCAGAAAGTCATCGACTTCGACTTCTTCAAGGGCAACTTCGATTTCGGTACCGTTTTTGATCAGTCGGGCCGTCTTAGGGGTGAGATTCATCAGCTTTTTAATGGCTTCTGAAGTTTTGCCTTTCATCCGTGCTTCCATGTATTTACCGACCAACAGCAACGTGATGATCAATGCCGCAACTTCGAAATACAGATTATCGACAAAATGGAAATCACCGTTGTAAATTGCAAAAATCGCATACAGTCCATAGATAAAGGCAGCGCCGGTTCCGATCGCGACCAATGTATCCATATTCGGATTGCCTTTGAACAAAGTTTTAAATCCGATAATGAAGAACTTTCGTCCTGCCCACATCACCGGCAATGTTAAAACCAATTGCACCAACGTGAAGTTGAGAGGGTAGTTATGTACATCAATAATGGCCGGCAACTTTGCGATGTCAGGGATAAACATATGTCCCATCGCGATATATAGCAAAGGTATGGAGAAAGCAATCGATAAGATCAAACGCTGAAACATATCTTTGCTTTCTTTGTCTTTCCTTATCTGATCTTCATCAATGGCCAGTTTTTTCTCGATATCTTTCGGAGTGTATCCGGCCTTTTCCACGGCTTTCTTCAACTCCGCAATTTTCACTTTACTGCCGTCATATTTGATCGTGGCTTTGTTGGTCGCCAAGTTGACACTGGCAATTTCAACCCCGTCCAGTTTTTTAAGTGAACGTTCAACAGCTGAAGAACAGGATGCACACGTCATCCCTTCAACCAGTAAAGTTACTTCTTTAGCTTTCCTAATTTCTTCAAGTCCGTAACCGGCCTTTTCAACTGCACTTTTTAAAACATCATACGACACTTCATTCTCTAAAAATATATGTACCTTTTCAGTTGCCAGATTGACATCGGCATTTTGTACTCCATCCAGTTTGCCCAATGTACGTTTTACGGCACTGGCACAGGAAGCGCATGTCATTCCGGTAACCTGATATTGCTTCTCAATCATAATTTCTCACCTCGTTGCTATTATATACCCTAGGGGGGTATATTTCAATCGAAATACATCATAGAATATTGAAAATATTGTCACACAAAAAGAGCTTTCGCTCTTTAAGTTAATGTGAACAGCTTGAACAGTCAGCAGCCTGAGAATCGTTGAAGAACAGTTGCCCGTCCTGTTCATCAATTTCAATACTTTCAGCACGCTCGATGGCATCCGGCATCATGATTACAGGAACACCATTAATTTCAACGAGCTTATCATCGTCAGCAGCAAGGGCCAAAGCGACGCTGATCGATGTTCCGCAACAGGTTTCCTGTAAGCCGACCCAAAGACAGTCACGGTTATTCTCCAGTAAAACTTTTTGTAAAACGACTTTCGCGTTATCGGTAATTTTCATGCACAACCTCCATGTATACTAACATTATACAGAATGCCGACAGTTTATCAATCATTGTAATTAGTATCGCAGTTTTGCCAAGTGCGGATCTGAAATAAAGTTTGAGAAGTTCTGAATAAACAGGATATGATTAAAGGCAGTCGAGTTTGTGATGCCTAAAAGAGATCCGGAGAAATGACGCAAATCAACAATCACGATTTCATCAAAGTGAGCAGTCATAAACGGAATCAGGCTGTTGGCATAGGAATCCTTGATCACCAACAATCGATTCGGTTGGTCGGTTTCATTAACAATCACTGTGGAATAACCGATGTTGCCATGAAGGAATGCTCCATATTTATCGTGAGTTAAAAGTTTGTTTCGATCGATCAAAGAGGGAAAAGACTTATCTCCAAATTTATACGCAATGATTTTTGGATCGATCAGAGATAAACGATCGGCCATCGCTTCCGAAGGTTTTGCTTTGGCATAGTATGTACCCAGAAAGCCATCCACAGTCTCAACCGTAAAGGATTCAAACGGAAGCGGTGTAAGTTGCCACTGCTCACATAAGGCAGTATAAGCAACATATGCTCCTTCAAGTGTCCAATGATGATCATTTTTGTAATACAGAGACTGATCCGCCTGGTCTTTGAATCGCTCCTCGATTCTTAAGAGATTTAATTGTTGGTCCCATTGCTCTAGCCAAGAAATCTGATCGAGCAAAGGGACGCCCTTAGGAAGGTAATTCTTCAATATTGCATAAGAGTTGGGGACGATCATGCTGGTCAGCGGTGCATTGACCAGGGACTCAAACTCAGATAGATATCTCAGATTCAACGTTGTCTGGTCACTAAACCCAAGCAGTTTCTCAAACAGATAACCGTCTTTACCAAAAATGATCCCATTGTTTTCCTTTTTCATCAGAAAACGTTCACTCAAAGATTTCAGAGTGATCCACTCATCCCGCAACATAAACTGATCGTTGATGTATTCCTCATACGTCAACATCCACCGGCCATTGACCACATCTTCCCATCGTAAAGCAGGACGTTGGGTCAGATAGCGATTTTCAAATGCCGAAAACACCTTGATCGGACCAAGAAAGTCAAACAGGAGAATAGCAGCGACCAGCAGACTAAACATGGCCGTCAAGGGTTGTCTTTTGTACATAGGGCCTCCTAGAAGCGAAAATATAAAAACGGATTATAGGATGAATCCACCAGGTATGCCACGCAAAACAGAAACAGTACAGTCACCATCGATGCTTCAACCAAAGGGAAAGATACAGAACTTACGATTTTTTTAGGAATGTCTGTGGAAAAAACGAGGCAGAACATCAGGATAACGCCATAATTGCTTAAAAAATATGTCCATTGCGTTGAAGATCCAAAGGTAAACATGGCGGTCAGATATTGTCCAAGCAAAGAGAGGTCGCTGATAGCGAATACAGCCCAACCGATCAGGATAAAGAATATAAAGTATATACGGGATACCAAAGGATGCCGATTGAGCCACCGGTACAGCCAAATTTTTTCGATGACAAGAAGCACAAAGAAATACAATCCCCATAAAATGAAGTTAATGGCAGCTCCGTGCCAGAATCCGGTCAGAAACCAGACAATGAGTAAGTTAAAGATTTGTCTGCCGATCCCTCTTCGGTTACCTCCCAAAGGAATGTACACATATTCCTTAAACCATGACCCCAAAGTTATGTGCCAACGATTCCAAAAATCGGTCATACTCTTAGATATATAAGGATAATTGAAGTTTTGGGGGAAATTGAACCCAAGCATCGACCCTAATCCGATGGCCATCAGCGAATACCCGGAGAAATCAAAATATATCTGAAAGCCAAAGGCGACGGCTCCCAGCCAGGCAGTTGTGGCAGATAATTCTGAGACCGGTATTTTGATGATATCATCCCACATCATACCAATGTTATTAGCCAACAGAACCTTGCTTGATAGACCCAGCAGAAAAAGTTTCAATCCGGATTCAAATCCTTCCAAGGTGATGACTCGGTGTTTAAGTTCATAAGCAATTTGAGAATACTTGACAATCGGTCCGGCGATCAGCTGAGGGAACAGACAGACAAAAGCACCGAAGTCGATGATATTTTTCTCAGCCTGAACTTTGCCGCGATACACATCGATCGTATAGGACATGGTTTGAAAGGTATAAAAGCTAATTCCCAAAGGTAATGTCAATACGGGCAGTTCGAGTGAGAACAGTGATCCGATGAACCCCAAATATTTAAAGAAAAACAGCATACCGAGATTACCGACAACAGAAGTCATTAACATCAGCTTCGAAATCCGAGGATGATTTCGATATTTCTCAATCAAGTTGGATGTGGTAAAATCCAAAATGACTGAGATAAACATGATGAAGATATACCGGACTTCTCCCCAGGCGTAGAAAATCAGACTTAAGATAAACAATAGGAGATTTTGATATTTTTTCGGCGTTAAAAAAAGCAGGAGCAAGGCGATGGGTAAAAACCTGAATAAGAAGATCAGACTGCTGAATACCATGCTTGCTCCCTCGTTTCTACTTTAAAGCTTCGTTGATTGCGTCGATTCCGCGTTGGATTTCATCCTGTGCGAACTTCAATGCCTGTTCTTCGGTCGGTTCCGGACGTTCGTCATATTTGCCTAGAACGAGCAGGAAGACCAGGTTACCCTTTTTGACGACTTGTGTGGCCTTTACTTTGGCCATGTTCATCGGATATTGGAAAGACTCGTTGATTAGATATTCTTTGTAGTCCAACAATGCTTCCTCAACCTTATCGACATTCCCGTCGGTAGCCATGATCGCGATAAACATATCCGTATTCAGTGACATCATCGGACCCTCTGCGAAACTTTTCTTGATCCAGTCTTTATTGATTTTGTACACCTCTTCCAACTGTTGAAGATTGATCTCAGCGGATGGGATATAATCTTCACCATACTCGGTTTTTACAGCTTCGATGGCTTTATCAAACTGCTCTTCGGTATAATTACCGGTACCGGCCGCAGTACAGCCGATCAACAAAAGCGAAACAAAAAGCATAAGTAATAGTTTTTTCATATTAGCTCCTTTACAAAGCGTTAACCGCTATGTTGTTGATTGTAGGAAAGTTCCGGTCAAATGAAAACAACTTTTCGATAAGTTGCCATGATGAACGAATGACTTGCATGATATTCAATAAGAAAGGGATGAGTTGACTCGGATGAGCGATGGGTATATATTGAAAGTTGAGGTGACACAAATGAAAATTCTAGTTACGGCTTTTGAACCTTTTCATGATGAGACAGTCAATCCGGCATTGGAAATATTGAAAGCACTGCCCGATCAGATTCTTGAGCAGCCTATCCTGAAGCTTCAAATACCGACTGTACGGTTTTCATCGGTTCAAGCGATCCTGAGGGTGATCGACCAACAACATCCGGATGTGATTGTGAGTCTGGGCCAGGCAGGCGGACGGGCAGATATCACTGTGGAACGGATCGGAATCAATATGGATGATTATGGAATTGAAGATAATGATCACAATATGCCGACAGATGAAAAGATAGTTGAAGATGGACCGGATGCCTATTTTGTCAACCTACCGATTAAAGATATCGTTCACCGGCTTCGCGAAGCATCGATACCGGCATCAGTATCCAACAGTGCAGGAACCTTTGTCTGTAATCATGTGACCTATGCAATCCGCCATTATAATGAAATCAATCAGACGGGAATCATCTCAGGATTCATTCATGTTCCGTATCTTGATGAGCAAGTGATATCAAAACCGCAGATGCCATCCATGCCATTACAGAACATGATTGAAGCTGTTGTATTAGCCATAGAAACGATCATAAAAAAAGGAAGCAAAGTTGCTTCCTAGTTATCCGCAAGCGTCGATATCAGCGACGCTTTTGTTATGATTCCTTTCAGTTGACCGTTATGTAAAACGGCAATCGGATACTTCGCATTGGCTGCCATGGGCATAGCATCACCGATGGTAGCATCTGCCTGAATCGTCATACAATCATCGGAGAAGTAATCCGAGATCTTGCCTTTGGTATCTCGGGCCTTGATAGCCCCTTCCAACGTCAGCATCCCTTTAAACTCCATTTTCTCATTGACGATATATGCGCTAGATACGTTGTTCGAGCGCATTTCGACGATGGCCCGATTGGCTCCGTCGCTGGTTTTAACGATACATGAAGGTGTGATCATGACTTGACGGACACTCATGACCTTTGACTTATCGGCACCTTCAATAAACTCACGGACATAATCATCGGCAGGGTTTGTGATCATGTTTTCCGGTGTATCCACTTGAATCACCTTGCCATCGCGCATGATCGCTACCCGGTCACCCAATTTAAATGCTTCGTTAATGTCGTGGGTTATAAATATGATTGTCTTGTTCAGTTTGCGCTGAATGGATAACAGTTCAAATTGCATATCCTTCTTAACCAACGGATCCAGTGCGGAGAACGGTTCATCCATTAACAGGACTTCCGGTTCATTGGCCAAAGCTCTTGCCAGTCCGACGCGCTGTTTCATACCACCTGAAAGACTGCTTATCGGAGCATTTTCCACACCTGCCAAACCGACGAGTTGAATCATTTCCAAAGCTTTTTGTCTGCGCAAATCCTTACCGACATTTTTCACCTCTAATCCGTACTCGACATTGTTGATAACGTTTCGGTGAGACATCAGTCCAAAATTTTGAAACACCATGGCAATGTTGTCTCTTCGATAGGATATGAGCTCTTTGTGAGACAGTTTTTCGATGGCTTGATCTTTGAAAAAGATCGAGCCTGAGGTTGGTTTATTCAGGCGGTTGAAACATCGTACCAGAGTAGATTTCCCTGACCCGGACAAGCCGATAATAACAAACACTTCTGAGGGATAAACTTCCAGATTGACATCCCACAAGGCTACGGTAACACCGGTTTCCTTTAAGACTTCGGCTTTCGAAGCTCCCGCTTGAAGCATCGATATCGCTTCTTTATGATTCCTGCCAAAAAGCTTGCTAATATTTTCGGCTCGGATGATCGGTTTTTCCATCATACATCCTCCTTGTGCTCTTTGGTCCATCCCTGACTGAGACGGTCCAGAAGAATGGCCAGAAGGACGACGGCGGTTCCCGATACCAATCCGCGGCCCACTTCAACCCGGTTAACGGAAATCAGTACTTCCATGCCCAAGCCGGCAGCACCGATCATCGAGGCGGTTACGACCATGGCCATCGCCATCATCAGCGTTTGGTTGACACCGGCCATGATGGTCGGCCAAGCTTGGGGAATTTGTACTTTCATCATGGCCTGTGATTTTGTCGAACCAAAGGCTTTTGCTGCCTCCACGACCTCCGTATCCACCTGACGGATTCCGAGATTCGTCAGACGGATGATCGGGACGATCGCATAGATCGTCGTTGCGATGACGGCAGGGGTTTTGCCTAAACCGAAAAGCAACACGGCCGGAATCAGATATACAAATACCGGCATGGTTTGCATGGTATCCAATATCGGGCGAACCCAACGGTTTGCCCGGTCACTGGCAGAAATAAGAATGCCGATCGGGAATCCCATCAATATTGAAAGGGCCACCGAAGCAATAACAATTGACAATGTGGTTAACATCAGACCCCAAAGTCCGACGACACCGATGACAAATAGCATCAGCCCGTAAGCAATTCCGGTTTTAATTTTCCCGGTTTGTTTAAATCCTAAAAAGATGACAAGAATCACGAAGGCCCACCATGGGATGACCGTCAGCAGTGACTGAATGGAGTTCAATAATCCATTAAGACCATTTCGAATCATCCGCAGTACGACATCGAAAGTAATTGCAAAATTTCGTACCGCATCGTCAATAGCTTGGACGTCAATCTTGATTTGAAATGGAAACTGATAAATATCCATATAGACCTCTATTTCAGAGCCTGACGTACTGCCTCAGCTCTGTCAGCATCCAGCCATTCATCCAGCAGATTGTCATGTGTCTTTAAAAACCAGATTGCCGTAGCTTTATAGTCGGCTCCGGTGTCTTGCATATACGTTAATGCTTCTGAAGTAAGGGCACTTGATGTGCGGTATTTAGATAAGAATTCTGCGAACTCCGGATGATCCGCATCGAATCCCGGACGGGCTGTAATGGTAACTCTCACCGGTGCAAATGCGGTTTTTCCTTCAGGGAAGTCAGCCGCATTGAAAGGTGCATCTTCCAGTAATACAAAGTCATACTTACCCATTAACCACGTCGGTTCCCAATAGTAGCCGACAATGGCTTCGCCTTTTTCATAAGCAGCTGTCAACGCGGCAGCTAAAGCAGCGTCGGATCCCGGTCTGAAATAAACAAACTTCTCATCCAATCCTAAATACTCATACTTTTTAAACAATATTTCATCGACGGCCCAACCCGGTATACCTCCGTAGACCCGGCCCATATCCGGATTCTCATCATCCGGGAAAATATCGGGGTAATTCAGTAAGTCCGATACATATTTCAACTCTGGTGCCATGGGTTCGATTCCTCGAGATGCATCTCCTTCAATAACGTAGCGCGGAACATAAAACCCTTGCATGTTATCATCGAAATTTACTCCCAATTCCAATATATCACCCTTGGCAACATCATCCAGATAAGGAGCGATATTGTCTGTCCACATTTCCATATGGATATCGATCTCCCCGTTTTTAATGGCTTCATAGGTGATCGGTGTGGATCCCGGAAGCTCACTCCACGTCATATCAAACGCAGACTCAGCGATAAATCCGGCAATGTTATTGTGGATTTTTGCGCTATCCCATCCGGCATCCGTAAAAATAATTGATTTGTCCGAACTGGTCGGTGTGCAACCGACGAAAACGAACATGGCCAAAACGACCGCTAGTAACAGTTTTTTCATAAATTCCTCCTGTATTTTTGTCATGAGTAAAACAAATTCCCACGACTGACATACTGTATTATACATATAAGTTGTCAGTTTGTCAAATCGATGACAGCCCCGCTACTTCGCAGGGGGTTATCGAAGTGAATGTTCAGTGATATAATATGTGACAAGAGGGATATAGATATGAATGTCAGAGAACTGCTGAAGAATAGTATTTTGTTGTTAATCGGAAATTTTATTCTGGCCTTGGCGGTCGGAATGTTTATTTTACCTTATAATATTCTTTCCGGGGGTGTGGCCGGGATTGCTGTTGCATTGCAACCGCTGATCAATGTTTCCCCAGGACTCATAATCAACATTCTGGTCATCGGACTGTTTGTTGTCGGTGCTTTCACCTTAGGAAAATCCTTTGCTTTCAGTACGGCCATCAGCTCGTTCTTATATCCTGCGATGCTCACTTTTACAGTCAATATGCAGTACACCAAGGACTTAGATCCGATTTTAGCAAGTCTGTATGGCGGACTTTTAGCTGGTGTCGGTGTCGGGTTGGTCATTCGCAGCGGTTCATCGACCGGTGGGATGGATGTTCCGCCATTGGTCATTCATAAATATACGCATATTGAAATACATAAGCTTGTTTTGATTGTGGATGCCTTGACCGTATTGCTGGGATTGTATGTGTTTGGGCTGGAAGCAGTGCTTGTAGGATTTATATCTGTCTGGGCTTGTGCGTTTTCATTAGACAAGATTCTGGTGTTTGGCGGTCAGCAGGCTAAAGCGGTGTATATTATATCCGATCATTATCAAGAATTGATTGCATTGATTCATGACAAATTGGATCGGGGGACAACACTGATCAACGCTACCGGCGGTTATACCGGTGAACTACGACCGATCATAATGGCCGTCATAATGAAAAATCAGTATCCGGAATTGACTCAAATTATTCATTCCGTGGATAAGCAGGCATTCTTCATCGCAAATGAAACGACCGAGGTCAAAGGCTACGGATTTACTTTGGATTATAAAGTGTGATTATTTGTCACACTTTTTTTGTCACGTATTGACATTCTTGTCACGATTTGACAATAACTTTCATCAACAATTCACCGGAATTGTGATAAAATGACAAAGAACGGATGTGATCTCATGCTTTTAATGCGCAATGTCAGTAAAACATACAAAAACGGAGTCAATGCCCTTTATAATATTGATCTGACTGTCGAACAAGGTGAGTTTGTATATATCATCGGGCCGACAGGATCGGGGAAATCTACGCTTATAAAACTGTTGGACGGCGAAGAAATACCGACCAGCGGATTAGTCGAAGTGGTTGGGATCAATATTGGAAAGTTGAAACACTCCAAGGTCCCGATGTATCGGCGTAATATCGGGGTTGTGTTTCAGGACTATAAGCTTCTTGAAAGAAAAACGGTATTTGAGAATGTCTATTTTGCTCTTGAGGCTATCGGAACTCCGAAAGTAAAAGCACGTCAGCGCGTTCGTGAAGTCCTTCATCTGGTCGGACTTTCCGATAAGATGAAGAGTTATCCGGCTGAGTTATCCGGCGGACAGCTGCAGCGCACGGCCATTGCCAGAGCGATTGCCAACCAGCCGAAACTGCTTATTTGTGATGAGCCCACCGGCAACCTTGATCCGGCAATGTCTGAGGAAATCATGTTGCTGTTAGAAAAGATCAATCGCGAGGAACAATCGACAATCGTCATGGTCACCCATGATATCACACTGGTCAACCAATTTAAGAAGAGAACTGTTTTATTACAGGACGGCCATATTGTAGCAGACTTGGCGGAAGGAGGGTACATAAAGAATGAACCTGATACGTCACTTTAAAGAAGCTTTTATGGGGCTGTTGCGCCACGGATCTATGACGGTGTCCAGTGCTTCGGCCGTTGCATATGCACTTTTGTTTGTCGGTGTGTTCATTATTTTAAGTATCAACATCGAACAAATCACATATTCGGTCGAAGAGAGTGTTCAAATCCATGTGAAGATTTATGATAATTTCAACAGTGAAGAACCGTTGGGCATCATCCATCAACAGATCACCGATATTTCCGGCGTATTGGATGTGGAATACTCTTCCAAAGATGCTGAGTTAGATAAGCTGATTGCCACCTACGGCGAAGACGGCAAGATTTTTGAAACATATCGCGGTCCGGGCAACCCGTTGCGCGCAGCCTATCTTGTCAAAACTGTTGAAGGTTCGGATATTGCTGAGATAGCACGTGAAATCAGTTATATCATCGGCGTAGAGAAAGTATCATATGGCGGTACCGGAACGGTTCAGCTGATGAGAATGCTTGGTTATATCCGTACCGTAGGTTATATCTTGGTCGGAGGGCTGAGTATCGTTGCGGTTTTCCTGATATCCAACACTATTAAAATCTCTATTCAGTCCAGACAGAAGGAAATCGCAATCATGCGTACCGTAGGTGCGAAGAACGGTTTTATCCGTATGCCTTTCGTTATTGAAGGTGTGCTAATCGGTATATTTGGATCGATCTTGCCTATCTTAGTGGCAACGGTCGGATATATTTACTTGTATGAGGCTTTGGGGGGTGTATTTTTAGCTCAGATGTTTGTATTGCAATCTCCCTATCCGCTGATTTACTATACCGCCGGCATTTTGGTCGGTATAGCCATAGTGGTAGGGTTGATTGGCAGCTTTGTTTCGGTAACCCGATACCTGAGGTGGCAACGATGAAGAAATTTATAAAGTCAATTTTAATCATCCCGCTGTCATTGCTGATATTTTCTGCAATGATAACCACATCTGCCATTGATTTCAGTCAAAATGAAGAGTACTATGAGAAACTCTGTTTTGGCACGATTTCAAAAGAGAATTATACCGTGTGTCAGCAATATCAGGCGTATATCAATCAGAAGGCAAAAGATGCCAAGGCCAGCCTGACGAAACTGCAGTCGAATCTGAAGAACTTGAAGAGCAATATCGTCGCTTATGCCCAGCAGGTCAGTGAGTTTGAGGCTACGATTGAGGATTTGGAACGTCAGATCCGTGTATTGTCCGATTCGATTTATTATCTCGAATCCAATATTACCTCATTGGAATATAAAATCGTGGTCAGTGAAGATAATGCTGAGGCGATCGATGAGGGAATCCGGGATCGTTTGGCAGTAATGCAAGGATTTTTGTCGGTTAACGGCTATATTGAATTTATTATGAATGCAACCAGCTTCTCGGATCTGATTCGTCGGATTGAGGGGATTTATGATACGACGACCTATGATAAAGAGCAGATCAAAGAACTTCAGATTGAGATTGAGCGGATCAAAACGGATAAAGATGAGTTAGAGCGTCAGAAAACGGTATTGCTTGATAACAAAGTCAATCTTGAAATGAATCAGGAAACCATGGCTCAACTGAAAATTGAAGTTGAGAAAATCATCATTGAGTACAAGCAGCAAGAAGCTGAGTTAATGGCGATGCAGGCCGAACTGATTTCTGATTTGAATGAGGTTCAGGATAAATTGAAGAAGGTATCCGCGGCTCTTAATGCGGTAGTAACTTCCAGCGGGTTCTTACGTCCGGTTGCATCCGGATATCGGATTTCCGCAGGTGCGTGGTACTATCCGGCATCGTTTGGCGGCGGACGTCATATGGGTGTGGATTTTGCCGCACCGGTCGACACAACGCTTCGGGCGGTCGGTAACGGTATCATTCTGTACAGCGCAAACAGTTGTCCGACCTATGGTTACTTAGGCAGTACCTGTGGCAGTCCGGGAGCTCGCAGCGGTGGCAATCAGACGTTCTTACTCACGTCCATCAATAATAAAACGTATTGGATCATCTATTTCCATTTGGCAAAGGATACGGTCCGTCCGACCGGCACTATTGTCAATCAGGGTGACAGGATCGGTGGTATCGGTTCATCCGGAAACTCGACCGGACCGCACTTACATATTGAAGTCGTGTATGTCGGAAACAATACCTTGAACTACTATGCCAGTAACTGGCGCGGAGATTTATCGTTTGGGGCCGGCTGGGGATCGACCGGTTGGAGTCGTCGTTGCGAAGTCAATGGCAATCAGCCGCCGTGCCGTTTAAATCCGTTGAACGTATTCAACGTCGTTACCGGACAAAGTTATTAGAAAGCGGGAAACCGCTTTTTATTGTGATATTCGTTCTATCCTTTGAGTATCTCTCCGTTTCTCAATCGAATATGATAAAATGATGGAAAGAGAGTGTGACAATTATGAGACAAATCCGACCATTCAATTTTGACTGGCAGTTTAAACCTTCGTTTGAATCGAGGGATTTACTGATTGAAAACCATGTAGGTTATGAGTTGGTGCATATCCCACATCAGTATTCCTTGGATCATCTTACATACGCAGATGAAACGATCGGTTTCAAGCCGATGTGCTATCGCAAAGCTTTTGTGCTTGATTCAACACTGAGAAACCGGCGGGTCGTTTTCCGGTTTGATGCCGTGGCTCACCATGCCAAGGTTTTTGTCAATCAACAACTGATCGCAGAACATGTGGGCGGATACACTGCTTTTGAAGCCGATGCTACCGATGCGATCTTATGGGATTCGACCAACTGGATCGTTGTGGTTGCGGATGGAAGCGAAAATCCATCGATTCCTCCCTTTGGCCATGTGGTTGATTATTTGGGCTATCACGGGATCTATCGTGAAGTCACGATGATTCTGACCGGAAAGAATTACATGGAGGACTTGTTTGTCCGGACATTCAAAAAAGAAAGCAATATTTTCAACGTAATAGTTTCCGTGAATATCGTATGTTTTAATCCTCAAGACTTTCAATTGCATATCAACCTCAAAAAAGATGGAGAAACCGTCGATCATGTGGAGCGAAACATCATTGATGCTGTCAATATCATTGAATTTGATGTCAGTGATCCTCAGCTGTGGGATATCGACGATCCGCAATTATATAATATAGAGTTGTTGCTGATTAAAAATGACACGGAAGTCGACCGACTGACAGACACATTCGGTTTCAGGACGTTCGCTTTTACTAAAGAAGGTTTCTTTCTCAATGACAAAAAGCAACGATTAATAGGATTGAACCGTCACCAAAGCTACCCTTACATGGGATATGCGGCTGTGAAAAGTTTGCAATACAGGGATGCCGAAATATTGAAAAATCAGTTGCATGTCAATATCGTCCGGACTTCGCACTATCCGCAATCCAAACATTTTATCAGAGCATGTGATGAGTTGGGACTGCTTGTGTTTACCGAGCTTCCCGGATGGCAGCACATCGGCGATCAGCAGTGGCAAGATCATGCCTGTCACATGCTGGAAGAAATGATCGTTCAGTATCGCAATCATCCGAGCATCATCCTGTGGGGAGTAAGAATCAATGAGTCTTCAGATCATCACGATTTCTATACAAAGACCAATCACATGGCCAAAAACCTTGATCCCTCGCGTCCGACCAGCGGTGTCCGATATATTAAAAACAGCGAATTGTTGGAGGATGTGTATGCGTATAATGATTTCTCTCATACGGGAGATAATGCCGGATGTGAAGATCCGGATCAGGTGTGTAAAAACAAGGAAGTTCCTTATATCATTTCAGAACATAACGGACATATGTATCCGGTAAAGAATTTCGATAATCAGCTGTTGAGAACATCGCAAGCGTTGCTCCATGCCAAAGTGATTTCGGATGCTCTCAATTATCCCCGCATCAATGCGGTCATCGGCTGGGTCATGAATGACTATCAGACGCACAAGGATTTTGGCAGCGGGGATAAAGTCTGTCATCATGGAGTTCTCGATATGTTCAGAGTGCCCAAGACAGCTGCGAAGACCTATATGGCCCAACAAAGAGAGTTGTATCTTGATGTCGATTCTGCGATGAGTATGGGTGATTATCCATCGTCGAATATGCGTCAGGTCGTGGTTTTTACCAATTGCGATTCCGTTACTTTATATAAAAACGAAGTGAAGCTCGGAGAATATCCGGTGATTAAGAAAAATGGTTTTAACGAACCGTTGATCATCGCTGACTTTTTCGGAAATCAGATCAGAGAAAACGAAAACTATTCAGAGAAGGTTGCTGATCAGATCAAAGATGTACTCGTCTCATATAATCGTTATGGAATGGATATGCCGTTAAGCAAGAAACTTTTAATGGTAAAACTGATGACTGTGAATCGGCTGACCTTTGAAAAAGGCGCTTCCATGTACTTGAAATATATCGGTAACTGGGGAAGTGAGAGTGTCGTGTATACCTTTGTGGGTAAACGCGGCGATGAGATCATCGAATGCAAGAGAAGTGCGGTCACACAGAAAAATCTGAAGGTAACTTTTGATAAAGAGGAGCTGGTTGAGTCTGATACTTATGATGCCCTAACGGTTACGTGTGAAGTCACCGATCAAAACAGTCAGAGACTTGTTTACTTCCGAGGGGCTTTGTCCGTGAAAATCAGCGGTCAGGCAAAACTGATCGGACCTCCTCTGATCAGCTTTACCGGAGGCAGTGCGGTCTTTACCATCCGTTCCAATGGAAAGGCCGGGGAAGCAACCGTGGATATCGAATGTCCTGGGTTTGAGGGCGTATCGCGCATTATTCCTGTGTTCAGGGAGTAGTTATGTAAATGCAGCTGACAGCGTTCACTTGAATTGACGGACGTTGCTCTTGAATTTAGAATGATAGTTAAGAGGGTACAAATATATGACAAAATATGTAATTGACGGACACAGACTTTATGATTTCGTAGTTTCCGGTGCTCAAAACTTAATCGTTAATGAACACAATCTGAATCGGATCAATGTATTTCCGGTGGCGGATGGTGATACCGGAACCAACCTGGCCTTGACCATGAAAAATATTCTGGCCAACGCTAAGAAGGATTTAAGTGCGAAGCAGACCATGAACTCGATCGCTAAGGTGGCTTTGGAAAGCGCCTATGGCAATTCTGGGATGATTTTTGCTCAGTATCTTAACGGTTTAGCTGTTGAGATTGGGGATAAGGAAACCATCACACAAGATGAATTTGTGATGGCTACGCAAAATGCGGTGAAATATGCGTATGAAGCCGTGGCATCCCCAAAAGAAGGAACGATTCTGACCGTTATGAAAGAATGGTCAAACCAGTTAAGGGATAATGTTACCGGAGAGTTTGAGCACATTTTCGAGACTTCACTCGCAAACGCCCGAAAAGTCGTCGATCAGACCAAGTATAAACTGAAGGTTCTGTTGGACAACGATGTCGTTGATGCCGGTGCGAAGGGCTTTTATTACTTTATTGAAGGTATCTCACAGTTCATCAAGACCGGTAATCTTGAGTCACTGAAATTTAAGGCTGCACAGTTGGAAGAGTTTCCGGAAATTCATCCGGACACACATGTCGGTGAATTTAAGTATTGCTCGCAGTTTATGATTGAAACCAAAAAAGATAAAAGTTATTTCCAACAGTTGTTAGCGCCGTTTGGAGATTCGTTGGTCGTAACTTCGAAAGACGATCATGTTCAAGTCCATGTGCATGCAAAATCACCGGAGTTGATTATGGAAGCATTGGTCAAAGAGGGAACAGTGTTATCGCATAAGATCGATGACATGCAGCTGCAGGCCAATCTGAAATTCCAGCCGAAAAATAAAATCACGATCGTGACGGATTCAATTGCGGATGTAAGCAAGGATTTGATTGAAAAGGAAAATGTTGTCGTCATTCCGCTCAATCTCATCGTTGATTCGACCGTATATTTGGATAAACTGACGATGACTCCGGACTTATTTTATCGCCATTTGGATGATTATCGGATGAACCCGACTTCTGCGCAGGCAACCATCGAAACGATCGAACGTATATTCAATCAGGTGTTGGAAAGCTCGGATGAAATCATCGGGTTGTTCGTGTCTTCGAAGATGAGCGGAACCTATAACAATATCAAACGGGTTGTCAGCCGGATGAATCTTGAGGGTAAGAAGGTAAAACTGATTGATTCCAAGGTAAACTCAGTTGCTCAGGGATTATTGGTGGCACAACTGACGAAATGGCGCAATCAGGGATTCTCCTTTGATGAATTGGTGGAGAAAGTTGAAAAGGCCATCGCAGATACACATATTTATGTCAGTGTAAAAGATTTGAAGTATATGTTGCGCGGCGGACGGGTATCGAAGGTTCAGGGGTTTATTTTGTCAAAGCTTGACCTAAAGCCGGTCATTTCCATCGATTCGGAGGGTAAAGGCGAGATTTATAAGAAGACGCTGTCGCAGAAGAAGGCCGTAAGCAGTATCCTGAAGAAAGTCAAAGAAGATATGGCTGAGAAGGGAATCAGCACGTACGGATTGGTCTATGCAGATAATCCGGCGGATCTGACGCAGTTTGCCCAGCAGGTTGAAGATATCATCGGTAAGAAACCGGCGTACATCGAAGCCATTTCGCCGATCGTCGGATTGAATGCCGGTAAAGGGGCTTTTGCGATCGGTTATATCAAAGGCACATTATAAAATTTTAAGGTAGCGAAAGGGGATAACCTATGAAATTAGTCAGTCAGTTCTTGGTGGTCTTGGTCGTATTCTTTGCGATCGACCTGTTTTGGTTGGGTGTGGTTGCGAAGAATCTGTATTCGAAATATTTGGGATATCTTATGGCTCCTCAGGTGAACTGGGCAGCGGCACTTATCTTTTATGTTCTGTTTATCATCGGTCTGATGATATTCGTCTTATTGCCGGCATTGGATAAGCAGTCATTGATGCATGCCTTGATCTACGGGGCGCTCTTTGGCTTCTTCACCTATGCAACCTATGATCTGACCAATTTGGCCACGATCAGGGATTGGCCTATCACCATCACAATCATCGACTTGATTTGGGGGACAACTCTCTCAGCCTCGGTCAGTTCCATCAGTTATCTGATCATCACGACATTCATCAAATAAGCGAGGCAACTCGCTTTTTTAATTTTTGAAATTGTGACACGGAATTGAAGTTCATGGGAAAGATAGGTGGTGAATAAAAAACACCTGAAGGCAGGTGTCAGAGATATTGTTTCAAAAGTTCAATATATTGTTTTGGATGTTGCAGACTTATTTGTCCATGTCCCATGGATTTAACTGTTACCAATCGGCTGTTTGTAATTTCCATATTTAGCTTCTCAGCAGATTTCTTCATCGCCGGAATTTCTTTCTCTCCGACCAAAATTAACGTTTTTGCTGTGATACTTTTAAGATTCTGCGGATCGAATAGTACATTAGAAATGGACATATTAATCAATGACTCCAAAGACATCTTCATGCTGTCCTGATAATATCGTTCAAACAGTTCTTCGTTGATAAAAAGAGTTTTTGCCTGTAATTTAGAAAACCAGCGTTGCTTAATTAAGGGATAAGACATCTTCATGCTGGATGGCACCATGTGTGCCACTGACTTCATCGGAAGTATCAGTCCGCTTTCAATGACTGCCCTTCTCGCAAGCGAGGGTCTTTGTTGTAAAGCTTCGATAACGATTTGAGCCCCAATCGACAGACCTGTCAGTAAATCTACGGTGCCGCCAAAAGTATGATCGACATTCGCAATCAGCTTTTCCGCCGAATCCTCAATACTGATAAACGTCGTTTCGCCATCTTCGCCGTGACCGTCCAAAACCGGGGTAATGACTTGATAATCACTTTTGAGAAGTTCTGCTACTTTGCCCAAAGACCAATCCGATAATCCGCCGCCATGAAGCATAACAGCAACAGGCAGATCAGATGTACTATCAACATTAAATATCATATGTCAATCTCCTTAGATCTAACTTTGTTTTTTTCAGGGTGCCTTCTTTTCCCATCGCCCGAATCAGACCGATGATGGGGCGGTTAAACCACGGGCGGTCATGAACCCCCGCAACACACCACATGATTCCGGTGTACCCGTTGGGATCGCGACCATCCAAGAAGTAAGTATCATTGAGATATATCAAAATATCGATCGCATCCTGAGGATGTCTGGTCCAAAGCAACACCATCTTCGCCCAATACATCCGTAAATACGAATGAAGATATCCTTGATCAACGACCATCCGCTGACAAGCATTCCATAATTCATCATGTGTCTGGGCCAGTTCGAACTGCTCTTTGGTATAAATATAATCTCGCGGATCGCTAAGATGTGATTTCAGTGTTTCGATCGCCCACGGCCATGCCCCTTCAAGTGAGTCATATTTCTTCTGATAGTGACAGTAATTTTCCGCGAGTTCTCTTCGAACCATCGCTTCCTCCACAAACAACGGAGCATTGCGATGATTCGATTTCTCAACTTCCCGAATCATCTTCACCGGAGAAAGCATGCCGAAATGAAGATAGGCAGATAGATAGGATTGCCCCTGCGCATCAAACACATTGCGCTGATCGTAGAATTCAAGATGATGAGTAATAAATTTGTGCAATTGAAGGTTCGCCGCATCTTCTCCCGGTGTGAGGGAGGATAGTTTCAGTGGCGGATAATGTTTCAGAAGTGCATCAATCTGACTTTCCTGAAATCTTTTATTCGTATCGTATGTTTGAGAGTAAGCAAAGGGAACTTCATCAAGATAGTCCTTGTATTTGCCCATGATCTTCGAACGGATCGTCTTAGCCGCAAACTCCAGTTTGCCGCTGGTTTCTTCAACCGGAATGACACAGGCTGTGTTGATCAATGAGAAATCCACATCCTGATATAGGCACCACTCCCTGACCTCATCTTGAGACTTCAGAAACGGACGCAGTGCATGATGCTCATTGACGATAGAGATGATGCTAAACAAATGATTGTAATGTTTTATGGCTTCAATCGCACTTCCCTGAAACAGAAATAATGGAACTCCTTCTTGAGCAAGCTTATGACTCACTTGTGCCAACCCCCGCAGTAAAAAGTCCATATTGCGGGTATTGGCATATGGGAAGTTTGGGATCAGCGCAAAAACAACGATCAGATTCGCCCCTTGTTCTTTGGCTTGCCTGGCGGCTTCAACCAGTGCCGGATTCTCCATCACCCGAATTGCCCGACTCATCCAATATACGACAACACGCTCTTTCATACGTACTCCTTAGCAAAAAGCGGGCAAACCCGCTTTATCTTGCATTCAGCTTAACGATTTCAATGATGACATCGACGGCTTTTTCCATGATTTGTTTCGACGCAAACTCATATTTTCCATGGAAATTCTCCGCACCTGTAAACAAGTTCGGAGTAGGGATGCCCATAAATGAAATCTTCGATCCGTCAGTACCGCCACGGATCGGCTTGATTTTGGGTTCAATCCCCAGATTCGTCATGGCTTGCTTCGCCAGTTCGACCGGTTTAAAGTCCTTAGTGATGATCTCAGCCATATTGTAATAGGAATCTTTCATGTCGATCACGACCCGCTGTGCACCATATTTTTCATTCATCGCTTTTGCATTATCCAACATCCGTTGTTTACGAGCCAAAAACTTCGCCTTATCATGATCACGGATGATATAACTCATGTGACCTTCTTCGATGGTCGTCTTCAATTCACTTAGCAAGAAGAATCCCTGATATCCTTCTGTTTTCTCCGGAACTTCATCCTGAGGAAGCATTGAATCAAACTCGAACGCCAGTTTTGCGGTGTTGACCAGCTTGTCCTTTGCCGTACCCGGATGTACGCTTACGCCATGCAAAGTAATTTTTGCCGAAGCGGCATTAAAACTTTCATATTCCAGCTCACCCAACACACTGCCATCCAGCGTATATGCATATTTCGCACGGAAATCTTTTGCATCAAACAGGTTGGCTCCCCGACCGATCTCTTCATCCGGACCAAAGGCTACTCTTAACTCACCATGTTCAACTTCCGGATGATGGATAAAGTAAAGCATGGCCTCAATGATTTCCACGATTCCGGCTTTATCATCCGCTCCCAACAGCGTCGTACCATCGGTCGTAATCAACGTATGTCCGACATAATTTGCTAAGTTAGGGAACTTCTCCGTACTCATCACAACACTTAGCTCCTTATTCAATAAAATATCCTTGCCATCATAATTCTCAATAATTTGAGGATTCACCTTTTCAGAATTAAAATCAGCCGTGTCAAAGTGGGCTATAAATCCCAATATATCCACCGGTTTTTGCATGTTCGAAGGGATGGTCGCGGTCACAAACCCATTGTCCAAACGATGGGTCACTTCACTGAACCCCAACGTTTCAAGTTCCTTCGCCAACATCTTCGCAAACTCCACTTGCGAAAGGGTGGATGGCACGGATTTGCTTGATTCATCCGAACGTGTATTCACTTTACAATAGCGGATCAGCCGCTCAATCATCGTTTCCATAATTACCTGCTTTCATTCGATATTTCTATTATAGACCATCCGCGATAAAACTCAAGTTGTGCTATAATTTAACAAACGGGAACGGAGGAAATTTTATGGAACTGTTCCACCTTCAAACAAAAAATACAAGTTATGCCTTCACTGTATTACCGACCGGTCAACTGGAACATCTTTACTACGGAAAGAAAATCCGTCTGGACGATCCCTCGGTACTGAGTGAAAAAGCCATCTTCCCAAGTGGCAACTGCGTTGTTTATGACCGCGAAGTTTCGCATATCTCCCTTGAAAACCGGATGCTGGAACACTCATCACCGGGCAAAGGGGATATCCGTCAGTCAATGATTGAAATCATATTCCCGGATACATCGTATGTTTCGGATTTTGTGTTTTACAAATCAGAAGTCAGAAAAGGAAAAGAAGAACTTAGGGGATTACCCTCGAGCTACGCAATCGAAGAAAATGTTGAGTCGGTGATCATCACACTCAAAGAGAAACATCATGATCTGTATCTTCAATTGAATTACAGTGCTTTTGTTCAGTCAGATGTCATCGTGCGCAGCTGTAAACTGATCAACCATACCGAAATGACCGTCGAAATCGGTGCGTTATTTTCAATGCAATTGGACCGTGATGATATCGACTGGCAAATCATGACATTTGACGGACACTGGGGAAGGGAACGGACGAAACACATTCGCGATATCGGATACGGACGCAGCGTGGTCGAGAGTCTGGCAGGATGTTCCAGCAACCGGCAAAACCCGTTTTTCATACTTAAAAAGAGAAATACAAACGAAGATCTTGGGGAATGTCTGGGAGTCAATCTGATATACTCAGGCAATCACCAAAGTAATATTGAAGTCAGCGCTTATGACAGGATGCGCATACTCAGCGGTATTCACCCCACCCATTTCAACTGGCCGCTAAAACCCAAGGAAGAGTTTCAGTCTCCGGAAGCTGTTTTCTCCTATACACACCTCGGGCTTAACCGTTTGAGCCAACAGTATCATGATTTCATCAATCATCACATCATTCGCGGTGAATGGAAAAACAAAGAAAGACCGGTCGTTTTAAATAACTGGGAAGCAACTTACTTTAACTTTACCGAAAGTAAAATATTGAAACTGGCGAAAGAAGCGGCTTCTGTCGGTGTGGAATGTTTCGTGTTGGATGACGGCTGGTTCAGAAACCGTAAAGACGATTTTCGGGCGCTGGGCGATTGGTATACCGATGAAAAGAAACTGCCACACGGACTGCAATGGCTTAGCCGACAGATCCAACAGATGAACATGACCTTTGGTCTGTGGGTCGAACCGGAAATGATCAACGAAGACAGCGATTTATACAGAGAACATCCGGACTGGGCTGTCGGGAAAGATGACCGAATTGCCTCCCTGAGCCGCAACCAACGGCTGATTGACATGAGTAATCCTCAGGTGCAGGCCTACCTGATCGAACGACTCACAGAAGTATTTAAGGAAGCGGAAGTCAGTTTTGTCAAATGGGATTACAACCGTATTTTTTCCGATCACTATGGATCGACCCTTGATCATCAAGGAAAGTTTACTCACTCTTTTATATTAGGAACGTATCGTGTGCTTGATGAACTCACCAAGCGCTTTCCCCACGTTTTGTTTGAGAGTTGTGCTTCCGGCGGAAACCGCTTTGACTTGGGCATGCTCTGCTACACTCCGCAAATCTGGACGAGCGATAACACCGATGCATTGGATCGAACAATCATTCAAGCCGGTACAAGCATGGGCTATCCCCTTTCAACGATATCAGCACACCTCAGTGCCGTACCCAATCATCAGACTCGGCGCATCTCTCCGCTAAACTCTCGACTGGCCGTCGCAAGTTTCGGGGTATTCGGATGTGAGATCAATCTGAATGACTGCGATGCAAAGCAGAAGAAAGAAATTGCATCCCACATTGCCCTATACAAAGCTTATCGCAGAACTTTGCAGTTTGGAACCTTCTATCAGATACCCTGTGATGCAAATCAGGTGCGATGGATGTGTGTCGACAAAGAGAAGAAATCGGCGATCGGTATGTACTTCCAATCCCGAAATCCGGTCAATGTGAAAAGCGAGCGCTTCATCACCCGCGGTCTGGATGACGAAAGTCTGTATGCCATCACTTCAGTACCCTTTGACATGAGCATTTTGGATTTTGGGGATCTGATCAACTATGTATCGCCGATTCATATCAAACCAAATTCTCTCTTACATAAGACCGTGGATATGTTTATGAAAGTGAAGAGTGAAAATGAGAACCTGAAAGCCTACGGTGACTGCCTGAATCAGGCTGGCTGGGCACTCAAACAGCCGTTTACGGCGGGACTGCATGAGGAAGCACGAATCATGTTTGATCAGTCGGCCCGACTTTACTTATTTGAAAAAGCTGAAACCGTATAATTGTCAGAAAATATTGGGAATCATATGTGAAAACCGTTCGCGTGGGCAACTTAGTATGAACACGATGACAGACTTGTGCTAAAATAAGCATACTGCGAGGTATCGATATGGAAGAAGAAAACGTCAGAATCAAACTGGAGCGCCACATCTGGCCGGATGAACGGGCTAACCGGAGGCGTAAGAAAATATTCGTAAGCACGGTCATCATTGCGATCGTTCTTTCCTTTGGCATCGGATGGCTGTTTGGATCCTTTCTACAAACACCCATCACCATCAACAACTCCGGGAAGTACACCCGGTTGGATGCTATCATCGAAACCTTAGGCAACCAATGGTATTTTGGTAAGGATGTCGAAAATATTGAAGACTGGCTGCTTACCAATGCCATCAACGGCATGATCGATCTTAACGGAGACATCCACACCAGCTATATGACCGCTGAGGAAGTTAAGGCATTCAACGACTCCATCGATATGGGATTTGTCGGTATCGGTGTTCAATATTACATGAGTGCCGATGGTTATCCGGTCGTCGAACGCGTGTTTAAAAACTCTCCGGCCGAAGAGTACGGGGTCATGCCCGGAGACATCATTTACACCGTAGATGGAGTCGATATCCAAGGCTTTGAAACCGAAGAGATCGCCAACCGCGTTAAAGGTGAAGAAGGAACGAAAGTTACCATCGAGTTTTTACGTGCAGGAACCATTGTTAAGATAGAAATCATTCGCGGACTGGTGAAAAACTCCGCTTTCGGACAGATCTTGAGCGGTAATGTCGGATACCTCGAAATTTACCAGTTCGGATCATCTACCACGCAGGAAGTTGTGAACTATCTCAATGATATGAAAGACAAAAACGTATCGAAGCTGATTATTGATTTACGTGATAATGGCGGCGGATACTTAAATACGCTGATCGGCATTTCCAGTCTGTTACTGCCTAAAGATACAGTGGTCATCCGACAGGAATACAAAGACGGCAAAACCGAAATCGGCAAAACCGTGGGTGGTCAAATGACCAACTTTACGGATATCGTCATTCTAGTCAACGGTAATACCGCCAGTGCTTCCGAAGTGCTGACTGCAGCTCTGCAAGAGCAGGCGGGCATAAAAGTCATCGGCACGAAAACTTATGGCAAAGGGACCGTACAGATTACCCGCCCATTCGCCGATGGCAGTGCACTGAAATTTACCAGCGCTCAATGGATGTCCCCCAACGGAAAAGCCATTCACGGCGAAGGCATCACTCCGGATATCATTGTGGAGTTGCATCCGGTATTCTATTTCGACAAAATCGTTTTGGATGAAGGAGTCACTTACGGATTTGATCAGGTCGATGAAAGTGTTGCACTTGCTCAGCTGTCACTTGATTTCTTAGGTTACCAAGTCAATCGGACGGACGGATATTTCGATGCGTCGACTGTAAATGCCATGATCCAATTCAGATCCGACTATAATCTTGAAGCGTCAGAACGCCTAGACAAGCAGGCTCTTCAGGTATTAACTACAGAAGTCATCCGTTTCTGGTTTACCAATCGCGCACAATTAGATACACAATTACAGAAAGCCCTCGAACTCATCAATGAGTGATCAACGGTTTCAACTGGTCTCCAATTTTGAACCGAAAGGAGATCAACCCAAAGCGATTGAACAACTGGTCGAAGGATTAAGACAAAATAAAAAAGCTCAGGTTCTTTTGGGTGCTACCGGCACCGGAAAGACCTTTACCGTTTCGCAGGTCATCGCCCAAGTTAACCGACCGACCCTGGTCTTGGTACATAACAAAACCCTTGCCGGTCAGTTATATTCGGAATTTAAAGAACTCTTCCCGCATAACCGGGTCGAGTATTTTGTCTCAAATTTTGATTACTATCAGCCTGAGGCTTATATGCCCAGAACCGATACGTATATCGAGAAAAATGCGATGATTAACGCGGAGCTAGACATGCTGCGACTGTCATCAATCAACAGCATCCTTTCGCGAAGAGATACGATCGTCGTTGCTTCGGTCGCCTGTATTTATGCATCCAGCGATCCTGAATTATATCGGGATATGTTTTTTACGTTACGTGTTGAAGAGAAGATCGACCGCCAGCAGTTGCTACACCGACTGGTCGAACGTCAGTATCAGCGCAATGACATGGAACAGGCCCGCGGTACTTTCCGGGTACGCGGAGATGTCATTGAAATATGCCTTGGGTATACTGATGCATTTATTTTGCGCATCGAAATGTTTGATAATGAGATTGAACGCATCACCGAAGTCGATCCGATCACCGGAAAGATTTTAAATGCTTACTCTCTGTATCATATTTTCCCGGCCAACGAATATGCCCGTAATAAAGAGCAGATTTTGCGGGCGTGCAATGACATCCAGGCTGAACTTGATCAGCGATTGATCGAGTTGGAAAAAGAAGGGAAACTGCTTGAGAAGCAACGTTTGGAACAGCGGACCCGCTATGATTTGGAGGCGTTGCGAGAGTTCGGGTTCTGCCCGGGGATCGAAAACTACTCCCGCCATATCGACGGTCGTGCCGAAGGACAACGCCCATTTACCTTTTTTGACTTCTTCCCAAAGGACTTCCTGTTTGTCGTGGATGAATCTCACGTCAGCATCCCGCAGGTCCGCGGCATGTACAACGGTGACCGTTCACGTAAAGAAGTATTGGTTGAATACGGATTCAGACTGCCATCTGCCCTGGATAACCGACCGCTGAAATTTCACGAGTTCGAACAGCTGACACCGCAGACGATTTTTGTATCTGCAACTCCGGGAGATTATGAAACCAATCTGACCAACGGCGAAATCGTCGAACAGATCATCCGTCCGACCGGTCTGCTTGATCCCCAGATCGAAGTCAAACCGACCCGAGGACAAATCGATGATTTGGTCGATCAGATCCGCTTGCGCATGAGTAAGAATCAGCGGGTGCTGATTACGACACTGACTGTAAAAATGGCCGAAGAACTGACCGGATATTTAAAGAAGTTACATTTGAATGTAGCTTACTTACATCATGAAACAAAAACCTTGGAGCGTATCGAAATCATTCGGGAACTGCGCAAAGGCAAGTACGACGTGTTGGTCGGAATCAATCTGTTGCGCGAAGGTCTGGATATTCCGGAAGTATCGTTGGTAGCGATTTTGGATGCGGACAAGGAAGGATTCTTGCGCTCGACCCGATCACTGATTCAAACGATCGGACGGGCTGCCCGTAACAGTGAGGGGAAAGTCATCTTATATGCGGATCATATGACCGATTCGATGAATAATGCCATCAATGAAACCAACCGCCGCCGAGCCGTACAAGAAAAGTTCAATCTGGAAAACAATATCACACCTAAGACGATCGTCAAAGAAATCCGCGATTCGATCCGTGGCAAAGAAACGCAGGAAATGACGGCGAAGCTGTTGAAGAAAAAAGGCAAAGCCAGCAAGAAGGAGCGAGACGAAGTTATCCGCCAACTGGAAAAGGAAATGCACGAAGCAGCCCGTGTCCTTGATTTTGAACGCGCGGCCCAGCTTCGCGATATTATCATCGAAATGAGAGCAGAATAAACCGGGGCAACCCGGTTTGTGTCTTGCATTTCAAAACAATAAGGTTATCATGTATAATGTATAAGGTTAAGGTGGAATGAATATGAAACAAGATGTCATACATATCAAGGGAGCCCGAGTCAATAATCTCAAGAATATCGACTTGGACATCCCTCGTAATAAACTGGTCATTATGACCGGACTTTCCGGTTCCGGAAAAACATCGCTGGCTTTCGACACGATTTACGCGGAAGGTCAGCGCCGCTACGTTGAATCACTGAGCGCTTATGCGCGTCAGTTTTTAGGTAATACAGAAAAGCCGGATGTCGATCTGATCGAAGGTCTATCCCCGGCGATTTCCATTGATCAGAAAACCACCAGCAACAATCCGCGTTCCACGGTAGGTACCGTGACCGAAATATACGATTATCTGAGATTGTTGTATGCGCGCATCGGAACACCCTACTGTCCGACCCATCACACGCCGATTCAGTCTCAGACGATCAAGCAGATGCTCGAGCGGGTATCCGAACTGCCCGATCAGACCCGGATTCAGATCTTGGCTCCAATCCTGAGACAACAAAAAGGTACACACAAAGACCTCTTCGAAAAACTTCTGAAAGAAGGTTTTGTCCGGGTGCGCGTCAACGGTGAAGTGCACATGCTGGAAGAAGACATCGTTCTTGAGAAGAACAAGAAACATGATATCGATGTCTTGGTTGACCGGATCATTAAATCAGATGAGAACAAGACCCGATTACATGATTCCTTAGAAACGGCATTGCGACTGGCGGATGGACTGGCCATTGTGTCGACCCCTGAACAGGAAATGCTGTTTTCACAGCGCTATGCCTGTACGGAATGCGGCTTTGCGGTTGCCCGACTGGAACCCCGGCTTTTCTCATTCAACTCTCCGTTAGGCGCATGTGAAACATGCAAAGGACTCGGAGTCACTCAGAAAGTCGATGTCGATTATCTGATCCCAGATCGAAACAAAAGCATCCGTCAGGGCGGGATCACCTATTATAAGAACATCGTCGACAGCGAGAATCTCGAATGGCAGGTTTTCAAGACCCTGTGTGATCATTATCATATCGATATGCGCAAGCCGATCAGACAACTGACCGACAAAGAACTGAACATTCTTTTGTATGGTTCAAAAGAACCGATTTCCTATAGTATATCCTCGCGCTCCGGAAACACCTTTTCAAGAAATGATTATATCGAAGGCGTAGCCACCCTGATCGAACGGCGGTTTATGGAAACGACCTCGCAGATGTCCCGCGAGTGGTATGCCAGTTTCATGTCAGAATCCACCTGTGAAACTTGCAAAGGACGCCGTCTGAATGAGATGGCCTTATGTGTGCATGTCGGAATCAAAAACATTAACGAATGGACGCAGATGTCCGTAAAAAATGCCCTTTCCTATATGGAAGAGTTACAGTTGGGTCCGATGCAAACCGAAATCGCCCGATTGGTGCTCAAAGAAATCAAAGAACGACTGGAGTTTCTCAAGGATGTCGGACTGGAATATCTGACTTTGGATCGGATTGCCGGAAGTTTGTCTGGCGGTGAAGCACAGCGCATCCGCCTGGCAACACAAATCGGCTCACGTCTGACCGGTGTTCTATATGTGCTGGATGAACCTTCCATCGGACTGCATCAGCGGGATAATGCCAAACTTATAAGAACATTAAAAAGTATGCGTGACTTAGGAAATTCGCTGATCGTTGTGGAACACGATGAAGAAACGATGATGGCATCTGATTGGATCGTGGATATCGGTCCGGGCGCCGGGGAGCATGGCGGTGAAGTAATTGCCAACGGCACTCCTCAAGAAGTCATGAATAATCCCGATTCCATCACCGGACAGTACTTATCCGGCAAGATGTTCATTCCGACTCCGACCACCCGAAGCAAGGGGAACGGTCAGTCGCTGAAAGTGATCAAGGCCAGAGAAAATAACTTAAAAGATGTAACGGTTGAGTTTCCGCTCAATACCTTTATAGCGGTGACCGGGGTCAGCGGTAGCGGGAAATCTTCGCTGGTCAATGAAGTACTGTGTAAAACGCTTCAACATTATTTAGGCAGAGCGAAAATCAAGCCTGGGGCAGTCGATAAGGTTCTGGGACTTGAGTATATTGATAAAGTCATCGAAATCGATCAGGACCCGATCGGACGCACCCCTCGTTCCAACCCGGTTACCTATACCGGAATTTTCGATGATATCCGGGATCTGTTTGCTCTGACTCCGGAAGCAAAAGTCCGTGGGTACGATAAGGGCAGGTTCTCCTTCAATGTCCGTGGCGGACGCTGCGAACTTTGTCAGGGAGATGGTGTCAAACGCATTTCCATGCATTTTCTGCCGGATGTTTTCGTGCCGTGTGAAGAATGTGAAGGTAAGCGGTATAACGAGGAAACCCTGCAAGTCACATATAAAGGGAAGAACATTTTTGAGATCTTGGAAATGAGCGTTGAAGATGCAATTGATTTCTTTGCCAATGTGCACAAGATCAAACACCGCTTACAAACCCTGATGGATGTTGGCTTAGGCTATATCAAACTGGGGCAGCCGGCAACCACATTGTCCGGAGGGGAAGCTCAACGGGTCAAACTGGCCAGCGAGCTTCAGCGCAGAGCTACGGGTAAGACTGTGTTTATCCTCGATGAACCGACGACCGGACTTCACAGTCATGATGTGGCAAAACTTTTGAAAGTATTACAAAGAATCGTGGAAAATGGCGATACGGTCATTGTCATTGAGCATAATCTTGATATTATTAAATCAGCGGATGTTATTATAGATATCGGACCGGAAGGCGGCGATGATGGCGGAACGATCCTGTGCACAGGAACTCCTGAGCAAGTTGCGAATCATCCGACCAGTTATACCGGTCAGTATCTGAGACACTTATTTGAGAAAAAGGAGGTACGACATGACATTTGAAGCAAAATGCACGATGCGGGAAGTCAAGAATTACTTCCAATTTGAGCAGATAACCGGCAATGACGAATCCTTAAACCGCTGGGTCGTTGTACCGGACTTAAACCGGCCGGGACTTGAACTCACCGGATTTTTCGAACATACCGAACCTCGGCGCATCGTAATTATGGGTGATAAGGAAATGGCCTATATCGAAACTATTTCAGCAGAGCAGCAGCGCTATGTTTTTGACCGACTGACCGACGGATGGACGCCGGCCATCATTTTGGCCCGGGATTACGCCTGTCCGCCCATTCTCAAAGAAATCGCAGCCTATAAGAATTTTCCGATTTTTGCTTCAGAGCAAAAGACCTATCGACTGATGGTCGATATCATCAGCTTTCTTGATGAACATCTGTCGCCGACGGACAATGTCCATGGCGTATTGATCAGTGTATTTGGCAAAGGCGTTCTGATTACCGGGGAAAGCGGCATGGGCAAGTCCGAAACCGCTCTGGAACTCATCCGCAAAGGGCATGTCCTTGTTTCCGATGATCGCGTCGATGTGCGCAGGGTTCACAACACCATCGTCGGTTATGCGCCGGAACTTTTGAAAGGATTGTTGGAACTGCGCGGGATCGGAATCATCGATGTGGCCAGAATGTTTGGGGCATCTTCTTTGTTAGACAGCGCTCGAATCGACTTTGTGGTCTATTTGGAGAAGTGGGATGACAAAAAAGATTACAAGCGCGTCGGTATTGAGACCAATAAGGTGATGACCATGCTGGATATCGATGTTCCGCAACTGCTGTTTCCGGTTAAAGAAGGTCGAAACCTTGCTGTGCTCATCGAAGCGGCTGTGACTGATTTTACCTTAAAAGACAAAGGCTTTGATGCCGGAAGTGATTTTGATCGTCGGGTGTTTGAGTACATCGAACGTCAAAATCGAATGAATAAGGAATAATGGAGGCTATATGAAATTCTTTCCTGATTTACAGACATTCTTAGATATCGGACCGATATCGATCAAATGGTATGCCGTATTGATATTGACAGGGGCATATTTGGCTTATTACCTCAGTTACCGAAACCTAAAGAAAATGGGATATTCATCGGATTTGACCGACAATCTTTTTTTCGGAGCTTTGCTCAGCGGAGTCATCGGTGCCCGTATCTGGTATGTGCTTTTCTCTGATTTGAACTATTACTTAAGCCGACCGCTGGAAATCCTGATGACGTGGCAAGGGGGATTGGCTATTCAAGGAGGACTCTTTGGCGGTGTATTGTTTGGTTTATGGTTTGTTCGCCGACATAAGATCAACTTCTTGAGGATTGCGGATGGCATTGTCCCCAACATCCTGGTTGCACAGGCTATCGGCCGATGGGGAAATTTCCTCAACCAAGAAGCTTATGGCAGAGTTGTGGAAGAATCCTTTTACAATGGTTGGCCGCAACTCATTAAGGATCAGATGTTTATTGCCGGCCAGTTCAGAGAGCCAACATTCTTTTACGAGAGTTCTCTCAATATCCTGGGATTCTTATTGATCGTATTGGTTTTAAAGAAATTCTCGAAACCCAAACGCGGTGATTTGGTCTATGCCTATCTGATGTGGTATGGGGTGACACGCTTCTTTATTGAAGGATTGCGTTCGGACAGCCTGATGTTTATGGGGCTGCGTTCAGCCCAACTGGTTTCCATCGCCTTTCTGATTGTCGGAATACTTGGTACTGTGGGTATTTTCAGAAAAATGGTCAAACGGGAAAAACCGATTGTCCTGTTTGATTTTGACGGAACGCTGATGGACACGGAACCGGCCATCATTGAAAGTTACAAACAGGTGTTTAGAAAATATGCGCCGGAACTGAATATTACCCGGGAAATGGAACTGTCATTTTTGGGACCCACTCTGTGGGAAACCTTTGGCAAGTATCTTCCTAACGAGTCAGCGGACAAACTGGTCGAAGAATATCGGACGATAAACTTTGAATTACATAAAACTCATGTACAACCGATGGATGGTGCCATTTCTCTATTAAAAGATTTGAAAGAGCAGGGATATCAACTCGGAATTGTTTCCAGTAAACTGACCGATGCGATCGAACTGGGATTGAATATGTTTGATATGAAACAGTATTTCGATGTGATCATCGGACTAGAACAAGTCCAAAAACACAAACCCGATCCTCAGGGGCTCTTTGAAGCCTGCAAGAAACTGGGCAAGGGCCACGATTCAGCGATTTACGTCGGCGATACCGTCGGGGATATCAACGCCGGAATCAATGCCGGCATGTTTACGATTGCTTTTGCGGCTGACACTGAACGTAAAGAGATGTTTGAGAAACTGAAACCGACACGTTTGATCACTTCGCTAAGCGAAATAAATGAAGTGTTGAAGGAGGATGTCGAATGGACGTACAGTACGATGTAATCATCATCGGAGCCGGACCTGCCGGAATGACGGCAGCTGTTTATGCTACGCGGGCAGGACTGAAAGCGATGATGCTGGAACCGGAAGCCCCGGGCGGCAAGCTGGTTAAAACATTTGAAATCAGCAACTGGCCGGGCATGAAAACGGTCGCCGGCGTGGATTTGGCGATGCAGATGTTTGAACATTCAACGGAATACGGATGTGAATATAATTATGGTCGGGTCATGCGGGTGGAAACGGAAGGTAAGATCCGTAAAGTCATATGCGATGATGGGAATGTTTATACGGCACATGCTGTGATTCTGGCTACCGGTACAGTTGAGAAGAAGTTGGGATTGGATCACGAAGAGCGTCTTACCGGACGCGGTATTTCATATTGCGCTGTATGTGATGGGGCATTTTACAAGGACAAGATCGTGACGGTCATCGGCGGTGGTAATTCAGCACTGGAAGAAGCCTTGTATCTGACGCAGTTTGCATCGCATGTACGAATCGTAATCCGTCGGGATGTGTTCCGTGCGGAACCGCACACGCAGGATCTGGTCAGAAAGCATCCGAAGATCGAAGTAATTACTAAACATGTTCCTGTCGCTTATCAGGAAGAAAACGGGAAAATCAGCGGAATCGTTTTGATGAACGTGGATACCAAAGAAAAGACGTCTTATCCGACTTCTGCGGTATTCCCTTATATCGGTTCGACTCCGGCAACGCAGGCCGTTGCGCATTTAAAGATTACCGATGATGAAGGTTATCTGATCGTCAATGAAAAGATGGAAACGGCGGTTGCGGGTGTATACGGAGCCGGTGATGTGTGCTCAAAGAATCTTCGCCAGATCGTGACAGCAGTGGGTGACGGAGCAATTGCGGCACAACAGATTTTTCACTATATTCAGGAATTGAACCACGAATAGAAAAAACCAGCCTGTTTCTGTTACAATAGTGGCGAGGTATCCTATGAAAAATAAACGAGTCATCTTGGTCACCGGTATGTCCGGTGCAGGTAAAACATCGGCGATGGGTATATTGGAAGATATGGGTTATCACGCGATCGACCAATATCCGCCTCAGCTGATCGGACCGCTATTAAAACTTATAAACAAAGGAGAAGACCCGCGATTGGACTATCTGGCACTGGCCACCAGTGCGATGGATTTTCCTTTGTTTTTAATGCGCTTTGAAAATGTTGATGCCGATGTGCGCGTATTGTTTCTGGAGGCATCGGATGAAGAGTTATTGCTGAGATATAAATTTACCCGCAGGACGCATCCCATGTTGATTTCCAATCGGGCCAGTACTCTGGAAGATGCTATCCAAATCGAAAGAGAAATGTTTACAGCGATGAAAGAACGTGCTTACTACACGATCGATACGACCTTTCTAAAACAAACTGAACTGAAAGAAAAGCTGGAGAAGGTTTTTGCATTTTCCACTCAGCCGGTATTCTCGGTCAGTTTCATATCCTTTGGATATAAAAACGGCGTACCGATGGATGCCGACTTACTTTTCGATGTCCGCTTTTTGAAAAACCCGCACTGGGTCGAAGAACTTCGAGGTCTGAGCGGGGATGATAAGGAAGTATATGATTATGTCATGGATGAACCGCAAACGCAGACATTTCTAAGTAAACTGACAGACTTTTTAGATTACGCTTTTGAAGAGTATGTGCGGGAAGGTAAAAATCACTTTACAGTCGGAATCGGCTGTACCGGTGGGCAGCATCGCTCGGTAGCGATAACCAATTGGCTTTTCGACCGGTATCATCAGAAGTATAAGTGCTTTAAGAATCACAGAGATAAAAAGGATCGTCTATGAATAAGAAGAATGTCGTCGTTATCGGTGGGGGTACCGGTCAGGCTACACTGCTGAGAGGATTAAAGTTGATCGATCATATTCATCTGACCGCGATCGTGACGGTTGCGGATGATGGGGGGTCTACCGGCAGATTACGCCGTGCTTTTCATATTCCGGCCATGGGCGACATCCGGAATGTCATGATTTCGATGGCTGAGTCGGAAACGATGCTGTCAAAACTGATGGAGTATCGCTTTGAGGGTGCCGCGGATAATGAGATGTACGGACATAATCTCGGTAATCTGATTTTAACTGCGCTGACCGATCGCAGCGGCAACTTTATGGAAGCAATTACGGCTATTTCTAAAGTCCTCAATGTCAAAGGTGATATCGTGCCTTCCTCATTGCAGGTCATCACCCTGTTTGCGCAAATGGTAGATGGAACGATCGTCCGGGGGGAATCGAATATCCCGAAAAGCGGAAACAGGATCCAAAAGGTTTTCTATCAGGAGAAAGTCAGAGCTTCACGACAGGCAATCGATGCCATACGATCTGCCGATCTGATCATATATGGTGTAGGCAGCCTGTATACAAGCATTTGTCCCAATTTGATTATTGAGGATATTGCTAAGGAACTCAAATTATCCAAAGCTAAGAAGATTTATGTGTGCAATGCCATGACGCAGCCCGGAGAAACCGATGATTATTCCATGGAGGAACATGTGGATGCAATCATCCGTCACAGCGGTGTCGGTATTGACTTAGTGATCAAAGCCGATGATGTCATTCCGCCTGATGTTGTCGAGAGGTATACAAACATGGGAAGTGTCGCTGTTCAAATGACAGAAGATGAACATCCTTATCCGGTTCTGCATTCGAAACTGTTAGATTTCTCCAATGGACTGGTGCGCCACGATCCGTTGAAGGTAAGAGATTTGATTGATGAAATAGTAACTCAGGAGTGATACGATGTCGTTTACTACGGAGATAAAGTCAGAAATATCGCAAAATGAATTAAAGACGTGCTGCACCCGGGCACAGCTTTCAGCGTTGATTCAATTAAATGCGACTCTGGCTATTTCCAGTCAATCCTATCAGCTGATCATTAAAACGGAAAATCCGACCACGGCGAAACGCATATGGATTTTGCTTAAGGATCGTTATCAGGTTACCGGCGAGCTGTCGATCATTAAAAAGATGAAACTTAAGAAAAATAATATCTATGTGATCAAGGTTTTATCAAAGGTTAAAGAGATGCTAGAGGATATCGGACTTTGGACATCGATGGGGTTGTCGGATCGTCCGACACGTTCGATCATCGTAAAAGATTGTTGTGCCAGGGCGTATCTTGCCGGTGCTTTTCTGGCTTCAGGAAGTATCAATACGCCTACGAAAACAAATTATCACTGTGAAATAGCTACGCACAATGATAAGCATGCTGCGTTTGTCGGTAAACTCATGCAACGATTCGAATTACCGGCGAAGATAGTCGTACGCCGCCAACAACATGTCGTTTATCTTAAAGCATCCGATAAAATCGCGGATTTTTTGCGTGCCATCGGCGCAATCGATGCTCTGATGAAATTTGAGGACATCCGAATCCAAAGAGATTTCCGAAATTCACTGACCCGTTTGGACAATTGTGAAGTTGCCAATGAGATGAAAACATTGCAGGCAGCCGCCAGGCAGATCGATGACATTATCAAGATTCAGAAGTCCGGACGTTTTGATTCGCTGGAAGATAAACTGAAGGAAGTGGCTCTGTTGAGAATTGATAATCCTGATGCCAGTTTAAATGAGCTGAGCGATGTATATGAAGAAAAGACCGGGACGGTCATGAGTAAATCCGGAATGAAGCACCGGTTCAATAAATTACATGAAATCGCTGAGCGGATTAAATAATTGACCATATTCTGCATATAATATGCGTTTAATGTTAAAAATACAGCTTTTATCAACTATTTTACCATTCATAGTTTACTTTATCGGCATATTTAATTTATAATGAAAACACGGGTTGGGGACGCGTGTACGGGGGTACTTATGGATATGTTTTTGGCAATAGCTATCATATGTGGCGGAATCATCTTTTTGTATGTGATTTATACGGAAGAATCGAAATCCAATCATCGCATGGACTCTCGGGTCGACGCGGTGGTTGCCCGTCTTTTTCAAGAAGACGAAATTGCGTATAACGGAGGCAACGGGAACGATTTTCGCCCCTTTTTTGCAGAGTTTGTCGAGGACGATCAGAAGCGCCATATTTTTGAGATAAGAAAATCGTTATATAATAAGTTGAATGTCGGAGATCAAGGTCGCTTGACCTACAATGGTTTCCGTTTTATTGACTTTGAAAAAACCGGTGACGTAAAATCAGTACCTCAAGCATGGCTGGATAATCTCACAGGGTACTCATCGGTGAAATTGAAATTTTACGCTTTTGCACCTTCGGTGAATATGATCATACCGACGGACCAACCGACAGTCATACCTTTGGCAAAAGTTAAGCAGAATGTCCGCATCGTGTTCAATTCGCCATCGATCGCTACCTTCGGTATTGAAAATGAGAAAGGTGATATGCTTCATTTTACCAAATCTGCTTCAGGCAGGCGCTGCCAACTGGAAATTCCGGATGTTGAAAAGCGCGGTTCGTACTGGTTGGATGACTTGTCAGAAGCGGATGTCAATAAAATATTGGACTTATTTTCTAAGGGCGAGAACTTGATCCGTGCATATGAGCTTACTTTGCAATCCTGGCATAAAAATGCCAAAAGCAGAAACTCTGCATAGTCATCGGAATCAAGGGCACATAATGTAGATCGAAACATCAGATGATTTGCTTGTTCAAGAAAATGAGGGGGGAGAACCAATGGAAATTCTTGACAACGACAAGGCAGTTGTAAACATTGAGAAACGTTTTGGTGATCGTATGAAAGAATTACGGTTGGCTAAGGAGATTTCTCAGCAAGAGCTGGCGATTCGCAGCGGTTTGCATCGGAATTACATCTCGGATGCGGAACGAGGCAAACGCAATGTATCGTTAAAATGCATTGAGAAAATCGCTGCCGGATTGGAATGCACACTGAAAGACTTGTTTTAAAAACTGCCGCGCGGCAGTTTTTAAATTCAGGCAGTTGTGTTCGCTTTTAATAAAAGAGTGTTATAATGAAATAGGTGATTTTATGCGATTATTGCAGTTTGTTTTGTCGATGATGCTTCTTATTTTGTTTCTGTATATTGCCTGGCCCTTGTTCTTAGGCCTTTTCATATTGATTGCCGGTTACTGGATTTGGGCTGTGTATAAATTACGCCAATCTGCCAAACAGGCTTTTAAAAACTTTGAACAACAAGAAACGATAGAACGTCCGATGGATTCCGGTGATGTCATTGATGCTCAATATACAGAACGAGAGGAATAAATATGACGTTGGGAGATTTAGATTTTACACCGCTTAGTGAAGATGATATTCCTTTGCTTAAGAAATTTTTGGAACTTTCTGATTATGAGGAAAGCAATCATAATTTGGTCAACCTTCTTATGTGGCAACACCAGTACCCACTATTCAAATATATATCCAAAAACTGGATTTTGTTGTTAGGAATACATCAAGGTACTTTGTTTCTTTATATGCCGCTATGTGAAAGGAAGCATCTTCTTGCTGCTATCGAACAGGCAAAATCGATCTTCCATAATACCGGCGTGGATTTTGTGATGAGCGCGTACACAGCAGATGTTAAAGATTTGATATTATCCCAATATCCACACTATTGCTTTTGCAGTCCGAGAGAAAGTTATGATTATATTTATGAGCGGGAGAAACTGGTAACACTCAGCGGTAAAAAGCTTCAGAAACGAAGAAATCATTACAACGGATTTATGAAGATGTATGGAGATAAGTATCGTTTTGAGCCGATAAAAAATCATATCAAGGCTTGCAGGGAACTGTTGAAAACCTGGAAAAATGATATCGATGATGATTTTCTGTATTACGAACGATTGGGCACGGAGTATGTGCTTGATAATTTTGATGTATTGCAGGCAGAAGGCGGTTGCATTCTGATTGATGATCGGGTGGAAGGATTTATCATCGGATCCTATGGAAGCAGACGCATGGTTCAAATCAACATTGAAAAAGCAAATGATCAGATACGCGGGATTTATCAGGTGTTGGAAAGTGAGTTTCTCAGCCGTTACTTCACGGAGTGTGAATTGGTCAACCGTGAAGATGATATGGGCAAACAGAACTTACGTGATGCCAAAATGGCCAGTGTCCCTCTGTATTTGATTGAGAAATACAGGATATGCGAAGAGGTGAAACATGATTGCTCGGGCGGATGCAAAGGATAAAAAGCAAATTTATCTGTATTGGAAAGAGTTGTTTGCGCATGACGACAATGGTTCGATCGATTTCTTCTTTGATCACTATTGGAGCGAAAATAACGGTTTTGTTTTGAAAAAGAACAATGAAATCGTCTCGGGATGCAATGTGCTCAAGCATGATCTGATGCTTAATGAGCAACGCCTCCGGATTTCCTTTATTTCCGGAGTGTTTACCCGGACACAGGATCAAGGCAAGGGCTATATGACAGAATTAATGACTGATGTTTTGGACATTCTTTCCCACCAAGACCTGATCACCATGCTTCTGGCCTACAATCCCAAGATATATGAGCCTTTAGGGTTTTCGACGGTCATGAATAAAAAAGTTATCCATCTGACACGTTCGATGATTCCGCAACTGTCAACGATGGGCGTCACGTATCAGGTGAATTCGAAGGATTTGCTGGTGGCCTATCAGAATTTCACGAAGTATTTCACCGGATTTTTCGTAAGGGATGAGACCTATTTCGATATCATCAAGAAAGATCTGGAAGCACAAAACGGTCGTCTGGTTGGATATGTTGAGAACAATCAGCTTAAGGGGTATATGATGTATACGGTATCGCAGTTACATATCGATGTTCAGGAAATTGTTTACTTCAATTCAGATACTTTGTACCGGCTGCTGAATTTTGCGGGATCATTAAAAGAGCGGATCGATGTGTCCGTGTCGGTGGCAGAAGATTTTTCAAAGCTCTTTCCTAAAGCGCTGATTGAAATCAAACCATGGATGATGGCCAGATTGAATAATTCAAACTTATTCAATAAATTGTTCCATGTTTCGGTTTTCAATGGGCAAGAAGCGTTTATGATCGCAAAAAAACCGTTATTTAATCCGGATTTTCAGTGAAACCGATTACATTACATTGATAATGGATTCACAATTGACATTGCTACCAGATAATTTTATAATAGAAGTTGTCAAGAGGAGGACTAACAATGACAGTAAAAGTTGCTATTAATGGATTCGGCAGAATCGGGCGTTTAGCTTTCCGCTTTATGTTCGGTTCCAGTGAATTTGAAATCGTTGCAATCAATGACTTAACCGATGCCAAAACGTTGGCTCACTTATTAAAGTATGACTCAGCTCAAGGACGTTATGACAAGGAAGTATCATACAATGATGCCGGTATCGTCGTTAACGGTAAGCAATTGCGTGTTTTCGCAGAAAAAGATCCTGCGAACTTGCCTTGGAAAGATTTGGGTGTAGATGTAGTTATCGAATCGACCGGTTTCTTTACAACCGAAGAAAAAGCAGGTTTGCATATTCAGGCAGGCGCTAAAAAGGTCATCATCTCCGCACCTGCTACCGGCAATATGAAGACAATCGTGTATAATGTCAATCATCAGATTTTGGATGGCAGTGAAACGATCGTTTCCGGTGCATCTTGTACGACCAACTGCTTAGCACCGATGGCCAAAGCATTGAATGATGCATTCACCATCGTATCCGGATCTATGACCACGATCCATGCATATACCAATGATCAAAATACGTTGGATGCTCCGCATGCGAAGAAAGATTTGCGTCGTGCCCGTGCTGCTGCCGCGAACATCGTTCCTAACTCGACCGGTGCTGCTAAGGCCATCGGCTTGGTCATTCCCGAATTAAAAGGCAAATTGGATGGCGGTGCACAACGTGTTCCGGTCATCACCGGTTCTATTACCGAGTTGGTAGCCGTTGTCGAAAAACCGGCAACCGTTGCTGATGTCAATGCCGCTATGAAAGCTGCCGCTAATGAATCTTATGGTTATACCGAAGAAGAATTGGTTTCGAGCGATATTATCGGTATGTCCTATGGATCATTGTTTGATGCCACTCAGACCAAAGTCATTTCCGTTGGCGGTCTGACCTTGGTGAAAGTTGCTGCTTGGTATGATAATGAAGCTTCCTATACATACCAACTGGTTCGCACAGCTAAGTACTTAGCTTCTAAGATTTAATGATGAAGCGGGATATAAATCCCGCTTTTTTCTTTTTTACTCTCTTGTCAAAGAGAAGACCGATTGATATACTTTAATAAACCATTGATTGGAAGAGTAGGATACTTGGGTTTTTCAGAGACGATCGCAGGGTGAGAAGATCGGGCCGGGGTATGACGAAATGCATCCATGAGGGATTTTTGGAATTAAGTACAAAAGTACGCAACCGGCGTTAACGGCTTAAGGAACTGACGTTCGAAGAAGAGTGGAACCACGTGTATGCGTCTCTTGTTTGAGGCGTTTTTTTATTCTAAGGAGGAAGCATGAAAATATTTAACTCAATGAGCAATAAGATTGAAGATTTTGTTCCCGTAAAACCCAATGAAGTGTCGATGTATGTATGCGGACCAACCGTCTACAATCATGCGCACATCGGCAATGCCCGACCGATCATCGTTTTTGATACGTTGCGACGCTATTTTGAATATCTGGGTTTTAAGGTCAAGTATGTATCGAACTATACCGATGTTGATGATAAAATCATCACCAAAGCTATTGAAGAAAAGGTGAGTGAAGAGGAAATTGCTGCCCGATACATCGAAGCTTATCAGAATGTACGTAAAAACCTCAACACAAAACCGCTAGAGGCTACCCCAAGGGTGACTGAAACCATGGAGGATATCATCGCATTTATACAGGCTTTGATTGATGTCGGTATGGCTTATGAATCCGAAGGGGATGTATATTTCAAGGTGGCCCAATCAGAGCATTACGGTCAGTTATCCAATCAGAAAATTGATGACTTAATGGTCGGGGCACGCATCGATGATCATCACGGCAAAGACAGTCCGATCGATTTTACGTTGTGGAAAAAAACGGATGTCGGTATTCAATGGCCATCGCCTTGGGGGTTGGGACGGCCGGGTTGGCATACCGAATGTGTCGTAATGATAAAAAAGGAGTTTGACGGATCGATGATCGATATTCATGGCGGCGGTATGGATTTAAAATTCCCGCATCACGAAAATGAAATCGCTCAGTCGATGGCGTTGTATCACCATCCGATCGCGCAGAAGTGGATGCATAACGGAATGCTCAATATCGATGGAGAGAAGATGAGCAAGTCGTTGGGTAATGTGCTGTGGGCGAAAGATGTCCTTGAGCAGCTCGGTGGGGATGTGGTCCGTTGGATGATGATGAGTGCACACTACCGTGCACCGCTCAATATCAACGAAGAGACAATTGAGCAAGCCAAAACCGAACTTGGCAAGATCAAGGCAGCGTTAAAACAGGCCTATCTGAAGGTGGCACTGGCTCAGACTGAGTTACCATCGACAGCTGACCAAAACTTGATGAAGGGATTTTCTTTGGCGATGGATGATGATCTCAACTCGCCCAATGCTATCAAGGAAATTTTCGATGCTGTAAAGCATTTGAATCAATTGCTTCGCATCAAGGATGCAGACATTCATGAGATTGCCCGATGGGTCATCGCCATTGAAACGATGGTCGACATTTTCGGGATTCAGATTGAGCGTCTGAACCTGTCTGAGGATGATCTGAATTTGTTTAATCTTTGGAATGATGCTAAATCAAAGAAGAATTTTGAATCTGCTGACCAATATCGAAAAGAACTTATGCAGCGGGGAATCTTATGATTCAGCATACCGGATCGGTTTTGGCCTTTATCGGAGATGCTGTACTGTCGCTTCAGGTACGCGAGTATTTGATCAAACGCGGGTATACCAAGTCGAAAGACTTACAGTCGATCAGTGAAGCGTTTGTCAGTGCAAAGAGTCAGGCGGAGTATGCCCGATATCTGTTAGAACAATTCCCGTTGACCAGTGAAGAATTAGAAATGTTTAAGCGAGGCCGAAATCATAAATCGGATACGATTCCTAAGAATGCGGATGTCGTTACCTATCGTCTGGCTACCGGATTGGAAGCTCTTTGGGGTTATTTACATCTGACTGATAATCAACAAAGACTACAACAACTTTGGGACATTTATAAGACGTTCACGGAGGAAAACTATGGCACAATATATATACGGTAAAAACACCGTGCTGACTCGGCTGAATGAAGGCAAGCCAATAGAAAAGCTGTATCTTTTAGAACAGGGCAAATGGTCGGATGTACTGGATTTAGCAAAGAAAGCACGGATTGATGTCGTTTTATGTAATCGGTCAAAACTGGATGCCATGACCAATGGAAATCATCAGGGGATCGTGGCTCAGATACGGGATTTCAAAACGTATTCTATCGATGAGGTGTTAAGTTCGATACCGTCGCACAAAACGCCGCTGTTGGTGCTGTGTGACGGATTGGAAGATCCGCACAATCTGGGGGCTATCCTGCGTTCGTCGGATGCGGTCGGTGTTGATGGAATCATCATCGGGAAGCACCGGTCAGTGTCACTGACACCTACAGTCGCAAAAGTATCTACCGGAGCGATCGACACGGTAAAGGTAACTCAGGTGACTAATCTGACTCAGACATTGAAAGATCTGAAGAAAGCAGGATTTTGGGTGTGTGGAGCAGACAGTGAGAAGGCTACAGACTATCGCCTTGCAAATATGAACGTACCCTTGGTCTTGGTCGTCGGTTCAGAAGGATTCGGGTTGTCACGTCTGGTTAAGGAGCAATGCGATTTTACGGTAAAAGTTCCGATGGTCGGGAAGGTGTCATCGCTGAATGCATCGGTAGCTACAGCAGTTTTACTCTACGAAATTTATAATCAGAGGAATCCAATTAAAAAATAAGGAGAAACACAATGTATCATGACTTCAACGATTATGAGCTCCTCTATATGATTCGACAGAAGGATGAGGTTGCCCTGGAAATATTGTTGAAAAAGTACCATAACACGATTATGGGTATCGTCTTTGGGATGTTCAGATATGCTCGTTTGCTCAGAATAACAAGGGATGAGTTATACTCTGCCGGTATGATGGGATTTGTGCAGGCCATCGAATGTTACAGAGAAGATAAGAAAGTATCTTTTCAATCCTTTCTGAAGTTATGTGTTGAGCGGGAATGTAGGACACTGATGAGAAAGCATCGGGGATTATCGTTCAGTCTGATCAGCAGCAGTCTGTCTTTGGATATGACGATATCTGAGGACGAGAATCTCTATCTCATTGATACGATTGCCTGTAAAAACCCTGATTTCGATCCGGTGTGGCAATTTCGTTATAAAGAAGCAAAGCGAGAGTTGATCGAAAAACTCAAGCACATGCCGTTGCTGGATGTAAAAGTAATCGTTTTTCGATTGCAAGGGTATTCATATGCGGAAATTGCACAGCTGTGTGATGTCACACCGAAAGCTGTGGATAATGCTTTGCAAAGAGTCAAGAAGAAACTGAGTTCTGTTTGACTAAATATAGGCTTTATGATAAAGTAATATGGCAAATGAAAGCGAGTTGATTTTTCGTGGCTGAAAAGAGCGCTAAAGTTATCCTGACTTGTACGGTCTGCCTGTCCCGCAATTACTCGACGCGTCGTAATAAAAAGACTCAAACCGAACGATTGGAATTGCATAAGTTTTGTAAGCGTTGCAATGCACACACGCTTCACAAAGAAACGAAATAGGAGGTTATCTCAATGTTTAAATGGTTCAGTATTGAAGGCATCATGACCGAGGTCAAGCGTATTCGCTGGCCGAAGGCAAATGATATGGTTAAAGATTCACTGATTGTTATTATATTTACAACGGCATTCGGTGTGTTCTTTGTTGCTGCTGAAGCAGCGGTGGCTTTCCTGTTGCGTTTGATCGGAGTCGGAATCTAAGATGGCAGAAGAAAAACAATGGTATGTCGTAAATACTTACGCCGGCCATGAGAATCGTGTCAAAGAGAATCTGCAACGCCGTGTCGAAACGATGGGTATTGAAGATAACCTGTTTCGGATTTTAGTTGCGGAAGAAAAAGAAATTGAGTTTAAAAACGGTAAGAAATCGGAGAAGATGCGCAATCTGTTTCCGGGATACTTATTTGTCGAAATGATCATGACGGATGAAGCCTGGTATATCGTACGTAATACACCAGGGGTCACCGGGTTTATCGGATCATCAGGTGGCGGAGCAAAACCTTTCCCAGTGTCACCGGATGAAATCGAATCCATTTTACGTCGTATGGGTATGAGCGATCGCAAAGTTGTCGTTAACTTTAAAGTGGGCGACCGTGTTCGTATTACCAACGGTCCTTTCGGTGGGATCGAAGGACGTGTTGACAGTATGAATGATGATGCTCAGACAGCTATGGTCCTTACGATTTTGTTTGGGCGCGAAACACCGACCGAAATTGCTTACATTGATTTAGAGAAAGCAGATTAAAACCGTCTTTGTGCGGTTTTTTTAGTCTTTGAAAGGATGATAATATGAACACTCTGAAGAGCTTTTTGTATCAGCGGTCTTCGTTGATGGTGCTTTCGTTTCTTACAAAACATATGAGAAAAGCCTGGGCATTGCAAGACATTTCTGATGCCTGTTTACTAAGTGATGAACAGTCACAGCAGGTACTGGATGACTTTTGTCAGCGTGGAATCATTTCATGCAAACTTGAACAAGGGGTTCGCAAGTATGAACTGAAAGAAGAACTTCTCTATGTTCAGGCATTCCGAATGTTCGAAGATGCGGTCGAGCTCAGCGTCTTGGTTACAACAATCAAAGAGCGATGCCGGAAAATCGTGCTTTTGGATAAAACCAAGGACGATGACGGTCGCTATGATGAAGCAGTATATCTGTTTATCGAAATGGATCAGGATAATCATCGCTTTATCTTGGATGCCATTTCAAAGGCGGAGTTTGACCGGCCGATCCGACCGATCGTATTGAGTACTCATGAAATATTGAAACTGACAATCGACAATCCTACCTATATTTATCAGTTGAACTCCGGAATCGTTCTTTGGAGCCGTTAACATCACAATTTCTTGACTTATCTGACTCAATAACGTACAATAATACTCGCCACTTATCGTGGCGGGTTTTTCTTTGCGTGGGAGGATGTGCAACCATCCATTAACCACTGCATAGACATTTTCAAAAGGAGGAATGTTTGTGAGTAAAAAAGTTGCAAGGGTCGTCAAGCTCCAATTCCCTGCGGGAGGAGCACGTCCGGGTCCTGCTTTGGCGGGTGCCGGCGTCAACATGCCCCAATTCTGCACCGCATTTAACGATGCGACCAAAGACCGTGCGGGTGATATCGTACCGGTAATCATCACCGCATTTGAAGACAAATCGTTTACGTTTGTCTTAAAAACAACACCGGCTTCGGTATTGTTGAAGAAAGCTGCGAATGTTAAGAGCGGTTCGGCCAGTTCGAAAGTAACGAAAGTCGGAACGATCACTCAAGACCAATTGCGTAAAATCGCAGAATACAAAATGCCTGATTTGAATGCCAATGATGTGGAAGGCGCTATGCGTATTATCGCAGGTACAGCCAAAAACATGGGCATCTTAATCGAAGGCATGGAAGGTTAAGAGGGCATAACGATGGCAAAACATGGTAAAAAGTATCTAGCCGCATTGGCGAAGGTCGACCGTACGAAAACCTACCCGGTCGAAGAAGCCATTGCATTGGCAAAAGAATTGAATTATGTAAAATTCGATCCGACCGTGGAAGTATCCTTCCGCTTGAATGTCGATCCGCGTCATGCTGATCAACAGATCCGCGGCGCTATGGTGCTCCCTCATGGTACCGGCCGTACCCAAAAGGTTTTGGTTGTTACCCAGGGCCCGAAAGAAAAAGAAGCATTGGATGCCGGAGCTGATTTTGTCGGCGGTAAAGAAATCCTCGATAAGATCAAAGGCGGATGGTTTGATTTCGATATCATTGTCGCAACCCCGGATATGATGGGCGAACTTGGTAAATTGGGTAAACTGTTAGGTCCGAAAGGCTTAATGCCGAACCCGAAAACCGGAACGGTCACCGTGGATGTTACCAAGGCGATCAATGAAATCAAGAAAGGTAAAGTTACTTACCGCGTTGACAAAGAAGGAAACATCAATGTCATGATCGGTAAACTGTCTTTCACCGATGTTCAGTTGAGAGAAAACTTCAAAGCGATTTATGATGTGATTCTGCGTGCACGTCCGGCAGCTGTTAAGGGCTTCTACATGAAGAATGTAGTTTTGTCCACAACGATGAGCCCGGGTATCCGCATCACTGTCGAATAATCAATGACCAGTCAGAAATGACTGGTTTTTTCTTGGGCAATCGATGACCGATCGATTTAAATATATGATAGGATATCACTATGAGGTGATGTTATGCAAAGCAATGCGGCCACGGTAGACCAATACATCAGTGAATTGCCAGAAGACCGGAAGATTGTCATTGAGAAAATCCGGGAAGTCATTAAAAAGAATATACCCGACGGATTTGAAGAGCGTATGGGATATGGAATGCCCGGATTTGATGTTCCATTTTCCAAATACCCAAAAGGGTATCGGTGCGATCCGAAGGTGCCTCTACCTTTTGCGGGGTTTGCCAGCCAGAAGAATCATATCGCAGTTTATCACATGGGGATGTATGCGATCCCCGGGTTACATGAGTGGTTTGTTAACGAATATACACGACGGGTAGGCAAGGCTCCGGATCTCGGCAAGTCCTGTCTGAGATTTCGGCCAAAGCAGCCGATTCCTTATGACCTTATTGGAGAGCTGTTTCAGAAAATCACCGTGGACCAGTGGATTGAAGTCGCTGACTCGATTTAAGGGAAGATGAAGTCTTCCTTTTTTAGTGCTTGACTTTAATAATATTAAAGGTTAACATAAATATTGTTAAAGGTGGTGACCGTATGAATGTGCTTCCCGAGTGGATGGCGAATCTCGAGGATGAGGATATGGTGTTTATCAAGAAGTTTATTCTGGCCTCCGGATCTCTGAAAGAGATGGCATCGCATTACGGTGTTACTTATCCGACCGTCCGATTACGTTTGGACAAAATCATAGATAAAGTCCTGTCGGTAGAAAATCAGTCAAAGGATCCGTATATCAATGTGATTCGCCGGCTGGCGGTCAATGAGAAGATTGATCTGGACACAGCGAAAGTGTTGATCGCTGAGTACAAAAGGGCAAAAGAAAGAAATCTTGAAGAAAGTGGGGATTTTTGATGAAGGTATATTTGCCGGTATTTAGTTTTGCTTTGATGCTGACTTTATTAAGCTTGCCTGTTTATATTGCTCAATTGCTGATTGTCAAATTTGCTGGTGTTCAATACCGATTCATATTGCCGATCATTTCTTCGATTATTTGCGCAATATTTTCGATGATATTCATATTTGGATTGAACTCTGTTGAATCGACAGAAGAACTACTCAGACGTTTGATGCTCGTAGTTTCGATTTTAATTTCATTTCAGATTCCTACACATATTTTATTACTGGTTGGTAAGTTGACAGTCAAATTGGAAAGACCAAATAAAGATGTTGAAAGAATGAAACATCTTGACCTGGAATAGAAGGAGAAAAACATGTCAAATTTCATTATGCTGGGAGGATTTCTGATCATCCCCTTAGTCATATCTCTTCAAGCATTTCCGGCATATATCTTGCAGTTTTTAGTGGTTCGTTTCATAGGTAAATCGTTTCGCTTCATTCTGCCTGCGATATCATTATTCGTCATGTTGATTTTTGGTATAGTCCTATCATTTCCGGCATTACGAATGGAAGGTTTCGTTCTTTTTCGGATAATATATGTGCTGATCAGTCTGACAGTATTTCAGATTCCGACACTTGTACTTATTCTTATTGGTAATCTGGCAGTAAAATCAACACCTGAAAAATCAGAAGTAAATAAGATGAGGACAATGGATTTGGAATAATTAGGATTGTATTACTTGTATTAATACAATTGCTATGATATACTCCTATCAGAAAGGAGCGAGAATATGAAACTTAAATACGGAAGAATCTATCTGGGTTTGGCCGTCATGGCCGGATTTTATCTCATTAGTGAAGTATTACGGTTAAGTATCAGTTCGAACTGGGATTACTTTCTGATTATCAATGTATTGCGTACAGTCGCCTTTATACTCGGCGGTATAGCATTGGGCATAATTATCAGCGGTAAAAAGTTCAAACTGCAATTCAATACCGAAAAAGTATTACTCTTATTAATTCTTTTGGCTTACATGATGGTCGGTTCGGCGTTTCTGCCGGATATGCTGATCAACGAATTCTCAACCTCCGCCATTTCTGTCTTATTTGGTTTTGTCTTATTCGACTGACCGGCCATGCCGGTTCTTTTTTTGTTGACAAACTTAGTAATAACCGTTAGAATAACACTGTTATCAATATACCCAAGACAGCAACGGCCAAGTCGCTTAATAAGGTTGCCGAGGTAAAAAAGAACTAAAAATCTTTTTGCCCGTGCTGTAATGGAACGGGCATTTATTTTGTTTGGTATATTGTTACATCGCCACAGGAGGTGAAGAGAGATATGAACCAAACGATACTCGATCAGAAGAAGATTGTCGTAGAAGAGATTGCCGGTAAATTCCGTGAATCCCAATCTGCCGTCGTCATCGAATATCGCGGGCTGACCGTCGCACAAGTAACCACATTGCGCCGTAAACTTCGTGAAGAGGGCATTGAACTGAAAGTTTATAAAAACTCAATGGCTCAACGCGCTGCCGAAGTCATCGGACACAAAGAGCTGGTTGCGGAGCTGGTCGGACCTAACGCAATCGCATTCGGTAAGGATGCTGTCGCGCCAAGCCGTATTCTTTCCGAGTTTGCCATTAAGAACAAAGCCTTGGTCTTAAAGGGCGGTCTTGTTGAAGGAAGAGTCGTCAACGCTGACATGATCAAAGAATTGGCAAAACTGCCGAACAGAGATGGAATGATTTCGATGTTGCTGAGCGTATTCCAAGCGCCGGTACGCAACTTCGCATACGCCATCAAACAAATCGCGGAACAACGCGAAGCTAACCAATAAGGAGGAACATTAACATGGCAAAATTAACTGCACAAGAAGTCATTTCTTCATTGAAGGAAATGACCATCCTAGAATTAAATGATTTAATCAAAGCAATCGAAGAAGAGTTCGGTGTAACTGCTGCTGCTCCGACCGCTGTTGCTGCCGGTCCTGTCGTTGAAGCCGGTCCGGTTGAACCGACCGAAGTTACCGTCGTATTAAGAGAAGTCGGTCCTTCGAAAGTGGGTGTTATCAAGGTCGTTCGCGAATTGACAGGCTTAGGCTTAGTTGAAGCGAAAGGTCTTGTTGACAAAGCACCGGTAAATATCAAAGAAAATGTAAAACCGGAAGAAGCAGAAGAAATGAAGAAGAAATTGATGGAAGCAGGAGCTGTCATCGAAATCAAATAGTTTCAGCCACCATCCTTTGCGTTTAAGCAAAACACGGAGGTGATGCTGTGAGTCATTATTATTCAGAGAATCAAGATGTCCAACATAGCCGGAAAGAAGTGACTTTCCGGCTTTTGGGCGTCTCGATTAATCTGATCACAGACTCCGGCATTTTTTCTAAGGATCATCTCGATCCCGGAAGCGAACTGTTACTGGAAAATATTGTAAAAAAACCGAATATTGAAACGTTCTGCGATGTCGGCTGCGGATATGGTGCCATTGGGATCTCAATAAAGAAAATTTTTCCCCAGTGTATAGTCACGATGTTTGATATCAATGAACGTGCTGTCGAAACAGCCAAAGAAAACTGCAATCGAAATAATGTTCAATGCGACGTGATTCAGTCGGATGGGTATGCGAAAATCAACAGTTCGTTTGATATGATTGCGATCAATCCGCCAATCCGGGCAGGCAAAACCGTCATTTACCGTCTGTTTGAAGAATCATTCGATCACCTCAATCCCGAGGGTACGTTGCTGATTGTGATACGGAAACAGCACGGAGCTCAAAGCGCACAAGCAAAACTTACTGAACTTTTCGGTAATTGCGAGATGGTTGACCGGTCAAAAGGGTATTGGATCCTTCAATCAAATAAACATTGACAAATTGACAAACGTTTGATATTATAATAAATTGCATAATAATAAAATTTTAAGATGGGGTATAATGCCTTTTTTGGCGTTATGCCGATAAGAAAGGATGGCGTGCATGGAAAAAAATCAATCTTATCGCTTAGTTCAGATGGGTAAAAAAGCATTTCGCAGAGATTATTCTAAGGTTTCAGGAGAGTTGGATCTTCCGAATCTGGTCGAAATTCAAACAGACTCATTCAAATGGTTTCAACAAGAAGGAATCAGAGAGGTCTTTGAAGAGATTTACCCAATCGTAAACTATAGCGAGAACATTCGATTGAAATTTGTGGATTATGATTTTGGAACGCCAAAGTACTCAGTCAACGAATGCAAAGTACGTGAAGCCAATTATGCGGCTCCGCTGAAAGCAAGAATGGAATTGGAAATCGACGATCCCAATACAGGGGAACGCATCATCAAACACGAAGATGTATTCTTGGGTGATTTCCCGCTGATGACAGATTCGGGAACCTTCATTATCAATGGAGCCGAACGGGTCATCGTTTCCCAAATCGTTCGTTCACCGGGTGCCTATTACGAAATTGGTACAGAAGAAAAAACAGGTAAAGAAATTTTCCAATCCGAGCTGATCCCCAGCCGCGGAACCTGGTTAGAATATATGACTGATGCCAAGAAACAGGCATTGGGACGCATCGTTAATATGCGTGTGGATCGTAAACGCAAGATATTGTCAACGATCCTGTTTAAGGCGGTCGGAATGTCGCTAAATCTTGAAAAAGGTGAAGATGCATTTGATACTTCATCCTTTAAGACATTCTTAAAGGCCATCGACCTGCCCGTCTATGAAGAAATCGAAGTTGTCAATGAGCAACGCGAATTCTTGAATTTATACTTATTATTATATGCGGCATTCTTCGGAAACTATGAAGAACTGGCCAACACTTTGGTAGCCGATAAAGTCAAAACGACCAGTGAAGCTTTATTATCTATTTATGAGAACCAACGTTCGGACGAAGTGCCGACGATTGAAGGATCCATAAACTTAATGAATGCCAAGTTCTTCGATCATCGCCGTTATGATTTGACCAAATCCGGCCGATACAAAATCGGTAAAAAACTGTCAGTAGCCAGCCGTGTGGAAAATGCCCGATTGGCTGACGATGTTTACTCGCCGAATCAGGAAGTCATCTTGAACTCCGGCACATTGATCGGACGTCATGAACGCAACACTCTGAGAAGTGAACTGGCCAAAGGTATGCACATGACAGCCTTGCCTTTCAACCATTTGTTCACACATCCGGATATCGTAGTCAAACCAACTTCCTATAAGCATGCATTGGTGGGCCGCGTATTGGCTAAATCCATCGAAACAGACAACGTTTCGTTGACACGCGGAACCATCCTGACCTTAAAAGATGTCACATTATTGGCAAGTGAAGTCAGTGAAGTGGCAATTTACGGTGATATCATTGCCCGTCCGGCGAAATTGAATGCGAAAAACGTTTCAAGCGTTCTTAACTACGGACAACGCCTGTTTAAACTATGCCGTCTGACAGTCGAAGATGGAGATTTCAAAGTCAATGGTGAAATCATTGCACCGCGCTATGTGATCGATGAACACATTCACGATCTGACATCCTCAGCAGAAGACAAACTGATCCACGCAGTCAACCACGGAACAGAAATCACAGCATGGCTGGTAGGTGCGGCGGTTCAAGAATTAAGCGTTCGTGTTGATGCTACTGATGAGCAGGCCATTCGCCTGATCGGCATCGACCCTTACAGTACTGCGAAGACCGTGACCATCTCCGATATGTATGCCTCCTACTCATATTTGTTAAACATGATGGATGGCATCGGTGATGTCGATGACATCGACCAATTGGGCAACCGTCGTATCCGTACGGTCGGAGAACTTATTCAGAATCAATTCAGAATCGGTTTATCGCGCATGGAAAGAGTCGTTAAGGAAAGAATGTCTATTTCCGAAACCTCCAACCTGACACCGAAAAACCTGACCAATATCCGTCCGCTGACGGCAGCGATCAAAGAGTTCTTCTCGTCTTCGCAGCTGTCACAGTTTATGGACCAGACCAATCCGTTGGCCGAACTGACCAACAAACGCCGCATATCCGCATTAGGTCCGGGCGGTCTGACTCGTGAACGTGCCGGCTATGAAGTCCGTGACGTTCACTCGTCTCACTATGGCCGTATCTGTCCGATCGAAACTCCGGAAGGACCAAACATCGGATTGATCTCCAACCTGACCTCGTATGGCCGTGTCAATCAGTATGGTTTTATTCAGACTCCATATCGTACCGTTGAAAAAGACGGTCACGTCACCGAAGAAGTTATTTACCTGTCATCGGATGATGAACTGGATTATGTCATTGCTCAGGCCAATGAAGTCGTTGACGGCAAACTAGCCAACGATCAAGTTGTTGTTCGCCATAAAGGTGAAAACGTTTTGGAAAAAGCGTCACTGGTCGAACTTGCGGACGTATCTCCCAAGCAGATCGTCTCGGTTGCTACGGCCTGTATCCCGTTTTTGGAAAATGACGATGCTTCCCGTGCCTTGATGGGCGCAAATATGCAGCGTCAGGCTATCCCGCTGTTAAAACCCAACTCCCCGTATGTCGGAACCGGTATCGAATACCGCGTTGCCAAGGACTCGGGCAGTGCTTTGATATCCGCCAACTCCGGTCTTGTAACGTATGTTGACGGAAATAAAATCGTTGTCACCGGCGATACCGGCGCCCAAGTCTACCAATTGCAAAAGTTCCGCCGTTCTAATCAAGGGACCTGTATCAATCAAAAGCCGATCGTTAAAAAAGGCGAGTACGTTGAAACCGGGGATATCCTGGCGGATGGACCGGCGATGCAAAACGGTGAGCTGGCTTTAGGTCAGAATGTAACAATCGCATTTATGACTTGGTATGGTTATAACTATGAAGATGCCATCATCATGTCCGAGCGATTGGTAAAAGAGGATGTTTATACATCGATTCATATTGAAGAATATGATATCGAAGTCCGCGATACGAAGTTAGGACCGGAAGAAATCACTCGCGACATTCCCAACGTTTCCGAAAATGCCTGCCGTCATCTCGATGCGCGCGGGATCGTCATGGTCGGTGCGGAAGTTAAAGAAGGCGACATTCTGGTCGGGAAAGTCACTCCGAAAGGTCAAAGCGAAATTTCACCGGAAGAAAAATTACTGTTAGCGATTTTTGGGGAGAAGTCCCGCGAAGTTCGTGACAACTCTTTGAAGGTTCCTCACGGCGGCAGCGGTATCGTTCAATCGGTCCGTATCTTCCGTCGCGAAGAAGGTCATGAGTTGCCTCCGGGCGTCAACGAAGTCGTAAAGGTATATATCGTTCAAAAACGTAAGATTTCTGAAGGTGATAAAATGGCTGGCCGTCACGGTAATAAAGGGGTCATTTCCAAGATCCTGCCGGTCGAAGATATGCCGTTTTTACCGGATGGCACGCAAGTCGATATCATGTTGAATCCCTTCGGCGTTCCTTCTCGTATGAATATCGGACAGGTTCTCGAAATTCATTTGGGTATGGCCGCCAAGAAACTGGGTGTCAAATTTGCGACTCCGGTCTTCGACGGTATCAATAATGATGAACTCAAAGCCATCATGGAAGAAGCGCAAGTCAATCCGGATGGTAAAACCGTTCTGTTTGACGGCCGTACCGGTGAAGCGTTCGATGAACGCATCGCCGTCGGCGTCATGTATATGATTAAGCTGGCGCACATGGTTGATGACAAGCTCCATGCCCGTGCAACCGGTCCGTACTCGCTGGTCACTCAACAGCCGTTGGGTGGTAAGGCGCAAAACGGCGGTCAGCGTTTCGGTGAAATGGAAGTCTGGGCATTGGAAGCTTATGGTGCTGCCCATGCATTGCAAGAAATTCTGACCATCAAGTCAGATGATATCGTCGGTCGTACGAAAACGTACGAAGCGATCATTAAGGGCAAAAACATTCCGGAACCGGGTGTACCAGAGTCCTTCCGCGTATTGAAACATGAACTTCAGGCATTGGCTATCGATGTCAAGCTCTTGGATGAAATGGGTTCGGAAATCGATATGAAGAAGATCGAAGCAGAAGATCTGACGCAGTTGGCTGTATTGGAATCCACGGATTTAGGCTTTGAATCTTCATTGTCATTTGATGATGAAGATATCGCAGAAGCCGCAATCGTCGGATTTGATGAATATGATGTTTAAAGGAGGCCTGAAAAATGAGTATTAACAATTTTGCCTCGATCCAAATCGGTTTGGCTTCACCCCAACGCATCCGTGACTGGTCGTTTGGGGAAGTCAAGAAACCGGAAACCATCAACTACCGCTCTCAAAAACCGGAACGTGATGGTCTGTTCTGTGAAAAGATTTTCGGTCCGTCGAAAGACTGGGAATGCTATTGCGGAAAGTATAAGAAAGTACGTTATAAAGGCGTCGTCTGTGACCGTTGCGGTGTGGAAATCACCAAGTCAAGCGTGCGTCGCGAACGGATGGGTCATATCGAGCTGGCCGCACCCGTCGCACACATCTGGTATTTGCGCGGTATTCCTTCACGGATGTCGCTGTTATTGAATATTACGCCCAAGGCGCTGGAAGAAGTCGTATACTTCGTATCTTGGGTAGTTACCGATCCGATGGACACTCCGTTGGATTACAAACAAGTCATTTCCGAACGTGAGTTCCGTGAATATTCGGCGATGTACGGTCCGGGAGCTTTCATTGCCCAAACCGGTGCAGAAGCGGTCAAAACGATGTTGGAAAAGGTAGATCTCGAAGCTGAGTATGCTATGGTTCAACATGAACTGAGTGATGCTCAGGGGGATAAGCGCAAGAAACTGATCAAGCGATTGGAAACGATCGAAGCTTTCCGTCACTCGGATAACAAACCGGCATGGATGGTTCTCTCGGTTTTGCCGGTTATCCCACCGGATCTTCGTCCGATGTTACAGCTGGACGGCGGGCGCTTTGCGACCAGTGACTTAAACGATTTGTATCGTCGCGTCATTACCCGTAACAACCGCCTGCGCAAACTGCTTGAGTTGGGAACTCCGGCAATCATCGTTCAAAATGAGAAGCGGATGTTGCAGGAAGCCGTTGATGCTCTGATTGATAACGGCCGTCGCAGTAAACCGATTACCGGTGCCGGCGGACGGGCATTGAAATCCCTGTCTCACAGTTTGAAGGGAAAACAAGGGCGCTTCCGTCAGAATTTATTAGGTAAGCGTGTTGATTTCTCCGGTCGTTCCGTTATTGCGGTCGGTCCGGATTTGAAAATGTTTGAATGCGGCATTCCGCGCGAAATGGCTATCCAGCTGTTTAAGCCGTTTGTCATCAATGAAATTGTCAGCCGCGGGATTGCGGGTAATCCGAAGACAGCTGAAAAGCTGATTGACCGTCAGGATTCGCGTGCTTGGGATATTGTTGAAGATGTCATCAGTCACCATCCGGTCCTTCTCAACCGTGCCCCGACGCTGCACCGATTGGGGATTCAAGCTTTCTTCCCGAAACTGGTTGAAGGAAGAGCCATCCGTCTGCATCCGCTGGTTACTCCGGCGTTCAACGCTGACTTCGATGGTGACCAAATGGCGGTACACGTTCCTCTTTCAGAGGAGGCGCGTGCCGAAGCTGAAATCCTGATGTTGGGTTCCAATAATATCTTGGGTCCGAAAGACGGGAAACCAATCGTAACGCCTTCTCAGGACATGGTCTTGGGTAACTTCTATCTGAACATGGAAGAAAAGGCTGAGGAATTTTATAAAAAGGCCGAATTGCTTGAACTGCTCGGTGATCAGGAGACCGCTGATTTGTGGAGAGGTTATGGCAATAATGAAGGCCGTGTGTTTAAGAGCCGCAATGAAGCTTTGATGGCTTATGAAAACCGTCAGATTCATCTGCATACCCGCATTGCCGTAAGAGCGTCTTCTTTAAACAAAGATACCTTTACGGAAGAACAAAATAAGATGTACTTGGTTACGACTGCCGGAAAACTGATTTTCAATGAAATGTTCCCGGCGGACTTCCCTTATATCAATGAAGTCTCAACCGCTAACTTCGTTGCAACTCCGGATAAGTACTTTATCGCGCAGGGAGCCAATGTCAAGCAGGTGATTGCGGATATGGACAATGCCAAGGATTTCAAGAAGAAGGATTTGGGATTGATTATCACTGAAGTGTTCAATCGTTATTCTACGAAGAAAACTTCGGAGATCTTAGATAAAATCAAGGATTTAGGATTTAAATATTCAACCATCGCCGGTATGACCGTTTCATTAGCTGATATCAACGTTGCACCAAACAAGCAAAAATATGTTGAGTATGGTAAAGAAAAAGCTGCCGAGCTGATGAGACTCTATAAACGCGGCCGTCTGACGGCGCGTGAATGGGAACGTCACCTGACTCAGTTGTGGGATAACGTGAAACTTCAGATCGGTGATGAGCTGATGGAAAACCTTCCGCGTAAAAACCCGATCAACATGATGGCGATCTCAGGTGCCCGCGGTAACCGCTCGCACTTTACACAGCTGGCCGGTATGCGCGGATTGATGGCGAAACCGACTCAGTCAAAATCGAAAAAAGAGTACACGGCGAGCATTATCGAGGTTCCGATCTACTCTTCGTTCCGCGAAGGTCTGAACGTGTCTGAGTTCTTTATCTCGACCCACGGGGTTCGTAAAGGGTTGACGGACACGGCATTAAAAACAGCGGAATCCGGATATCTGACCCGTCGTCTGGTTGATGTCGCTCAGGATGTTATCATTAACGAAGAGGATTGCGGTACCGATCGCGGCTACTTAGTCGAGGAAATCGTTGATCGTAAGACCAACTCGGTGATCGAAGGATTGTATGATCGTTTGGTCGGCCGTTATTCGAAAGAAACGGTCATCGATCCGGTTACAAAAGAAGTATTGATTGAAGAAGATGAGTTTATCAATGAAGCGACCGCACGACGGATCGTTGCTGCCGGTATCGGCAGAATGCATATTCGCAATGTATTTACTTGCGATTCGACGTATGGTATTTGTAAGCGTTGTTACGGTCGCAACATGGCTACCGGGAAAATCGTTGAAGTAGGCGAGGCTGTGGGAATCATGGCTGCTCAGTCCATTGGGGAACCGGGCACTCAGCTGACGATGCGCACCTTCCATACCGGTGGTGTCGCTGCTGCGGAAGGTCAGGATATCACCCAAGGTTTGCCGCGCGTTGAAGAATTGTTTGAAGCGCGCCATCCCAAGAGTGCGGCTGTTTTGTCGAAAATCGATGGTACCATTACGGATATTATCGAACCGGAGACAGGCGGACGCATGAAAATCGTGGTTTCTAACGATAAGGAAAGCATCGAACATGAAATCGACATGACTCAGACCAAGCGTTCTTGGCTGAAAGTCGGTTCTGAAGTTCTGGCCGGAGATAAACTGACGGAAGGTCAGGTCAATCCGAAAGAGCTGCTTGAAGTGGCTGGTGTTGCTGAAGTTCAGAAGTATATATTGAAAGAAGTTAAGAAGGTTTATGCATCGCAAGGGATTGAAATCTCCGATAAGCATATCGAAGTCATGATCCGTCAGATGTTACGTAAAGTTGTGATCATTGACGGTCAGGATACATCGTTGTCTGCGGGCATGCAGATTTCCTTGCCGCAAATCACCAATATCAACCGCAATGCCTTGTTATCGAACAAACGCCCGGCTATTTTCGGTCCGACATTGTTGGGTATTTCGAAGGCTTCGGTTGAGACTGATTCGTTCTTGTCGGCAGCATCCTTCCAGGAAACGACGAAGGTTTTGACTGATGCGGCAATCAAAGGAAAAGTTGATACATTGATGGGATTAAAGGAAAATGTCATCATCGGTAAACTGATCCCGGCAGGCACAGGAGCCAAGACCTACCGTGAATCGACGGAGGAAATCATGGCGCTGGCCGCAGAATTCAAACTGGATCGTGAAGAGCGCAATGCAGATAAAGAAGATTTCATCTCGCTTCCGGAAGAAATGACCCGGATCAGTTCAGAAGAATAGTGAATAAATGAGGAGCAGGGTGTTGACTTTGCTCCTCATTAAAGGTAAAATATTAACGCTTATGGATAAATTAGTTTCCTGCTACGGAAACTAAATTTTCTGAAGATTATGACACACCAGGATGTGTGTGCTAAAAGTGAAAGGAGATTATGCATGCCAACGATCAATCAGTTAGTTCGTCAGGGACGTACAAGTAAGGTTACTAAGTCGAAGTCACCGGCTTTGAATAAGGGTTTGAATACCTTGCTGCGTACATCGACCGATCTTTCTTCGCCGCAAAAGCGCGGAGTCTGTACTCGTGTCGGTACGATGACACCGAAAAAACCGAACTCAGCTCTTCGTAAATATGCTCGTGTACGTTTGTCCAATGGGATGGAAGTTACGGCATATATTCCGGGCATCGGCCACAACTTACAGGAACACAGCGTTGTTCTGATTCGTGGCGGACGCGTTAAGGATTTACCGGGGGTTCGTTACCACATTATCCGTGGTACGATGGACTGCGCAGGAGTCAACAACCGTAAACAAGGCCGTTCGTTGTATGGAGCTAAACGCCCGAAACCGGGTCAAGCTGCTGCACCGGCCAAAAAAGGCAGATAAGCCGTTAATTGTGAAAGGAGGATTACGATATGCCAAGAAAAGGACATATAGCTAAGCGTGATGTATTGGTCGATCCGATCTACAACTCGAAATTAGTTACACGCTTGATCAACAAAATCATGATTGACGGTAAACGCGGTGTCGCACAATCGATTTTGTATAATGCGTTTGAAATCATCGAGGAAAAAACCGGTCGTCAGCCGATGGAAGTCTTCGAGCAAGCGCTTGCCAATGTTATGCCTATGTTGGAGTTGAAGGTTCGCCGTGTCGGCGGGTCCAACTACCAAGTACCGATCGAAGTTACCCAAGAACGTCGTTTGACGTTAGGTTTGCGTTGGGTGGTCAATTATGCACGTTTGCGTAATGAAAAAACCATGGAACAACGTTTAGCCAATGAGATTTTAGATGCAGCCAATGGAACAGGTTCTTCTGTCAAGAAGCGCGATGATACCCATAAAATGGCTGAAGCAAACAAAGCATTCGCTCATTACCGCTGGTAAGAGTGAGAGCTACAACGAAAGGAGAATCTACACATGGCACGTGAGTTTTCACTGGCAAAAACGCGCAATATCGGGATTATGGCTCATATTGACGCTGGTAAAACAACAACGACCGAGCGGATCCTGTTTTATACAGGCCGTACACACAAGATCGGTGAAGTTCATGACGGTGCCGCAACCATGGACTGGATGGCGCAAGAGCAAGAGCGTGGAATCACGATTACCTCTGCCGCTACGACAGCCCAATGGAATGATCACCGTATCAACATCATTGATACCCCGGGCCACGTAGACTTTACCGTAGAAGTTGAGCGATCACTTCGTGTACTCGATGGTGCCGTTGCGGTATTGGATGCGAAGTCAGGCGTTGAACCTCAAACTGAGACAGTTTGGCGTCAGGCAACCAAATACAACGTTCCGCGCATTGTATTTGTCAATAAGATGGATGCGACCGGTGCAGACTTTTATATGTCGGCCCGCTCGCTGGTTACCCGTTTGGGTGCCAAAGCTACCCCGATTCAGTTACCGATCGGCGTAGAAAATTATTTCGACGGAATCATCGATCTCGTCGAGATGAAAGCCCGTTACTTCCAAGACGTTTCGAAAAAGGTGGATTTGATTAAAGAGATCCCGGCTGAGTATGCGGATTCCGTTGCTCAATACCGTGAAAAACTGTTCGAAATGTTGGCGGATTTTGATGAGGATATGATGATGATGGTTCTTGAAGGTGAAACGCCTTCAGTCGATCAGATCAAAGCAGCCATCCGCAAAGCAGTTATTACCGGGGAGTTCTTCCCGATTCTCTGCGGAGCGGCGTATAAGAATAAAGGTGTTACCGCGATGTTGGATGCGGTTGTTGACTATCTGCCGTCACCTGTGGATGTAGACCATATTACCGGTGTACTTCCCAATGGCGAGGTCGTCGAGCGTCCTTCGAGCGATGAAGAACCGTTTGCGGCATTGGCATTTAAGATCATGACGGACCCGTTTGTCGGTCGTCTGAGTTACTTCCGTGTATATTCAGGCAAAGCGACTTCCGGTTCTTATGTTCTCAATGCGACCAAAGATAAGCGCGAGCGCTTCGGTCGTCTGATGCAAATGCATGCCAACCACCGTCAGGAAATCACGGAAGTCTATTCCGGAGATATTGCGGCGGCGGTCGGTTTGAAAGACACCACCACCGGCGATACGCTGTGTGATGAGAAATTTCCGATCATTTTAGAATCCATGCAGTTCCCTGAGCCGGTCATCAATGTGGCCATTGAGCCGAAATCGAAGGGCGATCAAGACAAAATGGGTCTGGCTTTAAGCAAGTTAGCTGAAGAAGATCCGACGTTTAGAACGTACACCGATCCGGAAACCGGTCAGACGATCATTGCCGGTATGGGCGAGTTGCATTTGGATATCTTAGTCGATCGGATGAAACGCGAATTTAAAGTTGAGGCGAATATCGGCGCTCCGCAAGTAGCTTACCGCGAAACCATCCGTCAGTTGGGTGATTGTGAAGGTAAGTTTGTGCGTCAGTCCGGCGGTCGCGGTCAATACGGTCACGTTAAGGTCAAATTTGAGCCCAACGAAACCGGGAAAGGCTTTACATTCGTAGATGCGACCATTGGCGGAACTGTTCCGAAGGAATATGTCAAACCGACGATGGAAGGCATTCAAGCCGCATTAAATAACGGTTTGATTGCCGGTTATCCGATCATCGATATCAAGGCGACCCTCTATGACGGTTCGTATCATGAAGTCGACTCTTCGGAAATGGCGTTTAAGGTTGCCGGTTCGATGGCTTTGAAAGAAGCCGCGAAAAAGTGTAATCCGGTTCTGTTGGAACCGATTATGAATGTCGAAGTTACAGCTCCGGCAGAGTATCTGGGAAGCGTCATGGGAGATATCTCCTCTCGTCGCGGCCAGATTAAAGATCAGGAAGAAAGAGGCAATGCGGTTGCTGTTACAGCATTCATTCCGCTTTCGGAAATGTTTGGTTATGCAACGGATCTGCGTTCGTTTACGCAGGGCCGCGGCAGTTATTCGATGCAATTCGATCACTATTCCGATGTTCCTAAGAGCATCAGTGAGAAGGTTGCCAAGAAGAATGTCAGAGATAACTAATCATTGATTTTGACAGGCTTTTAGCATAAAATATAAGTGGTTTTAAAAAATAACGAAATCAGGAGGAAAATTTGCAATGGCAAAACAAAAATTTGACCGTTCTAAAGTGCACGTTAATATTGGTACCATCGGCCACGTTGACCATGGTAAAACGACTTTAACAGCGGCTATCACATCTTACCTTTCGAAAAAAGGTACATCGCAAAAGGTCGCTTATGACCAAATCGACGGTGCACCGGAAGAGAAAGCTCGCGGCATCACTATCAATACTGCTCACGTAGAATATTCGACAGCCAACCGTCACTATGCTCACGTTGACTGCCCAGGCCATGCCGACTACATTAAAAACATGATTACCGGTGCTGCTCAAATGGACGGCGCTATCTTGGTTGTTGCTGCTACGGACGGACCGATGCCGCAAACCCGCGAACACATCCTGTTGGGCCGCCAAGTAGGTATCCCGCATATGGTCGTGTTCTTGAACAAATGCGATATGGTCGATGATGAAGAATTGATCGACTTGGTCGAAATGGAAGTTCGTGAATTATTGTCTGAGTACGGCTTTGACGGCGACAACGCTCCGGTCATCCGTGGTTCTGCATTAAAGGGTGGCGAAGGCGATCCGGTATGGGAAGAAAAACTCGGCGAACTGATGGATGCAGTTGATTCTTACATCCCGAACCCGACCCGCGAAACTGACAAACCGTTCTTGATGTCGGTTGAAGACGTATTTACGATCTCCGGTCGTGGTACGGTTGCTACCGGTCGTGTAGAACGCGGTTCATTGAAACTGGGTGAAGAAGTTGAAATCGTCGGTATCCGTCCGACGAAGAAGACCGTTGTCACCGGTATCGAAATGTTCCACAAACTGTTGGACAGCGCACAAGCCGGCGATAACATCGGCGCATTGCTGCGCGGTGTCAACCGTGATGAAGTTGAACGCGGTCAAGTATTGGCTAAAGTCAACTCCGTTAAACCGCACACCAACTTCAAAGCTCAGGTTTACGTATTGAGCAAAGAAGAAGGCGGACGTCATACTCCGTTTGTATCGAACTACCGTCCTCAATTCTACTTCCGTACAACGGACGTAACAGGTGTTATCCATTTGCCGGAAGGCGTTGAAATGGTTATGCCTGGCGACAACATCGAAATGATCGTTGAACTGATCTCGCCGATCGCTGTCGAACAAGGAACAAAGTTCTCCATTCGTGAAGGCGGACGTACGGTTGGTGCCGGTAACGTTACCGAAATCATCGCTTAATTTTCACAAATCGTAAAAAGCCGGGCAACCGGCTTTTTCTGTACAAAGGAGCATTATGCAATATCTCTATACGATCACGTTGATCGAACGATTACATAACCCGAAGCACTGGACACCTGAAGACGAACAGGCTGTCAATAAGCACTTTGAGTATTTGCAATATCAGATGCATATGGGAAGGATGATTTTGGCCGGCAGGACTCAAAATGACTTGAAAGATACATTCGGCATTGTCATTTTCAATGCGCCGGATGATGAGCAGGCACAGGCTTTTATGGAACAGGATCCTTCGATTGAGGCAGGCGTAATGATTGGCAAAATTTATCCGTATGCTATTGCGCTAAGCAAATTCGAGAACATCCATCGTTAACCCTTTTTGATCAGCGGTAATGTGCCGATGACGCCGATAAAGGCACTCAATCCCATCTTACCACCCAGACCGAGGAAATAGTTGGAACTCAAAAGAAATAATATAGAAGTGATCAGACCCGCAATCGCAAAGAAACGCGGGTTTTTCAGTACTTTTTCCTGACTCATTCCCGCAAAAGTCGCTGCATAAATCGTCCCGGCGAATAACGGCCCGAAAGAACCTAAGAGCAATGACCCGAAATATCCCACAATCCCGATGAGTGAGGATCCTATAACCGTTGAACCCTTAAACCAATGTTTAGATACCAAATAAGTAATGACACATGCGAGAGATCCAGAAATCAATGTGATACTTATCAACCATCCGGGCAGCGAGGTGTTGATAAACACTGTGTCCGGCATTAACGGATTGACGCCCAGCAGCACAGCGGTGATTACGGTTCCGGCAAAGGCCGAGGATCCAAGTTTACCACCAATTCCGACAAACACCTTTTTCCCGAAAAAATAGACAAGGTATGCAATTAAAGAGGCAAACATCAGTCCGACATCGTTAAAAAGTACGACAGATGACATACCGACAAATGATCCTGTAAATATTTCAACTTCATAGCGTTTGAACAAGACCGAACCCAATATTCCTATCAATCCGGAAGCTAAAACAGCAGATAATCCGGATTTAACCAAATAGAAAGTGGAAAATGCACCTAAGGCAACTGCCAAGGATGGGATAAGAGTGTTCGGCAGTGTAACATCTGAAGGTGTGGTTTTATTCTGGCGATGGGTTGAAAAAAATACTGATACACATAATATCAATATGACAGGCATTAAAATGATGTTGGTTCGAGCGGCTGCGATCAGCAGTGCAAACATATAAAGAATAATCAGAAAAACAAAGGCTAGAGCTGAATTAAATCGTGACATAGAGTCCCCTTAAACTGTAAGTAAAAACGGCTCAGCCGTTTTGTTTACTTTAAAAGAAAATCCGGAATAAGACAAGGGATGATTTCAATGGTCTCCCAAACATTTCCCAATACATAGGGTTCGCTTTTCAACATCTCTTCCACCTCTTCTTTGGTATCGACGGTAAAGAAGGTGGCGGATCCGTCTAGCATATTTTCATCGCTTAAAAGTCCTGCCGCAACCGCGATTTTACCTTCGCTTTTTAATTTACGAAGATTCTCCAAATGGGCAGCGCGATGTTCTTTGCGACGCAGACCTCCATCCGATACATCTTTTCCGATAACTAAATATGGCATATATGTCCTTTCTAATGAATCGTTTGTGACAGATTCAAAATTTTGTTGAATTCAAGGGTCATCAAGCGGATATTATCGCTGATCCGATCATTATCAGACGGACTGACATCCATCAAGGCGTAGGATTTCTTTTCTTTTCGGGTGAAATCGATCGAACGCAACGTATTTATGATCAATGACAACGTTTTAAAATCCTTGTGATTTACTGAAATTTTTTGTTGATCATGTACATAATTACTGTCATAGGCCAAGTGCATGATGATTTTAAGGCTTTTGATGATTTCATAGATTACATGAAGGTTCTTTTTCTCATTGCGATTGAATGGCAGCCAGTTCTCTTTCATCATCGACTCGATATTGGTTTTGACCATTTCGATGTCATTGAAAACAAAGGCCAGAAGGGAGTTGTTTGTCTGATGATCCGTCTCTACAGAGGATAATTCAGCAAGTGTCTTATCCAAACCGATCAGACTCTGAAGCTTCGCGAATTCCAGACGGCGTTTGCCGATCTGCCGATAATACAGAAATGAAAATAAATAGTTAAAGGTAATGGCAATGAGTACGCCAAGTCCCAGTGCCGCGATCCTCAGCTGAAACGTAAGGAAAACACTGGGATTTCCGGCAACGTCACGCTGAATAAACTGGGTCATATAAATGCTGGTAAAGATTGCTACCGGGGATACCATCCGATAATCGATTTTCAGAGCGATATACAGAGTCAGACCCATCCCGATCGCAACTGTAAGCACGTTGACATTATAGCCCATCAGATATACCAAAACACCGGTCGTAAACGCACCGAGGGTCGATGCGAGCATCTGATTGATCCCGCCCTTGACACCGGAAACATTGATTGCCTCCAAATTATACATGACCCCAAGCAATACGGATATCATGTCGAGTCGGGTAATGGAAAAAGCATTTCCTAAAAGAAATCCGGCACTGATGGCACACATTGCCTTTAAGATATACAGTCGGGAGTCAAGTAAAATGGCTTCCTTTTTAAGCCCAAATATGGAATAAATATTCATAGAGGATCACCTTTCAATACTATTATAACCGATGTGTGTTAACGTGGCATTCGTTTTATTTTTGAGTGCAATTATGATATATTGGTTTCGGTGATTGTATGAAAGATATGAAAGTAGTCGTTTTTGATATGGATAATACCCTGATCGATCGTCAGGGAGCTTTTGTCCAGTGCATTCGCGATATGATTGAGGAAGATACAAAAAGCAAGATATCAGATCATGATTTTGACCGTTTCATGGAAGAATTTCTGATTCTCGATAACAACGGTATGGGGAATAAGGAGATTCTTTTCAACTATTATATTGAATATTTCCATTTGGATTTGATTTGGAGTGTAATCACGGATCGTTGGGTTGATCGGTTGGCCGGATATATGAGACTGATGGATGATGCCATCGAAGTACTCGATGAGTTGTCAAAGAAGTATCGATTGGCTATTCTGACCAATGGGGATTCGGTATCCCAACGCGGAAAACTGAACACATTTCCGCATCTGAATTGGTTTGAGATCGTTATGGTCGCCGGGGATCATCCGTGGCCAAAACCGGATGTACGGATCTTTGAGTTGTTGTGTGAGAAAATGAATGTACTGCCATCAGAGGTTGTTTTTGTGGGAGATACGATCGCATCGGACATCGTCGGAGCAAAGAATGCGGGTATGAGGACGATTTGGGTGCAGCAAGATTCTAGACTGAATTCGGATCTTCCGGATGTTCGGTTATATAAGTTGAAGGAAATATTGTGCGTCTTATGACGCTTTTCTTTTGACTGTAAAAAAAACTTGCATTCGGAGGGGCTTTGTAGTAATATATTGTGGCATCCGCATGGACGTGCGAGGTTGCCGGCACACTGGAAGACGTTGTCATGGTACAGTGAGAAGCCGGGGAATTTGCATCGAGCGGAGTCTATCATGGATATAGACGCAAGAGAACAGGAGGATATTCCATGGCAAAGAATAGTATTCGCATTCGCTTAAAAGCTTATGAACACAGATCGTTGGATCAGGCTGCACAGAAGATCGTTGTTGCCGCTAATGACCACGGTGCCAAGAAAGTGGTTGGCCCGGTACCGTTGCCGACCGAAAAACAAATTATCACCGTACTGAGAGCCGTTCACAAGTACAAAGATTCTCGTGAGCAATTTGAAATGAGAACACACAAACGTTTGATTGAGATCGTCGGACCGACCGCAGAAACGATTGACGCACTGAGCCGTCTTGAGTTGCCTAGCGGCGTTGACATCGAAATCAAGCTGTAGTCGATGGAGGTAACGTTATGAAAGGTATTTTAGGTCGTAAGGCAGGCATGACACAAGTGTTTACCGAAGAAGGTATCCTGATTCCGGTAACTGTCGTCGAAGTATTGCCGAATGTCGTATTACAAAAGAAAACTGTCGAAACCGACGGTTATGAAGCTATCCAATTAGGCTTGGAAGACGTCAAGACACAACGGGCTACCAAAGCGGAAATCGGTCATGCCAACAAGGTTCAGACTGCTCCGAAGAAGTATGTCCGTGAAATCCGCGGAAATGCAATGTTCAACTATGAAGTCGGACAGGAAGTCAAAGCCGATGTCTTCGCAGCGGGTGACTATGTCGATGTTACAGGCACTTCCAAAGGAAAAGGTTTTACGGGCGCTATCGTTCGTAACAACCAAAAGATGGGTCCCTCTTCCCACGGTTCAGGCCATCACAGAGGTATCGGTTCTTTAGCGACGATCGGACGTAACAACGGGATCATCAATAAGGGACGCATCATGGCCGGTCAAGAGGGCGGCTACACGACAACCAATAAAAACTTGGAAATCGTCAAAGTCGACACCGAAAAGAACTATGTATTAATCAAGGGCAATGTCCCGGGTCCAAGAAAAGGTCTTGTTGTCATTAAATCTGCTACCAAGAAGATTACACCGACAACCGCAAAGAAATTAGTGGATCTCGCTGCAGCTAAGGAGGAGTAATCAATGTTGAAGTTAAATGTACTTAACCTTGAAGGTAAGCCGGTAGGTGAAATCGAACTTGCTGCGGAAGTCTTCGGAATCGAAGTCAACAAACAGGCGATTTTCGATGCCGTAGTCATGCAACGCGCTTCCCTTCGTCAAGGCACTCACGATGTTAAAAACCGTCGTGAAGTCAGAGGCGGCGGCCGCAAGCCGTGGCGTCAAAAAGGAACCGGACGTGCGCGTCAAGGTTCTATCCGCTCTCCGCAATGGAGAGGCGGCGGTATTGTGTTCGGTCCGACTCCGCGCAGTTACGCTTACAAGCTCAACCGCAAAGTCCGCCGTTTGGCACTGAAGTCCGCATTATCTCAGAAAGTTTTGGATAGCGCCATGCTGGTCATCAGCCATCTTGAGTTCGCTGCTCCGAAAACCAAGGATTTCATCAAAGTGATGGATGCCTTGAAATTAGAAAACAAAACGATGTTCGTTGTTTCGGCTGAAGAAGAGTTCGACAACGCATTCCTGTCATTGCGCAACCTGCCGAATGTTATGCTGCTTTCGGTTGAAGGCTTAAACGTATTTGACATCAGCAATGCCGATGTATTGGTCTTTACGGAAGCCGCAGCCAAATATGCCGGGGAGGTACTTGCCTAATGAGTAACCCAAGAGACATTATCATTCGTCCGATCATCACTGAAAAGTCGATGAAACTGACGGAAACCGATAACAAATTCACCTTCGAAGTTGCCAAGGGAACAAACAAAACTCAAGTTCGCCAAGCGATCGAAGCCATCTTCAACGTCAAAGTTGAACAAGTCAACATTCTCAATGTACGTCCGAAAGACAAGAGAATGGGCAAATACGTTGGTAAGACCAACGCCGTCCGCAAAGCTATCGTAAAGCTGGCACAAGGACAAACCATCAACTTATTCTAGTTGCTGGTCACATATCGGAAGAAAACGCTATTTCCGGAAAAAATGCGTAAGGAGGAAAATTTCCCATGGCGATAAAAGCTTATAAACCGACCGGTAACGGTCGTCGCGGAATGACTACTCTGGCGAATACTGAGTTGACTCAACGTAATGAGCCCGAGCGTTCCCTGTTAGAACCGCTGAAAAGTAATGGCGGTCGCAATAATTTAGGTCGTATCACTACCCGTCATCAAGGCGGCGGCCATAAACGTATGTACCGCGTCATTGACTTTAAAAGAGACAAAGACAACATACCTGCAAAAGTAGCAACGATCGAGTACGATCCGAACCGTTCTGCCAACATCGCATTGTTAAACTATGCGGATGGTGAGAAACGCTATATCTTAGCGCCGAAAGGACTGACTGTCGGAACAACCGTGTACAGCGGTCCCAATGCGGATATCAAAGTAGGTAATGCCCTGGAAATGGGTCAGATGCCTGAAGGTACCGTCATTCACAATATCGAATTGAAACCGGGCAAGGGCGGCCAGTTGGCTCGTTCTGCCGGTGTATCCGCCCAGATTCTGGGTTCTGAAGGCCGTTATGTCATCGTCCGTTTGGGTTCCGGTGAAGTGCGCAAGCTCTTGTCGGTGTGCCGTGCAACGATCGGTGCCGTCGGTAATGAAGATCACAACCTGGTCAATATCGGTAAAGCCGGTCGTACCCGTTGGATGGGCGAACGCCCGACCGTACGCGGTTCGGCAATGAACCCGGTCGATCACCCCCATGGCGGTGGTGAAGGCCGTACCGGTATCGGACGTAAAGCTCCGTTGACACCGTGGGGCAAAAAAGCCTTAGGTGTTAAAACCCGTAAGAAAAAAGCAGCGTCTTCGAAACTGATCGTTCGCGGACGTAAAGCTAAGTAGACGAAAGGAAGGAAACAGACATGAGTCGTAGTTTGAAAAAAGGTCCGTTCTGTGATGACTACCTGTTAAAAAAGGTTGAAGTCCTGAATGCGAAAGGCAAAAAAGAAGTTATTAAAACCTGGTCCCGCCGTTCGACCATTTTCCCTCAGTTCGTTGAACATACCTTTGCGGTTTATAACGGTAAAGAACATGTTCCGGTATTTGTAACCGAGGATATGGTTGGTCATAAGTTAGGCGAATTCGTCCCGACCCGCAAGTATGGCGGTCATGGCGATGACAAGAAAGCGAAGTAAGGAGGATACCATGGACGTTAAAGCAACTGCTAAGACCATTCGTGTGACTCCTCGCAAAGCACGTCTGGCATTAGATTTAATCAGAGGAAAAGATATCAAGGAAGCTGCTGCAATCCTGAAGTTCACACCGAACTCCTCAGCGAAAGCAACAGACAGAGTCCTGAAGTCTGCTGTGGCCAATGCGGTCAACAATCATCAGTTAAATGAAGAGAAGTTGTACGTGAAAGCCTGCTATGCAGATGAAGGCGTCGTGTTAAAACGGTTTATGCCGAGAGCCAAAGGTTCTGCCGCATCAATATTCAAACGCACCAGTCACATCACTGTCATCGTGGCTGAACGCGAATAGGAGGAAGTACTATGGGTCAAAAAGTAAGTCCTGTCGGATTGCGTATCGGCGTCATCCGTGATTGGGAAGCAAGATGGTTTGCTGAAAAAGAATTCGGCAACCTGTTAATTGAAGATGTTAAAGTCCGTGAGTTTATTTTCGAGACGCTCAAAGGAGCCGGTGTATCCCGTGTTGAAATCGAACGTTCCAAAAACCGTGTCGAACTGATCATTCGTACAGCTCGTCCGGGCATGGTTATCGGTAACAATGGTGAGAACGCCGAAAACCTGAAGAAGAAAATCGAAAAAATGACCGCTGGCAAGTCCGTCCACATCCGTGTGGTTGAAATTGCCAATCCGGATCTGGATGCCTACTTGGTCGCTCGTTCAATTGCTGAGCAGCTTGAGCAACGTGCATCATTCAGAACCGCACAAAAGAAAGCCATCCAAAAAACGATGCGTGCAGGAGCCAAAGGTATTAAGACCATGGTTTCCGGTCGTTTGGGCGGCAATGATATCGCGCGCAGCGAAGGTTATGCTGAAGGGATCGTACCGTTGCATACCTTACGTTCGGATATCGATTTTGCTATCGCAGAAGCGCACACGACTTACGGTCGTCTGGGCGTAAAAGTCTGGATTTGCCGTGGCGAAGTGTTACCAGGTCAAATGGTCACCGAGCCGGAAGCTCCGAAGTTCAATCCGAACGAACGTCAAAGACGCCGTCCGGACAAAGGACGTCCGGATCGCCGTCCGCGCGGTAATACCAGAGATGCCGGTGCAGCTTCCGATAAAAACGTTGAAGGAGGTAATTAATCATGTTAATGCCGAATCGAACGAAATACAGAAGACCTCACCGCGTAAGTCATGAAGGGCGTTCAAAAGCCGGTCGTGAAGTCGTTTTTGGTGAATATGGATTAGTTGCTGAGTCGGGTGCTTATGTAAGCAACCGTCAGATCGAGTCTGCGCGTATCGCGATGACTCGTTATATGAAGCGTGGCGGCCAAGTGTGGATCAAGATTTTCCCGCATATGGCAATCACAAGAAAACCGCTGGAAGTGCGGATGGGTTCAGGTAAAGGTGCTCCGGAAGGTTGGGTCGCCGTTATTCAGCCCGGACGTGTCCTGTTTGAAATCGGCGGTGTTGAAGAAGCCGTAGCGAAAGAAGCTTTCCGCTTGGCATCTCATAAACTTCCGATCAAAACGAAGTTTGTCCGTAAAGGCGAGGAGGAATAAGCATGTTGGTAAAAGAAATACGCGAAAAAAGCAATGTCGAATTGCTTCAGGAAATCGATTCTTTGAAAGAGGAATTATTTAACCTGCGCTTTCAGCAAGCAACCGGCCAATTGTCCAACTCCGCCCGCATTAAGACAGTACGCAAAACCATTGCGCGTATTAAAACGGTAATCACTGAGCGTTCGCTTAGTGGTCAACAATAGGAGGTCACTAATATGGAAAGATCGAATCGCAAAGTTTACCGCGGTAAAGTTGTCTCCGATGTGATGGATAAGACGGTCGTCGTCGAAGTCACTACATCCAAAAGACATCCGTTGTATGGTAAGCGTGTTAAATATTCAAAGAAATTCAAGGCTCATGATGAGTTAAACGAAGCAAAAGTCAACGATATCGTTGAAATCATGGAAACACGTCCGTTATCCGCAACCAAACGTTTCCGCATCGTTAAAATCGTCGAAAAAGCCGTCATTCTTTAGGTGGAGGGCTAGTTATGATTCAAAACGAAACCAGATGCCGGGTAGCCGACAATACCGGTGCCAAAGAAGTGTTAGTCATTCGCTGTTTGGGCGGAAGCCGCCGTCGCACATCCAATATCGGTGACATCGTCGTATGTACCGTCAAGGAAGCTACTGCGGGCGGAACCGTGAAAAAGGGCGATGTCGTCAAGGCTGTTGTCGTGCGCACTAAATATGGTGTACGTCGCGAAAACGGTTCTTACATCAAATTCGATGACAATGCGGTCGTCATCATCAAAGAAGACAATACGCCAAAAGGAACCCGTATCTTCGGACCTGTGGCAAGAGAACTCCGTGACAAAGATTTCATGAAAATCGTATCTTTGGCTCCGGAAGTGTTATAGGAGGTGACATCAATGAAAATCAAAAAAGGCGATAAGGTAAAAGTCATTACCGGTGCTAGCAAAGGTGTTATCGGCGAAGTCACAGCCGTTTTCCCGAAAGACGAAAAAGTCATCGTCGAGGGTGTTAATTTAGCTAAGAAACATTTAAAGCCGACCCAAGCCAATCCGGATGGTGGCATCGTTGAAAAAGAAGCTCCGATCCATGTGTCCAACGTCATGTTGTACGATGCAAAGAGCAAAAAAGTCAGCCGCGTCGGATTTAAGGAAATCAAAGGCAAAAAGACCCGTGTCTATAAAAAGACCGGTGTCGCAGTGAAGTAAAGGAGGAAGCAAAACGATGAACCGTCTGAATGAAAAATATAAGACGGAGGTTGTACCGGCATTAGTCAAGAAATTCGACTACAGTTCGGTTATGCAAGCTCCGAAAGTCTTAAAAATCGTAATCAACATGGGTGTGGGTGATGCTATTGCCAATCCGAAAGCATTGGAAGAAGCCGTTGCCGAACTGACTCAGATCGCCGGTCAAAAACCGGTCATCACCAAAGCCAAGAAATCCGTTGCGAACTTCAAATTACGCGAAGGTATGTCAATCGGATGTAAGGTTACGTTGCGTGGCGAAAGAATGTACTCATTCTTCGATAAACTGGTCAACATCGGTTTACCGCGTGTCCGCGATTTCCGTGGTGTAAGTTCCAGTGCCTTCGATGGTCGCGGCAACTATACCTTGGGTGTCAAGGAGCAGTTGATTTTCCCGGAAATCAATTATGATAAGGTCAATCGTGTACGCGGTATGGATATCGTTATCGTTACCAGCGCTAACACGGATGAAGAAGCACGTGCATTGCTGCAGCTGATGGGCATGCCGTTTGAGAAGAAGTAGGAGGACTGAAACATGGCAAAAAAATCAATGATCAATAAGCAGCAACGTCCTCAAAAATTCCAAGTTCGCGAGTATACCCGTTGTGAGCGCTGCGGTCGTCCGCATGCCGTATTGCAAAAATTCCAGTTATGCCGTATTTGCTTCCGTGAGTTGGCTTACAAAGGCCAAATCCCGGGTGTCAAAAAGGCAAGCTGGTAGAACGACGGAAGGAGGAACCAGTCATGATGAATATTACAGATCCGATTGCTGATATGCTGACAAGAATTCGTAACGCTGTTCAGGCACGTCACGAAGTTGTCGACATTCCGGCAAGCAGAGAAAAAGTAGAAATCGCTAAGATTTTGAAACAAGAAGGTTTCATTACGGATTTCAGTGTCAGTGGCGATGTCAAGAAAACTCTTACCGTCACCTTGAAATACGGTCCGAACAATGAGAAAGTCATCAGCGGTATTAAGCGCATTTCCAAACCGGGGCTGCGTGTATATGCCGAAGTCGATAAACTGCCTCGTGTATTGAATGGTTTAGGCATCGCCATCATTTCCACATCTTCAGGTCTTCTGACAGATAAGGATGCCAGAAAGAAACATGTCGGTGGCGAAGTTGTCGCCTATGTTTGGTAAGGAGCTAAATCATGTCACGTATCGGTAATAAAGCGATTACCATTCCCAGCGGTGTCGAAGTCACGATCAGCGCTGCGAATGAAGTGACGGTCAAAGGACCGAAAGGTACATTGACCCGTCAATTTAGTCCGGAATTGGCTATTGCGATCAACGAAGGTATCCTGACCGTAGCCCGTCCGAATGATCAGAAGCATATCAAGCAACTGCACGGTACAACCCGCGCATTGCTGAATAACATGATCGAAGGGGTTACCAAAGGATTTGTCCGCCAATTGGAGTTGGTCGGTATCGGTTATCGCGCAGCCTTAAACGGAGGCAAATTAGTATTGAACGTCGGTTATTCTCATCCGGTTGAATTTGTTTTGGAACCGGGAGTCAATATCACCGTCGCAAAACCGACCGAAATATCGGTCGATGGTATCGACAAGCAACGTGTCGGTGAGTGGGCTGCGAATATTCGTGCCGTACGCGCACCTGAACCGTATCTTGGAAAAGGTATCAAGTATAAGAATGAAATCATCCGTCGCAAAGAAGGCAAGACGGCTGGTAAGAAATAGTGGGAAAGGAGATATTGAACTATGCTTAAGAAAGTTTCTAAAAACGAAGAAAGAATTCGTCGTCATAAGCGCGTTCGTACGAAAGTCAGCGGTACTGCTGAGCGCCCACGTTTATGTGTCTTCCGTTCCAATGCGAACATTGCAGTTCAGGTCATTGATGATGTCAAAGGGGTAACTTTGGTTTCGGCTTCAAGTGTCGAAATGAAGCTTGCCAACGGAGGCAATATCGAAGCAGCGAAAGCTGTCGGGGCTGAAGTTGCGGCTCGTGCATTGAAAGCGAATATTAGCAGTGTTGTGTTCGATCGCGGCGGTTATTTGTATCACGGTCGTGTCAAGGCGCTGGCTGAATCAGCCAGAGAAGCCGGACTGAATTTCTAGGAGGGCTAAACAATGGAACGCAAACCAAGAAGAGTAGACAGAGAGCGCGAAAAAGAATTTGAAGAGCGCGTTGTCGTCATCAACCGTGTAACAAAAGTCGTTAAGGGCGGACGCCGTTTCCGCTTCGCTGCTTTGGTCGTTGTTGGTGACAAAAAAGGCCGTGTCGGTTTCGGTACCGGCAAAGCCAATGAAGTACCTGATGCTATCAAAAAGGCAATTGAAGATGCCAAGAAAAATCTGATCCGTGTTCCGATCGTTAACGGAACGACGATCCCGCATGCAATCACGGGCCGTTACGGTGCCGGCGAAGTATTCCTTCGTCCTGCCAGTGAAGGTACCGGAGTTATCGCCGGCGGTTCGGTTCGTGCCGTATTGGAGTTGGCCGGTATCACTGATGTCTTGTCCAAAAGCATAGGTTCCCGTACACCGATCAACATGGTCCGTGCAACCGTGACAGCGTTAGGCGAGCTGACAACACTTGAAAAAGTAGCAAAACTTCGTGACAAGAAACCCGAAGAAATTCGCGGTTAACAGGAGGGTGCGAAAATGAAATTACATGAATTACAATATACCGAGGGGTCCCGCAAGGATCGTAAACGTTTAGGCCGCGGCCAAGGTTCCGGGCAAGGTAAAACTGCCGGCAAAGGTCACAAAGGTCAAAATGCCCGTTCCGGTGGTGGCGTACCTTTAGGTTTTGAGGGTGGTCAAACACCGTTATTCCGCCGTATTTCGAAACGCGGATTCACCAATTTCACACGCGTTGAATATTCCGTCATCAATGTGGAAGCATTGAATGCGTTTGAAAATGATACCGTTGTTACCATCGAACTGTTGAAAGCTGTCGGTTTGGTTCGCCAAGAACTCGATGGCGTCAAGATCTTGGGTGGTGGCACTTTAGAGAAAAAATTAACTGTAAAAGCAAACAAGTTCTCGAAGAGCGCAGTGGAAGTGATTGAGCAGGCAGGCGGAAAAGTTGAGGTAATTTGAGCATGATCAAAATGTTCATCGACTTATTTAAAAACCGAGACATCCGCAACCGCATCCTTTTTACATTAGCGATAATGTTTGTATTCCGTTTGGGTGCCGGTATACCGGCTCCGATGGTTGATACCGGGAAGTTGTTAGCTGGGATCTCTGATGATTCCATCTTAGGTATGATGAACCTGTTGGGCGGTGGGGCACTCCAAGAATTCTCCGTCTTAGCCATGGGTGTCGGTCCGTATATTACGGCATCCATTATCATTCAGCTGTTAGCCATGGATGTAGTACCGCAATTGACCGAAATGGCCAAGTCGGGTGCACAAGGAAAAATGAAGATGGATAAGATCACGCGCTATTTAGCCGTAGTGCTTGCCTTTCTTCAGTCCTTTACCATGACTTATGCATTTGATATTTCCTATGGCATTTTAGTCAATGATTCTTTGGCGGTATATTTCTATGTATCGATCGTCCTTACTGCCGGTACGATGTTCTTGCTTTGGTTGGCAGACCGCATTTCTGTTCACGGTATTGGTAACGGTGTCTCGATGATCATCTTCGGCGGCATCGTGTCAAATATCCCATTCCGTTTCTCTCAGGCATTTCAATCGTTGGTCGATACCAGCAGCAATGCTGCTCTGTTTGCCGGCGTATTGAACTTCGGCCTATTTGTAGCGATGTACTTAGCTATCATCATTCTGGTCATCTTTATGTCCAATGCTGTACGTAAGATTCCGATCCAGTACACATCGTCTTCGATGCGTCAGGGGAAAAGCGATATTACTTACTTGCCGTTGAAGATCAACTCGGCAAGCGTAATTCCGGTCATCTTCGCATCTGCGGTCATGACGGCACCGGTGACGGTATTAAGTTTCTTCCCGCAAGGGGATTTCTATTCAACGCTTTCCAATATCCTGAATTTCCAACAGCCGTTGGGTCTTTCGATTTATGTCGTGCTGATCATTCTGTTTACCTTCTTCTATACCGGATTGCAGGTCGATCCGGAGAAGATTTCGGAAAATCTGAATAAGTCAGGCACATACATTCCGGGCATCCGTCCGGGTACGGAAACAAAGGAATACTTAGGAAAAGTATTGAATCGCATTACTGTTTTAGGAGCTTTATTCTTGGCGTTTATTGCTGCGCTTCCCTATGTATTACCGATGATTTCAAATCTGCCGAACTCCGTTTCGGTCGGAGGAACCGGTATTATCATCGTTGTGGGCGTTGCAATGGAAACCATGAAAGACTTACAAGGAAAGTTGACGCAAAAATCTTATCGCGGATTCAATTCGCGATAGAAAGGAGCAGCCATGAATATACTGATTATGGGTGCGGCCGGCAGCGGGAAAGGAACGATGGCCAAGAAAATCGTGGAGACATACGATGTTCCCCACATTTCGACGGGCAATATGTTTCGTGAGGCGATTGCTGAAGGCACTGAATTAGGAAGACTGGCACAACATTACATCAATCACGGCATGCTCGTTCCCGATCAGGTCACCATTGACATGATTCGTGAACGGCTGCTGCGAGATGACTGTAAGAAGGGATATCTGCTCGACGGATTTCCCAGAACCTTGGCACAAGCGCTTGCCTTAGAGGAAATTGCAATTTCCATCGACAAACCGATTCAGATCGTGTTGAACATGTCGGTTGAGATTGACGTTCTTTCGGCCCGGGTGACCGGTCGTCGCGTTTGTGAAAACTGCAAGACCATCTATCACATCAAGTTTCAGCCATCCAAAGTGGAAGGAATTTGTGATGAGTGCGGCGGTCGCTTGCAACATCGCAGTGATGACACGCTCGAACAGCTGACCGTTCGGCTCAGAGAGCACGTCTTACTGACCAAGCCGGTACTCGACCATTATGCGGCCGAAGGTTTGGTACAATATATCGATGCCACCCAAGAAATTGATGAGGTGTGGCAGGACATTCGTAAAGCACTGGAGAATGTTCGATGATTTCAAGCAAATCTATCAGAGAAATCGAGCTGATGCGTCAGGCCGGCAGAATTGTTGCCCTGGCCCATCAGGAAGTTGCCAAATATATTGTGGCGGGGATCACTACGAAGAAACTGGATGAAATCGTAGAGAAGGTCATCCGCGATCATGATGCAATCCCTTCTTTCAAGGGGTATGGCGGTTTTCCTGCTTCGATCTGTGCTTCGATCAACGATACTCTGGTTCACGGGATCCCCGATGAAACAGTGCTCAAAAGCGGAGATATCATCTCAATCGATATCGGTGCCTGTTATAAAGGCTACCATGGAGACAGTGCCTGGACCTATGCGGTCGGGGATGTTTCTAAGGAAGCTGCTCATCTGATGGAAGTGACGAAGGAGTCACTGTTTATCGGATTAGCCAAGGCAAAGCCCGGAAATCGCCTCGGCGATATATCCAATGCGATCGGCGAATACGTCTTCTCGTTTGGATACAGCGTTCCGCTTGAATATGCCGGACACGGAATCGGATCTTCATTGCATGAGGAACCATCCATTCCCAATTTCGGACAGGCGGGACGAGGCGTTGTATTAAAGGAAGGCATGACCCTGGCCATTGAACCGATGGTCCATCGGGGGAAGCCATTTACAAGAGTGCTTGCTGATGACTGGACGGTCAAGACCAAAGACGGTTCATTGGCGGCGCATTATGAGCATACCATTGTGATTACTGCGCAAGGGTACGAAATACTTACAACCCTATGATCAAAGGAGGAATTTGCCTATATGGGAAAACAAGATGTCATTGAGATCGATGGAATCGTTGAAGAAACGTTGCCATCCGCTATGTTTAAGGTGAAGTTAGCTAACGGGCACGAAATACTAGCCCACGTTTCTGGTAAAATCCGCATGCATTACATCCGCATTTTACCAGGTGACCGTGTGACCGTTGAGATTTCGCCTTACGATTTAACACGTGGGCGCATTACATTCAGACATAAATAGTCTATAGGAGGGACACGCATGAAAGTAAGACCATCAGTCAAACCCATATGCGATAAATGCCGTGTCATTAAGCGTAACGGACGCGTAATGATTATTTGTGAAAACCCTAAACACAAACAACGTCAAGGAAACTAGGAGGAAACACACACATGGCACGTATTGCAGGAGT
>JAVBWK010000004.1:0-18640 GCA_036677505.1 Erysipelotrichaceae bacterium
TTGGTTCGTTTTCGTTATCATTAGCGAGCCCTCTTGATACTTCTATTTTATCATCAGGTTCTTCGTGTTCAAAATACAAAAAAACTGCCGACTTACTTTGTCGACAGTCTGAAAGATCGTTATTCAACGATCTTTTTATATGTCAACATGCGTTCAAATTTCGTTTTTGCCTGTTGGTATTCAATGCCGCAAGACTTAAGTAAGGATATAAATCGAGCTTCGGCTTGTTCACGATTGCCTGACAGTTCATACTCTATCTCGTAATCAACAAGCCCGTCGAAATCATTTTCATCAAGGCACCATTCCCCATATTCATCTGAGTACTTTCTGCGATAGGTTTTAGTAACACCTATCGGAATAAGCGGAGCAAAGATATCTGATTTCTCAAAGAAATCAACAATTTTAGCATCATGAATATTGTGACTTTCAATTAAGCATTCAAACTCATTCAATCCTAAAGCAGCCGGTGTCTTCAATGTAAATTCATATTTCCCTTTTGCTTCACGTATCCGGCACATCCATAACCTCTTCTGTAATTCGCTGTCTTCGGTATCGTAGTATGTGTTGATTTGAAGCACAGGTAATGAAAAATGCAATTTATGTAAGATGCACTCAAATTGGTCTTCATTTAACAGACATTTCAGTTCAATCTCTAAGTTTTCCTTCATGTTCTCAACCCCCTAACGTTATGATACAATAGAGACATATGAAAAGGAAGTGATTGCCATGGAACGATTTACAGTTGTGACCCGTGAGGACGCACTTTCGGAGTCACTTGGCAAAAAAATCACCGATCATTTGGTATTGCATAATAAGATACTTGATCACTTAACGCCGCAAATCGTAATCAGCGTCGGTGGTGACGGTACGATGTTGCATGCCTTACATCAGTTTATGCCTCAGATCGAAGATGTCTTGTTTGTAGGCATTCATACCGGAACTCTCGGATTTTTTACTGATTATGAAGAAAGTGAACTCGATACATTATTGAATGATTTGATTTTCGGACAACCAACAACCGAAGAGGTTCAGTTGCTTGAAGTAAAGCGTTTCAATGGCGATCAGTTCGAAGTGTTATATGCGATCAATGAGGCAAGAGTAGAGAATATTATCAAGACACAAAGCATTGATGTTTGGATCGATGAGGAATATTTAGAGACATTTCGCGGCAATGGCCTGTGTATAAGCACTCAAATCGGTTCAACTGCATATAACCGTTCATTACGCGGTGCTGTGCTGCTGCCCTCGATCCGCGCTATGCAACTAACCGAGGTCGCCGGGATTCATCATAAGCTTTCCCGTTCATTATCGACATCTCTGGTTATTCCCGAAGAACATATGATTCGTTTTGAAAGCAAGTCATACTATGACTCAATCCTTTGTTATGACCATTTACATGTCCGTTTGGATGGAGTGGATGCCATCGAGTTTCGATTATGTAAAAAGGCCGCCCGCTTTGCACGGTATCGGCCCACCTCATACATCAAACGGTTGAATAACTTATACTGACCCTCTCGTAGGGTTTTTTAGTGAATGGTTTTATTTTTGATCTCATTGCTCATATGATAAACAATGGCTAAAGGGATCATATAAGAAAGAAGTGAGGAGCCGCCGGCGGATATCATTGGAAGAGTGATGCCGGTGATCGGAAGCAATCCTACGACCATTCCCATATTTTGAAACTGCTGAAACACCAACATACCAAGCAATCCGGCAACCATATACCGTTCCCGCGGGTGTTCATAGGCAATAGCAATAGTGAGCAGCTTCAGATCCAAAAGAAGATTGACGAGAAGTACCGTAGCCGTACCGATGAAACCATAGTTTTTACCGATGACCGCAAATATAAAGTCATTTTGTGGTTCCAGTAAAGTAATTAACAAGGTTTCATTGCCGTGTCCGGTCCATCCCGCAGAACCAATGGCTAACATAGCTGTGTATAGCTGATTCCCCCAAGTGTAAATATACCTCTCCGTTGCTAACCATCCGTGAAACCGATTAAGACGGTATGAGTTTCCCAGAATCGAGGCTAAGGTCTCAGGGGATGTCTGGTATAAGTAAATAGCTCCGCCAAATACAACGACCAAAAATACAAATCCGCCCAGTATCCAATGATACTTGATTCCGGATATTGACAACATTACCAAAATCGTAACAATAATGACGATCGGGATTCCTGTGTCCGGCTGTAATACGATAAGCAACAGCGGAGGTACGACATATTTCGCAACATTGAAAAACAAAATCAAATCCGTTTTAAAACTGATGATCGTACGATTGCGATTGTGAGCATCAACGACATTGGCTGTGATTATGATCAAAACGATTTTCATAAACTCACTGGGCTGTAAAGTACCTATCCCAGGCAAAATAATCCAGGCTCGGGTACCATTTAGCGGACGGATAAAAGGCAAATCAATGAAACGATCCAAAAAAAGCAATAGCAACAAGAACATCAATATCCAGTAAAACACCCTAACCCCGGTAAATAAACGGTCAATACCAAAGAAAAGTAATCCTGCAAGCAATAAGAATCCAAGAATGAACCATATTACCTGTTTAAACAGTATATCTTGACCATTCACTGCGCTGGCGGTCAAAGGGATGGCTCCTTGAATTGCGATAATGCTAAAAGCTGCCATGGTTAACAGCAGGGTGGTCAATGTTATATCAAGTTTGAAGGATTTCTTGGTTTTTCCCTGTTTTTGAATCGTCACTGCAATACTCCTTGGTGATTTGTTTCATTCGTTGTGTATAATTAAATATAATGGTATCATAGAATCCGAGGTGATTGTATGCGGAGATGGCATTCTTTTCTTGAAATCGTACAATTCCCCCTGAAAACCCTGTTTGTTTCGACAATTTTTATGGGTTTGGGTGGATTGCTTTTGAATCCTAACCTTGCAACGCTCGTTTCTATCGACAATCGTTGGATTTTGACATTTGCCGAGTTGATGCGATACTTCGGCGGAATGATGATCATCCTGTTTCCGCTTTTAGTATTGATAAAAGCTTTATCCAAGCGATATGAAGACTCCGTGCCTGTTTACATTGGGATTGTCGGCTATGTCGCTTTACATATTACCACAATGTTCTTCTCTTTAGGGAAATTACAACCCTCAGCCTATTACCCTGTATTGGGAATTTCCGTTGACTTGGCGGATATTTTCCTGCCCGGGAGCGGTATCATTTATCCGATTCAGACCGGAATCATTTCCGCGATTTACCTCATCAATGTGACTCGGATTTGTTATCATCGCAGCCGAAAAGCGACAGATCATGGATTACTTCCGTTTGTGGACAAAGATACATGGGCGGCAATCGAAGTCATTCTTTTCAGTATTCTTGGTGGGATCGGCATCAGTTATTTGTGGCCATTTTTAATGACTATTATGGATTTCATTTTCCGATTCATTGCTTCTGATATTACAAATCCGGTGAATCTTTTCTTCTACGGGATTGCAGAACGCATCCTTGCGGCACTGAATATGAGCCGGCTGATCCGGGAACCCTTTTGGTTCGGTGTTCTCGGCGGATCGTGGATTGATTCTTTAGGAAACAACTACGTAGGCGATGTTGCTGTTTGGACAGCACAACGCGCTGCCGGTGTATACTCACTTGGATTTGGCCGGTTGATTACACCTTATTACGTGCTGAATATTTTTGCTATTCCGGCATTCTTGATTGCTGCATATCAGACATTCACGGACAAAATCAATAAGAGACGCTACTTCTCCTTTCTGATGTTTGCGATCATACTCTCGATTTTGTTTGGGACATTGCTACCCGTAGAAATTTATATGTTGGTTGCTACTCCTTTACTATATGTCATACACTTATTCACGACCGGCTTACTTTTCGCAACTTTCGAGGCATTCAGTGTTTCGGTAGGTTATACTTACTCTGGCTTTGAACTGGTCGCAACCCCTGCCAGTTTGATTGATTTAGCGATATTCTGGCGTAATCCGACGATGCAGCGCAGTCTTTCCATCATTCTTTTTGTCGGATTGGCTATGTTTGTCTTTTATTACTTCATTACACGGTTATATTATCGGAAAATCGCTGTCGATGCCATGAATATCGGTATAAAGGAAGAGCAAGTACAAGCCATCATCGAGGCATTCGGCGGTCTAAACAATATGAGAATGGCTCATTCATCACCCAACCGCTTAACGATTTTACCTTATGATAAATCACTGGTTGATTTCAAACGTGTTCATCTGGCCGGCTTATATAAAATCGTTGAAACAAGGGCAGGTTATTCTATGGCTTTCGGATCTTGCTCCTTTATGCTTCGAAGCGATTTAGTGAAGAAAATGAGAGAGCAACAACGCCAGTTGATGGATAATACTCAGGCATTTGAAATTATTACCGAGGAAATGTTGGAACAATCAAATCAGAAACCCAAGTAGAGCGCTTCTCGGAGCGCTCTTTTTTTGTGATATAATAGGAACGATTGAGGTGTCGTATGGAAAAACTTACCCCAATGATGAAACAGTATTTTGATGTCAAAAAGAACTATCCTGATGCATTGTTGTTCTATCGTCTGGGAGACTTTTATGAGTTGTTTTACGAGGATGCGAAGCTCGTTTCTTTGGAGTGTGATTTGGTGCTGACTTCGCGTGGGGCAGGAAACGATCAGAAAGCACCAATGTGCGGAGTTCCGCATCATGCGGTAACGCCCTATATCCAGAAACTGATTGGCAGAGGATACAAAGTTGCCATTGTCGAACAAATGGAAGATCCTGCCTTGGCTAAAGGAATCGTCAAGCGAGATGTCATTAGGATCATTACTCCCGGGACGGTCATGGATGAAAACGCTGATGAAAAAAGCGAAATATATATTGCGGCAGTTGAAGATGATATCACAGGATATACGATAGCCGCATGTGAGATGGCCAGCGGAAAAACCATTTTGCGAAGGATTGAGCATTCGCGTTTTGAGTTGATTCAATATTGTTTAAAGAATAATATCAAGGAAATCGTGTTTCATTCTCAGATTCAGGAGCGTGTAATTAAACGCATCCGTGAAATTCCGAATCTGATGATTTCTTTTTGTGATCAACAGAAAATCGAAGACTTCTATCTTCCGTTAATTGATCATGTGCAACGTGAGTCGATGCGTATTGCTTATGGCCGGCTAATAAACTATCTCCAGTCTACTCAGTTTCGGACTTTAACGCACCTACAGAGGGCTGAAATTGATGATAATCAGTCGTATTGCGAGTTGGACTTTTCGACGATATCCAATTTGGAATTGCTCACTCCGCTAAGGCCCAATGGCAAAAGTCTGACACTTTTCAGTTATCTCGACCGATGCAAAAGTGCTATGGGAAGCCGTCTTTTGAAAAACTGGATTGAAAAACCGTTGATAAGTAAAAGTGCAATCACCCTGAGACAGACTCAGGTTTTAACCCTAGTTAAAGATTTCATGTTGAGAGATCGGTTGATTCAATATTGCCGAGAAATCTACGATCTTCAGCGGATCTGCGCAAAAATCGCTTTTAAAAGTGCGATTCCTCAAGATATGGTCAGATTGATGCGCTCATTGCGTCCGATATTACCGATGCAAAAAGCACTAGAAAATATGGATTCATTTCAAGAACTTAGCAAAATCGACCCTTTAACAGGATTGCTTACTCTGCTGGAAAACCGTTTATCCGAGGATGTGCCGGCAACCGTAAAAGAGGGCGGAATCTTTCTCGATGGATTTAGTGAACAATTGGATTATTACCGTGATATCATGACCGGAGGTAACCGCTGGCTGTTGGATTTTGAGAATCGGGAAAAAGAGCGCACCGGAATCAGAAATCTGAAAGTCGGCTACAATCGGGTGTTCGGATACTATATTGAAGTTTCTAAAGGGAACATGCCCTTGGTCAAAGATGAGTTTGGATATATCCGAAAGCAAACGCTGACCAACGGCGAACGATATATCAGTGAAGAGTTGAAGAGTAAGGAAGATGAGCTGTTACATGCCAAAGAAAGAGCCATCAGGCTTGAAGAAGATTTGTTTAATGAATTGATCGAAGAGATTACGGTGTTCCTTCCGAAAATCCAGGTGATTGCATCGTTTTCGGCTCAGATTGACGTACTTTGCGCCTTGGCGGATATAAGCAGTCAAAGCGGATTTGTATTACCTCAATGGAGCGAAGACCGGTCGATTTTCATTGATGAAGGCAAACATCCGCTGTTAGCATCATCACAGTTAAAACATGATGTGATATCCAATTCTCTTGAGATGAAAGAAGAAGATATCGTTTTTATCCTTACCGGCCCTAACATGGGAGGTAAGAGCACCTATATGAGACAGATTGCACTTACATCTATCATGGCTCAAATGGGTTGTTTTGTCATGGCGAAAAAGGCTATACTCCCCGTTTTTGACAGGATTTTTACCCGAATGGGAGCCAGTGATGATATTCTTGGCGGAAAATCTACGTTTATGGTAGAGATGAATGAAGCGAACACAGCATTACAAAAGGCAACAGCATCATCTTTGATACTGTTTGACGAAATCGGCAGAGGAACTTCGACATATGACGGTATGGCTTTGGCACAGGCAATCATCGAATACATCACAACGATTACGAAAGCCAAAACGATATTCTCAACTCACTATCATGAACTGACAGCGTTGGCAGATTCATTGACCGGGGTATCCAATGTGTATGTGCAAGTATACGAAAAAGATGAGGACATCACATTCTTATACCGGGTCAAGCGCGGGAAAGCGGACAAGTCCTATGGGATCAATGTCGCTCGATTGGCTCATTTGCCCAATGCGGTTATCGTCAGGGCTAAAGATTTACTGAAGCAGCTTGAAAGCCGTCGAAGAGTCGTACAACAGTCCATGGATGTTGTGGAAATCGTTCATATCCCAAAACCTTTGGAAGATATCCAAAGAATTCTGAATTCGATTTCAATTGAGTCGATTACGCCTCTTCAGGCATTGACATTGCTTGATGAACTTAAAGAGAAATCCAAAGGAGGCAAGTGATGGGAATCATTCAGAAACTTGATGATCATCTGACCAATATGATTGCTGCCGGTGAGGTGGTCGAACGCCCCATGGGTGTAGTAAAAGAATTGATTGAAAATGCTCTTGATGCTCAGGCGAACAGGATTGAAATTCGTGTAACTGAAGGCGGATTAGGGTCGATCGTCGTTATCGATAATGGTGTCGGTATGGATCCTCAGGATGCCAGCAAAGCATTTGAGCGTCACTCGACCAGTAAAATCAAGGAAACTCAAGACCTGTGGTCGATTTCTACTTTGGGTTTTCGGGGAGAGGCTTTGCCATCCATTGCGGCGGTATCTCGGGTCGTATGTCTGACAAATAATCAAGATTTGGCAACCCGTGTTGAGATTCACTATGGCAAACTGATCAGTGTAGCTCCATATGCCTGTCCGGCGGGCACTCAAGTCTCGGTGGAAGGATTGTTCTTGAAGACACCTGCGCGACTAAAGCATATGAAAAGCGTTCAGTATGAAACAGCTTTGATAGTTGATGTCGTTGAGAAATTTTCGTTATGCCATCCTCATATCGCTTTTACACTCACGTGTGATCATAAAACTGTGATCCAAACTAATGGCAGCGGATCACTAAAAGAAGTGATTTACCGTCAGTATGGAACAGAAGTCGCAAAGCATGTTATCGAGTTTTCAAAATCGAGCTATGATTTTACCTTGTCCGGAGCTGTAATTTTACCTCATGTATCACGGGCATCTCGGAACGATATGACTTGGTTTGCCAATCAGCGGCTGATTCGCTCTATCCGTCTTCAACGGGCAGTATTACAGGCATACAAACCATATCTTGCGGATGATCGATATCCGATCGTGATTTTGAATTTATCTATGGATCATCAGCTGGTGGATGTCAACGTACACCCCTCAAAGTGGGAGATACGTTTATCAAAAGAACAGCAAGCAGAGCTATTTGTAACGGAAGTGATTTCGGATGTACTAAGACAGCATATGAGTCCTGCTGAAATCCGTGATCAGACGCTTCAACCGGCTGGCACGGATATCTTATCGTTTTTCCCTCAGCTAAATGAGCAAGCGCGGACTGTATCCGAAGAAGCATCCAAATATCATGAATTTCATAAGGAAGATGCCCCTCAGTTCGAATCGATTTCCCTGGCTGCTTCATCGGCAAATGTATTTAAAGATATGACCGCCTTAGCTCAGATGCACCAAAAGTATATCTTGGCACAAGCCGAATCCGGTTTGTATATCTTGGATCAGCATGCCGCCATGGAACGAATCCGGTATGAGCATTTTCAAAAGCAAATGCTGCAAGGAGATCGAACATTACAGCCGCTTCTGATTCCTGTCATCATCGAAGGCAGAAAAAAAGCATTGATGAGATATGAGGAAATTGCAGAGATGTTTCAGACTGTAAGCATAGAATTGGAGTTATTTTCTCAGTCGCAGATGATCGTCCGTCAGCTTCCGGTGTGGATGAGGGATATCGATGCCCAAGCAGCAATCGAAGATTTGTTCGATGCTTTTGAGGATGACCGATGGAAAGATGAAGAAACGTTGAGGAAAGCAACACTGGCATCGCTGGCTTGTCATAGTTCAGTGCGTTTTAATCAGAATCTCAGCAAAGAACAGATGCAAAGCATTATTGATGGATTGGGTCAATGTCAGCAACCGTATCACTGTCCTCACGGCCGTCCGACATTCGTTTTGATTGATGCACAGAGACTGCTAAAGGAGTTTAACCGGTGAAAAAAGTATTAGTTATCGCAGGTGTTACCGGGGTAGGTAAAAGTAAGCTTGGTGTAACCATGGCGAAGCTTTTTAACGGTGAGATCATTAGCGGTGATTCAGTAGCTGTTTATAAAGAACTGACGATTGGCAGTGCTAAAATAAGCAAAGATGAGATGGAAGGCATTCCTCATTACGGGATAGATATATTGACTCTGGACAAGGAACACAATGTTCGCAATTTTCAAGAATATGCACGGCAGAAAATCGATGAAATCGCAGGTCGCGGTAAACTTCCGATCATTGTGGGGGGGAGCGGACTTTATATCCGGGCACTTTTGTATGATTATGTTTTTCACAGTGAGCAACCTTTGGACATAAGTTGGACAGAGACATTGACCAATACAGAATTGCATAAACAATTACAAGCGGCTGACCCGATTCAAGCCGGGATCATTCATGAAAATAACCGTAAGCGAGTCATTCGGGCACTTTCCATCATCCGATCTACTCATCAAAGCAAATCAGAATTACTGTCTCAACAGTCTCAATCGATCATTTATGATGCAAAGGTTTTTGCCTGTACGATGCCAAGGGATATCCTGTATGGCCGTTTGAATCAGCGTGTTGAACTAATGATGATGGACGGACTGTTGGATGAGGTAAGTTTGGCTAAAAGTAAAGCCGGATGGGACCATCCGGCAATGATGGCAATCGGATACAAGGAATTTAAGGACTATTTCGAGAGCAGAATATCACTGGAAGAGGCTGTTGCTTTGGTTCAGCGAAATACACGACGGTTTGCAAAGCGTCAGGTCACTTGGTTCAAACACCAAATGCCCTGCCGATGGCTGGACATGAGTCTTGAAAGTGATATTGAATCAGCAATCAATGAGGTAAGAGAATGGATGAATCATTAACAAGAATCAATCTTTTGATTGGGGATGAGAATGTCGGTGCAATTGCTGAGAAATGTGTGATGGTTGTAGGTTTGGGTGGTGTAGGTGCGATTGCTGCGGAATCTCTGGCCAGGTTTGGTATCGGCAAACTGATTTTGGTGGATCACGATGTCGTGGTTATGAGTAATCTGAACAGACAGATCCATGCCACATTGGACACTGTAGGGCTGAAAAAAACAGAAGCTTTAAAAAGAAGGCTTCAAGCGATCAAACCGGATTGTGTGCTGACACTGATTGACAGCTTTGTATCCAAGGAGACCATTGGGTGCCTCTTTTCTTCACATATTGATTATGTGATTGATGCGATCGATACGGTGGGAAGTAAGTGTGATTTGATTGAGTATTGTCAGAAAAATGACATAAACATCATCAGCAGTCTCGGCATGGGAAACCGGATGGATCCGACACAAGTAAGAATTGTCAAACTGAAGGACACTTCAGAAGATCCGTTGGCTAAAGCAGTGCGTTATCAGATACGTAAGCGACATCTTAGTGATAAAATAGATGTAGCTTTCTCGCTAGAGAAGCCGATAAAGCAAAAAGTGGAACTGAATGACAGCGGCATCCGTAAAGAGCGCATGCCACCGGCCAGTTCTCCTTTTGTTCCCAATGCGGCAGGTCTCGCTTGTGCATCTTGGGTCATTCGAAAACTATTGGAGGAGTTAAAATGAAAGAAATCGTTGTTGCAGGCGGATGTTTTTGGGGAGTTCAGGAATATTACCGGCGTACCAAAGGAGTCATTGATAGTAAAGTCGGCTATGCTCAAGGGATCAGTGAAAATCCCAGTTATCAGCAGGTGTGCACCGGGCTGACGCATCATGCGGAGGTCGTTTACTTAAAATATGATGAATCCGTGATTTCACTGCCGAAAGTATTAGAACACCTGTTCAGGATGATTGATCCGACATCGCTCAACAGACAGGGGAACGATATCGGGACACAATATCGGACCGGTGTATATTTCTTAGATGATGCTGATGAACCGATCATTCGTGAGTACATTGAACAACAGCAACCGAAGTATAAGAAACCGATTGTTATTGAAGTATCAAAGCTTAAAAAATTCTTCAATGCCGAAGATTATCACCAGCTTTATTTGGTCAAAAATCCGACAGGATATTGCCATATCAATATGGGGTTATTGAGACCGGATGAAAGAAAAGATGTTTTTTAACAGCGAAAGCTGTTTTTTTTTGGAAAATTCAAGTAATTGTCATATTTATTAAGGGTGATGATATGTTAAAGGCGGAGAATCTGACAAAATTGTTTGCGGATAATTGCGGGTTTCAGAATGTTTCTATGATGTGCAGAAAAGGCGAGATTCATGGGATCCTTGGCAGAAACGGCAGCGGGAAGACGACTTTTTTTAGGTGCTTATTGGGTTTGATCATGCCCGATGAAGGTCAAGTTATTTATGAGCATACGATCGATCGAATGAAGATGTTTGGATATCTGCCTGAGGAAAGAAGTGTGATAGCCGATATCCGAGTGACCGAATTGATTGACTTCTTCGGTTCTTTAAAAAAGATGAGTTCTGGTGCAATAAGAAATGAAAAACAAGTATGGCTGAGTAAATTAGAGTGTGAAAACTTGGAGTATAAAAGGCTCAGAGAATGTTCGAAGGGAAATCAGCAGAAGATTCAGTTAATATGTTCAATGATTCATCATCCTGATATTCTGATCCTCGATGAGCCGCTGACCGGATTGGATGTTTCAAATGTCCGCTTATTTAAGAAAGTCATCATGGATTATGCCCGAAATGACAAAATTGTGCTGCTTTCGAGCCATCAATATGAAGAAATCGAGCCGCTTTGCGATCATCTGACCGTACTGGAGAAATCGAAAGTCATATTACAGGGGAAACTGAGTGATATAAAGCGTAATCATCCGGTAAAGACAGTGTCAATCAGTGAGGATGCACATATGATTTATGCCTTACAAAAGGGAGTCATTGACATTCGTCAAGAAGGAAATACAACAAAATACTTTTGTAAGAATGAGGCGGATGCATTGAGTATTGCGGTGTTAGCACTAAAGAACAGAGAGGGCAGAACAGTCAAGGTGGAGTCTCTGACATTGAAAGATTTGGTTGGTGATCGAAATTGAAGGCACTGATCATGTTTTCATTAAAGCGAAGACTGAACAATCCTGTTTCCATGATGCTTTTTGTATTTTCATTTGTTTTGGTTGGAGCGATTCTGTTTGCCGATGTGATTTTGCTGTTTTTTGCTCCGTCCGTAGTGAACCCAAAGACGATTTATATGGAGGCGAGAATGTTGGATGCTCTTGTTGAGTATCTGCCTCATAACATACAGATTGAGTTTGACAAATCACGTGCAGATATCATCGTTGAAATGACTGAGCAAGGGTATCTTGTTACAGGTACGGTCGGTATCAATGAGAAGCAAATGATCAATCAGTTGATTCAAGGGTATCATCAATTTAGGGTTATGGAAACTATGCCTGACTATATGATATCTGTTATTGATGAAGTGTTGAATGCCAATATCGTTTGGCCAAAGAACGACGAGGTACAGCCCAATCATCTTGGTTTCATGGTCATTACTTCAATCTATTTTATGCTTCTCAGCTTTTCGACGGCCGTGGCTAATGAGGTAATCAACGAGAAAACATCGAACGCTATTGAGATCATTCTGACATCGGTCAGTCATCGCCATCATTATTACAGCAAGATGCTGATCGGATGGCTGACCATCTTCTCTCAAATAATGATTCACGGTCTGAATTTGATTATCTGGCTAATGGTTCGAATAGCATTCGATCAAGGTCGAGGTTTGTTAGAAATGTTGTTTTCCTGGGGTTGGATATCAAGGCGATTGATGACCATCGGCGAATTTATTTCTTCTCTCAATATTCATACATCTCATATTGTTTTGATGATTATGTGTTCGCTATTTCTGATGTTGGGCATATTATTGGTTCAGTTATTCATGGTTCTGGTTTCAGTGCATATAAATAGCATTGAAGAAGCTGCAGCCATTCAGGGACCATTCTACTTGGGAATGCTTGTCGTGTACTATATGGCTATCTTTTTAAATACTTCTGATCAGCTGAATCAAGGAATAGGGTATATCCTTTCGTTTGTTCCGGTATTCTCAATGTTGTTTATGCCATCGCGTTTACTGGCTGTCCAAGTGTACTCTTCCGAGCTTTGGTTGAGTATGATGATTGCTTGTTTTACATTAATTGCAGCTATGTTTTTTGGGGAGAAACATTATCAAAGCAACCTGTTAAAAGGAGGTGGCAAAGGTTCATATGTGAAAAAATAACTATAATGTAAACAATATATTATATATTTCACAAGATACAAAAATATTTGTGAAATGTATGACAAATATTCAATGTACTCGTTGACACTTGTTTGATTAATCGATATAATTCACATTGCAAGGAGGAAATTTAGATGAAGAAATTATTATTGCTTGCAATTGTTGCGTTAACAGTTATGGCTGGATGCACAAAAGCAAATCCTGTTTACAAAGTCGGTGTTGGTAGCGTCACTTCTGTCCAACCTCGCGCAGCTGTTGCTGAAACTGCTGGTCGTATTCGTGTTAACACAACCATTGCTACCGTTGTTTTAGACAAAGATGGCAAATTCGTATCCGTTGAAATCGACGTTGCTCAACAAGACGGTACATTCGATGTTGCCGGAGCTATCGTAAAAGCTGAAGCTGCTCCTACCAAAAAGGAAAAAGGCGATGCTTACGGTATGAAAGGCAATTCTGCTATCGGTAAAGAATGGTATGAACAAGCAGAAGCTTTGGAAGCTTGGATGATCGGTAAAACTTTGGCTGAAGTTAAAGCATTACCGTTGGTTGATGGCTATGTCAAAGATGGCGAAGATTTGAAATCTTCCGTAACTATCACAGTTACTGACTACTTAGCTGCAGTTGAAAAAGCTGTTGCTAATGCTGTTGAATTAGAAAACGTTGCTAAAGTTGGCGGTGCTTCCGTATCTTCCGTTCAACCGCGTGCTGCTGTTGTTGAAACTGCCGGACGTATCCGCGTTAACGTAACTGTTGCTGCAGTTGCTTTGGACAAAGACGGTAAAGTTGTTGCTGCTATGATCGACGTTGCTCAAAATGACGGTACATTTGATGTATTGGGTGCTATCGTCAAAGCTGAAGCTGCTCCGACCAAAAAGGAAAAAGGCGATGCTTACGGCATGAAAGCTAATTCCGGTATTGGTAAAGAATGGTTTGAACAAATCGCTGCTTTGGAAGCTTGGATGGCTGGCAAAACATTGACAGAAGTCAAAGCATTACCGTTAGTTGAAGGCGAAATCAAAGACGGTGAAGATTTGAAATCTTCCGTAACCGTTACAGTAACTGATTACTTGGCTGCATTTGAAAAAGCTGTTGGCGCTGCTAAAGATTTAGCTGCTAAATAGTTTACTAAAAAGGAGAGAAATTTATCTCTCCTTTTTTAATGCCCGAACATTGTAACTTCGTCTCTTTTTTCTCAATTCTTCAATGTTTTTCTCAAGGATAGCTTCGTATGGGCCCTTAGTATTTGGAATGTAAAACCTTATATCCTGTATCTTCTCAGGCAGGTAAGCAAGCTTGGGCCAAACATCCGGGCGATCGTAGGGATATCGATCGTCATCACTCAGATCGACAGGTGTCAGTCGAAGATACTTCGGAATCTGGTGATTTTCTTTCTCAATCAGGGACAAAGCGGTGTCGATGGCATTGATACCGCTTTTTGATTTAGGTGAAAGACACAAATCAATGACCGCAACGCTCAATGGGATCCTTGCCTCCGGAAAACCGACTCTCCGCGCCGTATCACAGGCTGCGATGGTACGGGCAACCAGGGCAGGATTCGCTAAACCGACATCTTCATAGGCAGTCACAAGTAATCGGCGCTCTATCGAGTCAATATCATTGGCTTGAATCAATCGTGCCAAATAATAAATGGCTGCGTCAGCATCGCTTCCTCTGATCGATTTCTGAAATCCGGAAAGAAGATCATAGTATCCATCGCCGGTATCTTCCGTGTGACTGGATACGATACGCACATATTGCTTGACAACTGATAACGTGATGTGAAAATCACTGACAGAAGTAGCTGCAATTTCCAAAACATTCAGTGCATAACGGATATCTCCGTTACAGGCTTTGACGATGGCATCTGCCGCATCATCATCAAGAGTATAGGAATGTTCGAAACCTTGCGGATGACTCAAAGCACGATAGAGTGCTTCTTTGCACTGCTCATTGGTTAATGGATAGAACTCGAAAATGTGACAGCGCGATCGGATAGCTGCGTTAATAGCAAAATACGGATTTGCGGTCGTCGCCCCGATCAGAGTAATCAGACCGTCCTCGATATGCGGAAGCAGATGGTCCTGTTTATCTCGATTCAGGCGGTGAACCTCATCCATGATGAGAACCAAACCATCTGTAAGTTTAGCCTCAGCAAATATCTGATCCAAATCCTTCTTATTACCGGTAACCGCATTGAACATCCGATACGGACGATGCAGCTGTTTAGCCATGGCTATGGCAGCGGTAGTTTTCCCTGTGCCCGGGGGACCAAAAAAAATCATGGAGAATAACTGCGCAGAATCAATACACTTACGAAGAATTCCATCACCTTTTACTAAATGGTCCTGTCCGATAATTTCATCGAGAAGGTTTGGGCGAATTCTGAATGCCAAGGGTTGTTTCATAAAATCACTCCTATAAGTATTTTAACAGAAGCAAAAAGATAGTAAAATGAAGATACGGAAATTAATGAGGGATACTATGCAGATTGTATTGCAACGAGTCAAATGTGCGAGTGTCGAAGTCGAAGGACAAATCATCAGCTCGATTGGGACCGGTTATTTGCTTCTGGTAGGTATTGAAATCGGCGACACCGAAGAAACTATTAAAAAGAACGCTCAGAAGATTGCAAATTTACGCGTCTTTGAAGATGAACACGGCAAAATGAATCTGAACATTCTTCAAGCAGGCGGATCCATTTTGAGCGTTTCTCAGTTTACGTTATGTGCATCGCTGGAAAGAGGGAACCGTCCGGGATTCGAGAGGGCTGCACATCCGAATCAGGCCATTCCGCTGTTTGACTTATTCAATCAAACGTTGCGAGATCACGGAATCACAGTTGAAACGGGTATATTTAAGGCTTATATGCAAGTTTCGCTGGTCAATGACGGACCGGTGACATTTGTCATCAACCATACATAGGAGGCAGACAATGGCAGAAATTTTAGACGGAAAGTGGTTATCATCCACGATCAAAGAAGAAATCAAAGAAAAAGTCAATGAGTTAAAGGGAGTTCGCCATCCCAAGCTGGCGGTCGTATTAGTAGGAGATGACCCGGCATCACACACCTATGTCAATGCGAAGGAAAAGGCGTGCAAAGATGTTGGTTTCGTTTCAGAAGTTCATCGGTTAAACGCTGACATTTCCAATGATGAACTCTTAGGGTTGATACAAAAATTGAATGAAGATGATTCTGTGGATGGTATCCTTGTTCAAATGCCAATTCCAAAGCACTTGGACAGTAAGGCAGTTATTTTGACGATCGATCCAAAGAAGGATGTCGACGGGTTCCATCCGATCAATGTCGGCAAGCTTCACAGCAATGAGAAGACGTTTGTCCCATGTACGCCACTTGGTGTCATGAAATTGTTAGAAGCGTACAAAATTGATGTCACAGGACTCAATACAGTCGTATTGGGACGCAGTCATCTGGTGGGAAGACCCATCGCGCAGCTGTTGGTCAATGCGAATGCGACCGTGACCATCTGTCATTCCCGTTCTAAACACATCGATGAGATTTGCCGGCGTGCAGATTTGATCGTTGCGGCCGTCGGGGTACCGCATTTTGTTAAGAAAGACTGGATCAAAAAAGGTGCAGTCGTTGTTGACGTCGGTATCCATCGGGATCAGGACAATAAAATCATCGGTGATGTCGTTACAGAAGCGATGGAAGTCGCATCGTACATGACCCCGGTACCCAAAGGTGTCGGGCCAATGACAATTGCAATGCTTTTGTCAAACACATGGGATGCATATCAGCAACACTTGAAGGGGTGATTCTTATGATTGAGTATGGATTGGATGATATTGTAGAAATGAAAAAAGATCATCCGTGTTATAAGTCAAAACATTGGAAGATCATCCGTATGGGCGCTGATATTAAGATCAAGTGTCTGGGATGTGGGGCAGCTGTGATGTTTGATCGCAGTGAATTTGAAAAAAAGCTAAAAAAAGTTGTTAAAAGAGCGTCTGCCGAAAGCAATGATTGAAGTTTGCATCGTAATTGTGTAAACTATAGTGGTTGTTTGAAAGGATGATCTTATGCCTCTTACTGCCGGAATCGTCGGATTACCCAATGTTGGGAAGTCGACGTTATTTAATGCTATTACGCGCTCACAAGTCGAAGCCGCCAACTACCCCTTTGCGACCATTGCACCGAATGTCGGTGTCGTCGAGGTTCCGGATGATCGGCTGGATTTTTTAGCGTTTCATTTTAATCCGAAAAAACTGATTTATACGACCTTCGAATTTACCGATATCGCCGGCTTGGTCAAAGGTGCTTCGAAAGGGGAAGGACTGGGTAACCAGTTTCTTTCGCATATCCGCGAAGTAGATGCGATCTGTCATGTGGTCCGCTGTTTTGAAGATGATCAGATCACTCATGTCGAAGGGAAAGTAGATGCGATTCGGGATATCGAAATCATCCATATCGAACTTGCTCTGGCAGATCTGTCTACGGTAGAAAACCGGATGGGTAAAGTTGAGCGAAAAGCTAAAACCAATGACAAAGAAGCTTTGATGGAATTATCTTTACTGAAGCGGCTCCAGCAACTTCTGCTTGAGGGCAAGATGGCTAGAAGCATGAGTCTGACATCAGAGGAAGCCAACATTCTAAAGAGTTTTCAGTTACTCACAGCTAAACCAGTCATCTATATTGCGAATATGTCTGACGAGGACATCACACATCCGGAAATCAATGAGCAATATCGTAAGGTAGTGGAGTATGCACTGGCAGAGAATAACCAGGTGATCCCGATTTGTGCGAAGATTGAGGAGGAGTTGGCTGTGCTGGATAAAGAAGAAAAACAAGTATTCCTTCAGGAGTTAGGCATTGAACAATCCGGATTAGACAAAATCATCTGGTCAGCCTATAAACTGTTGGGATTATGTACGTTTTTTACTGCCGGTCCGCAAGAGGTCAGGGCGTGGACGTTTGTTCAGGGAACCAAAGCTCCGGCTGCGGCAGGTATCATCCACTCAGATTTTCAGCGGGGATTTATCAAAGCTGAAACATACTCGTTCAACGATTTTGCGGTCTATAAGTCTGAGTCGGCATTGAAAGAGGCTGGGAAGCTGCGTATTGAAGGTAAAGAATATATCGTTCAAGATGGGGATGTTCTTCATTTCCGATTCAATGTCTGATGTGATTGGATGAAGTTTTCGAAAATCTGTGCTAAAATTAAAGTACAGGTAAGGAGGAATATTCATGAAATTAATCTTGGCAATCGTATCCAACGATGACAGTTCCAGTGTTTCTGCAGCTTTGACAAAAGAAAATTATTCGGTAACCCGATTGGCTACGACAGGTGGGTTCCTTCGTTCCGGAAATACGACGATCATCGTAGGTACCGAAGATGACCGTGTTGAACATGCAATCGAACTGATTGGTAACGAAAGCAAACGCAGAACAGAAATCGTTCCTTCCACGGCATCCTATGATATCGGACGCTATGCCTCGTTTCCGGTAGAGGTTCAAGTGGGCGGAGCAACGATTTTCGTATTGGATATTGAACAGTTTGTAAAATTATAATAAATAAAAGCGAATCATTGTGATTCGCTTCAGACTGTAGACAAATACGGGGTTAAAAATTCATATGAATTTCTAACTCCGTTTTTCTTTGGGAAAACAAGCGGCAGAGGTGATGAAACAGAGATGAGATCGAAGAGTTTGA
>JAVBWK010000005.1:0-26006 GCA_036677505.1 Erysipelotrichaceae bacterium
AAGTTAAAGTTCCTGTCTGGTTTAAGAAAGATGCAGATCCTAAGTATGCTTGTTATTGTAGCGAAGTCACAGAAGGTCAGGTAATTGAAGCAGTTGTAAAGCATGGTGCGAAAACCGTAAAAGAAATAAATGCCATAACAGGAGCAATGAAAAATCCTAATTGTAAAGAAAACAATCCGTTGGGGGTTTGTTGTCATAAGATTATTCAGGAAGCTATCGATAAAGGCTTAAAAATGGAATAATTTCAACTGAATGTTAAAAATCTATAGTATAAGGAGAAAATTATGCAAACACTTATTTCAGCGTTACTTGTATTCATTTCTACATCGATTGACTATTTAGTTGTTTTAATAATTCTTTTTGCCAACCAAGGAACCCGAGGGATAAAATCTATTTATATCGGGCAATATTTAGGGACTGGTATATTAGTCGGGGTAAGCCTCATTGCTGCCTATTTCCTCAATTATATTCCTCAGGATTGGATGATTGGGTTTCTAGGTTTGATTCCTTTGGGTTTGGGGATTCGTTCGATATTTGTTGATGAGGATGTGGATGAAGATTCCATTGGAAATCAAATTAAAAACAATCAATCCCAAATTTTTGCTATTACAGGTCTGACTTTAGCTATGGGAGGAGATAATCTTGGGATTTATATTCCATATTTTACAGGAATGAATGTTGGTCAGATTGTTATAGTTCTTGCAGTCTTTATTATTGGCATATTCCTTCTATGCCAGTTAGCTAAAAGATTTGCTACTATCCCAATGATTGGTGGAATTATCGAACGCTATGGGCGTATTATTGTGCCCGTTATCTTTATCGGGTTAGGAATTTATATTCTTGTCGAAAATGGCACAATTAACTACCTGATTTCTTTTTATAATTGACTATATTCTTGATAAGTTCTTATAGTTAGTGTAAGTTTGAAAACCGAGATGCGCCACATTTCTTTTCGGTGAATTAGGTTTTTACAATAAACTCACACGAAAGTCTATAGTTGATTTGTTCCCACATACGTACACCCTTAGTCGATATGTTCCCTCGGAGAGAATTTCAGTCTAAAAAATACAGGCTGCTAATTCTTGACAGCTATCCCCTCCTCTCAAAACACGTCGAGTGCGTGGTAGGACTATGGAAAAAGAGCTAATGATTGATAGAAGCCCGAAAGATGACTTTTATGCTCAAGACTTTCGGAAATGTGAGCATGTGAGTGTTTAGTTAGTTGTAGATATAATAAATATCATGGCAACACGTGGAGTCTGAGTAGATTGACTGATTCTATGTTATCAAATTGAACTTTGCTTCTGATTTTAACTTTTCTTTTTTCGTTATAAAATAAGTGAAGTTAATACACAAAGGAAGGTAGCCAAATCATGTGTGCAATGAAGTATAAACATTAAGTGAACAACATAGGAAAACAATCATTCGATTAGCATACGCAAATCGATATGTTTTTCCTTTGTTTGCAGCATTTATCCCATTTCTTGTCTCAAGAATCAGTGGGATAAACTTTAACATTCTCTTGGGGTTTTCAATGATCTTGTTTGGCGGATATGAGCTGATTGGTTACAGATTAAAGTTCCGACATATCTTCTGTTCCTATCAAGATGCTTACCACTTGAAAATGACGCCCGAAAAAATCGAATGGGAAAAGTTACGAAAGGCGGATGTTTACGGTGTACCACTGATTTTTATCACATTTGGTATCATCAGTCTTGTTTACGGCATTATTTTCGCATGATTCTTTCAAGATATGAAATGAAAAAGTGACTCGAATACGTAAACAAACTTATCTTTGACTGTTGAAAGGAGGATAAATTCTCTAATGATATTTCCAAAGAAAATTCAAGATTTGATCCATAATGCTGAGTATGTTAGTGATGAGGTCGGGATGTCTGAATCGACTATCCTTTTGTTTGACAACATGATTTTGAAAATACAGCCCACAAGCAATGAATCTGAACAGGAATATCAGGTGATGAAGTGGCTCGACGGCAGACTTCCGGTCCCAAAGGTCATCGAATTTGAAAAAGACGAGTCATCGAGCTATCTGCTAATGACCAAAGTTTCCGGTCAGATGGCCTGCTCAGAGAAACATTTAAGCGATCCCTTTACATTGACATCCTTATTAGCCCAGGGATTACGGATGTTATGGAGTATCGACATTAGTGACTGTCCGTTTTCGTACAGTATTGACAAGAGGTTACAAACTGCTAAGTATAATGTAGAAAATGATTTAGTCGATATTGATGCGGCAGATCCTGACACCTTCGGAGCAAAGGGATTTAAGGACCCAAAGGAACTGTATCATTGGCTGATGGAGAGCAAACCGGAGACAGAACCCGTTTTTAGCCATGGGGATTACTGTCTGGAGAATATTTTCATTGATCAGAGTGGGATTTCTGGGTTTGTTGATTTGGGGAAATCCGGGATTGCGGATAAGTGGCAGGACATCGCTCTGTGTTACCGCAGTCTGCGATATGAGTTTGACGAAGCTTTTTCTCAACGAAGAGTTGATCATTATCATCCCAATCTGCTTTTCGAAAAGCTCGGTATCGAGCCTGACTGGAAGAAAATCCGATATTACATGTTGTTGGATGAACTGTTTTAGTTCTCTGTTAAAATCATGTGATGGCTCGGATGAAATATAGGAGGAAAACGATGTTTATTAAGTATCAGAATCTGACCATCCGCAATGCAGGTGCGGAAGATGCCGCGCAGTTATGCAGATGGTGGAGCGACGGTAAAATCATGGCTCATGCCGGATTTCCGGATGGAATCAAAACGTCTGAAGAAGTAATTGCGCAATCACTGTTGAAAGATTCGGATGATAACCATCGGCGATTGATTCTTATGATCGATGAAGAAGCCATCGGAGAAATGAACGTTCGAAACATGGGTGATCTTACGGCAGAGATTGGTATCAAAATTTGCGATTTCTCCAGACATAACCAAAGATTAGGAAAGAAATTCTTATCGATGCTGATACAGTACCTGTTTGAAGAGATGGGATACAAAAGAATCATTCTGGATACGAATGTGAAGAATGTTGCTGCTCAACTGGTTTATCAGAAGCTGGGTTTTAAGATAACAAGAGTGAAGGAGAACTCGTGGTTGGATCAGCAGGGTGAGCTTCAGTCATCGATTGATTATGAACTTTTACCTCAAGATTTCATTAATTATGTCTCAGACGAATATCAGGATTAATATGTGATGGTAAGTTTTGCTTATAGTTATACGAGGTATATTCATTCCAGAAGAAAAAGGGTATGATGGATGTGTAAGAAGTTTCGGAACAAGGATGGTGGATAATATGAAAAAGCGATTGATTGAATCTCTTATTGGCGGTGTCTTGTTAGGATTGGTATGTGTGGTTGGGGCTTCTGTACGGTCAGGTTTTACGGCTTCACCGATATTTATCTTCTCATTGTGGTATAACCGCGTCATCCTGGGACTTGCACTGGGGGCTCCGTGGCCAAAATCGACCAGGACTTTTGCACTGTTGCGAGGAGCTGTATTTGGCTTGTTGGTATCTTTTGCCTTTTACAGTTCGACCGGATTCTCTGATCCGATCAGCTTCATTGCGGGTGTTGTCTATGGAGTGATCCTCGAAGGATGGCTGAGTTATCGCGGATTATAAGCAGATGCAACGCTCAGTTGCGCATTACCAAGGTGCAGTTGGTGGTTCGCAACCGACTCAATCACTATAATGGGAGTATCAATAGCAGGAGGCTTCTATGAATATCGGAGATAAAATTCAACAGCTACGCAAAGCAAACAACTTATCCCAGGAACAGCTGGCTACACAGCTTGATGTGTCCAGGCAGGCCGTTTCCAAGTGGGAACTTAACGAATCCATTCCGGACACCGACAAAATCATCTTTTTAAGCAAGGTATTCTCAGTATCCACGGATTACTTATTGCTCGATCAAAATGAAACATTCCATGGTCATTTGTCGGCGGATAACAGAAATCTTGATAAACAACGGGTTCGATCGATGTTGCTGGCGGCTATGATTATCAGTGCACTGGGATTATTGATATCCATAGGTTCGTTGTCCTTCTTTGACTCGCAAGTCGGTTTTCTGTTCGGTTTGGTCATTCAAGTGCTTGCAGTCGTATTTTTTGAAATTTCGGTACATGGCGTCCAACCCGAAATCTATGTTTCTGCCCGTAAACGCTTTTATCTGATGAATGTGTGGCTGTTGCTTTATTCACCCTCAGCAATCATTACTTCTTATGTGTTAAGGCATCTGCCCTCCGTTGATGAGTTATTGTGGCGTTATGGATACTTAATCGTTTATATCATGTCCGCAATCATATTAAGTATTTTTATACTCAAAATATCCGAAGAGAAATAGAAATGAGCCTTCGACCCATGAAAAAAACATGGGTTTTATTTTATTTTCATTGTTTATTGAATGAAATTCGTAAAGTGATAAAATGAAGACAGATAAGAAGAGTTAGAATGAAGGAGAAGTCATTTCATCAACAAGGAGGTAATCATGATGAACAAGGATTCTCGAAATCATTGGCTTACGATCATTTTGTTTCCTTTGCTGGGATTGGTTTATTTGGGCATTTGCTTTATGACTTACTTCGGATTGTTTCGAATCATGGAAACCACAGTCGGCCGGGTCTTCAATGTCGGATTCTTCAGACAGATGTTCGCTCTGTTTTTGATCATTGTATATTTTATCGTATTAAGAACCAAAACATCCGATCGTATCAAAGCCTTCTTATTGATCGGACCGTTAGGTACCCTATTGATCACCGTCATCCTGACATTCTATCAGAACATACCATTATTTGTCGGGTTGATCGTCTTTGTTAGTGTATTATTGATTTATATTTTATACCGAATGAAAAAGCATTGGTATTACTATTATGCTTCTATACTGGCTATCTTGGCAGCAATTGCCTATGGATGGCCAAGACCTTATTAACCACCTTTTCAGAAAGTGAGCAGTTTCATTATGTCGGTCAGATACAAAGACCGACATTTTCATGCAAATAAAGTATAATTAGATTATCTTACGGAGGTAAAATCATGGAAAGAAAATCATTGTCCTCAATTCAACGTGATGAACTGTTGGAAACATTATTGTCTCGTTTTAATTCTAATCAGGCAAGACATCCAAATATCAGCTTTGACGATGTCAAAGAAAGACTGCTTGGCCAACCGGAGAAACTCCGGTCTCTATATGAAATGGAAAGAACCGGGGGCGAACCCGATGTCGTCGGATATGATTCACTATCGAAAGAGTTTATCTTTTTTGACTGTTCACCAGAAACACCGCTGCTTCGCCGAAATGTGTGCTACGACCGCGAAGCTTTAGACAAAAGGAAACAGTACAAACCGGAAACCAGTGCCATGGACATGGCCGACGATATGGGCATCGAACTGTTAGATGAAGCGCAGTACCGCTTTCTTCAGACCTTGGGGAAATTCGATCTGAAAACGTCCAGTTGGTTAAAAACGACTGCGGACATCCGAAAGCTGGGCGGAGCCATCTTCGGTGACCGTCGTTATGATACCGTATTTATTTATCACAACGGTGCCGACTCATATTATGGGGTTCGCGGATTCAGAGGCTTCATAAAGATCTGATCCATGTTGTTTGAAAGGGGTATATGATGTTCAGACCTATGAGACGTTTTAAAAACGAACTGAAAGATGTTGAAATCGATCAGATCCTGATGAAAAATACTTCAGGCGTCCTGGCAGTTCTGGGTGATGACGGATATCCGTATGCAATCCCGCTCAGTTACGGCTATGTGGGACAACGGTTATATTTTCACAGTGCCAATGAAGGACATAAAATCGATGCAATCAGAAATCATGATCAAGTATCCTTCTGCGTGATCGATCAGGATGATGTCATACAGGAAACATTCACGACTCATTATCGCAGTGTCATCGTGTTTGGCAAAGCAACCATCATCACGGATGATATGGAAAAGAAAAAGGCTTTGGAGGTTCTTGTCGAGAAGTACTCTCCGAATTTCATCGAAAAGGGTGCGCGTGAAATCACAGATGCCTTCAATCAGGTCAGTGTCATAGAACTGATCATTGAGCATAAATCAGGAAAATCAAACAACTAGCGCTGTTTGACAAAGGTAAATGGGAAACATACAATGAATGTGTGTCAAAAATGATGAGGAGGGGATCCATTGAATGTAATAAAGACAAAATTGAATGAAGTGATATTTTCAGTGTTACCCATCGTCATCCTTGTTCTGATTCTCAATTTTACGGTGGTTCCATTGGGAGCGGTTCTGATCTCTCGATTCTTGATTGGATCTCTCTTAGTAACATTGGGATTGACGGTTTTCTTGTTTGGGGTTGATCTGGGCATTACACCTCTGGGAGGGTTGACCGGTAAATATCTGACCTCAACCAATAAATTGTGGCTGGTACTTCTAGCCGGTATCATCATGGGATTTTTTATATCACTGGCAGAACCCGGATTGCTTGTATTGGCCAATCAGGTTGAAGCCGTAACCTCGGGACAGATAACAAGTATCTTCGTGCTGATCATTGTCTCCATCGGTCTGGCCGTGTTGCTTTCCTTTGGTTTTCTGCGCATACTCTATAATGTACCGTTGTATAAAGTTCTGTTGGGTTTATACCTGATTATCTTCGTTTTAGCGCTCTTTACCTCCCGGGTGTTTCTCGCCATAGCTTTTGACGCTTCCGGATCAACGACCGGTATCCTTGCGGTACCCTTTATCTTGGCCTTATCGGTAGGTATTTCCAGAATGAAAAAGGACAGCAAAGCCTCTGAAAAAGACAGTTTCGGTTTGATAGCCATTGCTTCTTCCGGAACGATCATTTCAGTCATGCTGGTCAGTCTTTTTATCAAAACCAGTGAATTTACAGCCAGTCTTGACCCATCTGAAATAGTCAGTGATGGAGTTCTGACACCCTTCTTCAACATTATTTTGGAATATTTGTTTGAAAGCGCTATGGCCATTTTGCCTTTGATGGGCATCTTCTGGTTTGTACAGAAAAAATTGGGCTCTTTAAGCAAGCGACAGCGAAGAAGGCTGATAACAGGGATATTTTATTCTTTTTTGGGTCTTTTCATCTTCTTTGTCGGCATCAACGGCGGATTTATGGAAGTTGCTTCCACCATCGGAAATCAACTGGCATCCAAACCGAATCCGACGCTGATCATAATCTTTTCGTTTATTTTAGGTGTGGTAACAATCATTGCTGAACCGGCTGTCAACGTTTTGACTCATCAGATCGAAGATGTCACCAGCGGATATGTTAAGAGGAAGATCGTGCTGATTGCCTTAGCCCTGGGCGTTGGATTGGCAATCGTATTGTCCGTCATTCGGATCCTGATCCCGCAAGTGCAACTATGGCATTATTTACTGCCTGGCTATCTGATCAGCTTGAGCCTGATGTTCTTTATTCCGAAATTGTTTGTCGGTATCGCTTTTGACGCCGGCGGAGTTGCAACCGGACCCATCACGGCAACCTTTATTCTGGCATTTATTCAGGGTGCTGCCAATGCGTTTGAAAGTGCGGATTTGCTTATTGATGGTTTCGGAATGATTGCCATTGTCGCAATGATGCCGATCATTACGCTGGAAATCTTAGGATTGTTTTACCGACTGAACACACTTGCATTGGAAAGGAATCATAAAAATGAGCAAAAATCTTGAATATACATCATTCACCATGATTTATGTCATTGTAAATTGCGGGATAGGCAGTCGTGTGCTACAAAAGGCCAAGGAATTTGGTATCAAGGGTGGAACCGTATTTCTGGGATCCGGAACGGTGGCGGATACATTGCTTAACTTCCTTGCTTTGGATGATATCCGAAAGGAAATCATCATGTTGGGTGCGGATAGTGAGTTGGCGTACAAGGCAGTGGAAGCTTTAGACAAGGAGTTCAAATTTAAAAAACCCAATCATGGCATAGCCTTTACCATCGGTACATGCGGTTTCATCGGAACAAGAAATATGATATGTGAAAGTATTGAAAAAGGAAGAGGTGAGAGTAATCCTATGTATCAACTCATTACGACGATAGTGAATTTAGGGAAGGCCGAAAAGGTCGTCGAAGCAGCCAACGAAGGTGGTGCAAAGGGCGGTACGATCATTCATGCCCGAGGATCCGGAGTCAATGAAACAACGCGCTTGTTTCACATGGATGTCGAACCGGAAAAGGAAGTGGTGCTGATTATCTGTAAAGTGCATGAGACTGATTCGATTATTTCTTCCATCAAGATGAAACTGGACATCGATAAGCCGGGCAACGGCATCATTTTTGTCCAGGATGTCCATGCGGCTTACGGCATTTTTGAATAGTAAATAGAATCAATGAGGTAACTTGTGGCAAGTATCGAAAGTAAAATCATGGTGTTTATCCTTTGGCGAATGAATATGAAACGATCGATCGACCGATATTTTAAGAAAGCCCGATTTGATCAAGAGAAGTCTTTTACGCCATCAAAGAGAATCAGGTCTGAAGTGTTTGTCGAAACAGTGAAAACTCTGGGACGGGATGTCATTACGATGCGACCGAAAGCCACAGAAAGCAAAACCAAAGTGCTTTACTTTCATGGCGGAGCCTACATATTCGGAATCAAGAATTTCCATGTTAACTTTGCGAAGCAGCTGATTCAATCCACCGGTGCTACGGTCATCATGCCGGACTACCCCCTGGCACCTGACCATTGCGCGGCGGATGTTTATGCTATGGCTGAAACACTTTATCAGAAATTGTGTGATGATAAAGAAACGGATCAGATTTTTCTGATGGGTGACTCCTCTGGCGGAGGGATCGCTTTGGGATTGGCACAACATTTACGAGAAATCGGGATCAGACAACCTGATAAAATCATCTTGCTCTCACCTTGGCTGGATGTGACCATGAGCAATCCCGAGATACTGGTTGTGGACAGAGATGATCCAATACTGGGAATCGATGGTCTGATCATGGCCGGATCGGCTTATGCCCGAGATTGGGATCGCAAAGATCCGCGCGTCAGCCCGATATACGGAGATATGCACGGATTGGCAGACATTCAACTGTTTATCAGCACTCACGATTTGCTATATCCCGATGCTAAGAAGTTTAGAGATATCATGCAACAACAAAGCATACCCATGGAATATCACGAATATCCGGGATTGTTTCATGACTGGATGCTTTTCCACATCCCTGAAAGCAGAGATGTGTACAATCATATAAGCAAAGCTGGCTAAACGAGCGCGAAGTGCAAGGGGGTATCCCATGGAAGGTATGCGCGCAGAATTTATCGCTCCCTGCGGAATGAACTGCAGGTTATGCATCGGATTTCAACGGGACAAAAACAAATGTCTCGGATGCAGATATGAAGATGCTATCATTTATGTGACCAAAGAAAGCCGGCATTGCGTAATCAAAAGCTGTCAGAAAAAGAGTGCTGACGGATACTGTTTTGAATGCGACTCATTTCCGTGTCGCCGACTCAAAAATCTCGACAAGCGTTATCGCACAAAATATCATATGAGCATGCTCGAGAACTTAGAATATATCAGTCAATATGGAATCGATTCTTTTCTGAACCTTGAACAACAGCGCTGGGTTTGTCCTGGGTGTCATGAGATCATCAGTGTTCACCGATTGAATTGTCTGTCTTGCGGAATAAAAATATTTGACTCGCAATGAGTAAAGGAGCTCAACATGAATTTAGGTGCTTTCTCAATCAGTCTGACTGTAAAAGACATTCATGCATCATCTCAGTTTTATACATCCTTAGGATTTCAATCGATTTCAGGTGACATCGCGCAAAAATGGATCATCCTGAAAAACGGAGAGTGTGTCATTGGACTGTTTGAAGGCATGTTTGACAAGAATATGCTGACTTTCAATCCGGGATGGGATCAGTCCGGTCATAACACGGATAGTTTCGATGATATACGAGAACTCTACAAGAAGTTTATTTCCATTGGTCTCGATGTCTCATCATCATCGGATATGGATACTTCCGGACCGGCCTATTTTACTCTTTTTGACCCCGATGGAAATCCTATTCTGTTTGATCAGCACCGCTAGAAGGTAATTACCATGCACATCAAAAACTACTCAAAAGAATATCAGAAATCGGTCATGGATTTGATTGAAGAAGAAGGGGAAGACTGGCGCTGCTATTGGGCAGAAGATCAACGGGATAAATATCAAAGAGCACTAGAAAACTCCATTACCTATGTTGCTTTTGAAGAAGATGAAGCGTGCGGTTATGTTCGGGCACTCGATGATATGGGATTTTACATCTATATCTGTGATTTACTTGTCTCAAAACGCCATCGCGGTAATAGCATCGGCCGACATCTGATGGAACAGTTTGTCCGTGATTATCCCGGTCAGACCGTGTATGTGATGTCGGATGTCGATGAATATTATCAGTCATTGGGATATCCGATCATCGGATCAGTCTTGAAAATTATCATCGGAGGATAAGGATGTGAAAACACTCATCGGAAAAGGTAAAACCAGCGAAGTATATGTTGAAAACGATCTGGCATATAAGCATTATGATGAAGAACGTCCGATTTCTTATATTGAAGAAGAACTGAGAATCAATCGGGTCATATCGACCTTAACAAAGTTGCCCATGAGTCCGTTATTGCCGACGTCCGATCCTTATATTGTTCAAATGAAGTACTTGGGGAACGAAACGATGACCCATCGGATGCTCGACCGACAACCCAATGTCATCGAGGACCTGATCAATTTACAACTCTCTGTATTCGAATACAATGAGCTGCCTTTGCTCAATATTCACGAGCGATATCAGCATCGGATAAGCTCAAGCACAAAATTATCCGATCAAGAGAAGTTATCTGCACTGAGCATTCTTAACGATCTTCCGTTTCAATCGACACTGGCACACATGGACTTTCACCCCAGCAACATCTTGTTTTACGAAAATAAGTATTGGATCATTGACTGGGTAAACGCCGGATTAGCCAATCCGCTGCTCTGTGTTGCCCGCACGTACATCCTGCTTCATTACCATGCTTTTCGCCGCAGTCAGAAATACCTGACAGTCCTTTCGAAACGCACCGGATGGACCAAAGAAATGATTCGAAAAGTGGCTGTCATTCAGGCTGCTGATCGGATCATGGAAAGTGATGATGCTCAAGAGATCATATTTATGAGAAACTATATTCAAGAGGTGATTTCATATGAGAGATGAACAACATATGACAAATCTGATCCTTGATGTTGCTCAAAACGATCCAAGAATCAAAGCTGTGCTTTTGAACGGTTCACGGGCCAATCCGTCGGTTGAGGAAGATATGTATCAGGATTTTGATATTGTCTATGTCGTTGATGAGATCGAGTCATGGCTGAAGGATGACCGTTGGATCGATGTTTTCGGTCCAAGAGTGATGCTTCAGATGCCCGAGCGCATGCGAAATCCGGAAAACCGGGGAAATTTTACCTATCTGATGTTATTCACGGATGGAAACCGCATCGATCTGACTTTGGTGCCCAAACGAAACATTAACATCCTGCTTCAGGATAAACTGACCATCGTTCTGCTGGATAAGGAGAACCTTTTTACCGATGTGTCTGAACCTTCGGACAAAGAGTTTCACATACAGCCGCCCTCACTGCTGGAATATACCTCTTGCTGTAATAATTTTTTATGGTGCTTACAGAATGTGGCCAAGGGGATCGCTAGAGATCAGTGGCCCTATGCCATCGGTATGTTTGACGGTATCATCCGCGAAGAACTCAATCAAATGCTCGACTGGACGGTAGGCGTTCTTACTGACTTTAGCGTATCCTCAGGAAAACTGGGGAAATACTATCAGAAGTATTTGCCCGAAGATGTGTATCACATGTTTCTACAGACGTATGATACCAAAGATGCGGATCATCTTTGGAATGCCATGCTCAATGCGATTGCCTGTTTTTATAAAGCTGCAGATCTGGTCAGATCACACATGGATTACCCGTATCCGCATCAGGATCATCAGAACATGAAAAACTATCTGATCCGATTCAGAAACAGTTTAAAACTGAAAAAAAACCATAACCATCCAGATGATATCAAAAATTATCTCGACAGTGAAAACAGGGTGAGACAGTGGCCGTCCAAACGTCAAAACAAAGAGAAAATCTGTGAGTATCTGTCAACGAAATTTATTGCAGATGTGATGTATTCGGAAAAAGAGGTCAACGAAATTCTCAATCAATGGCATACTTTCAGCGATTACTTTATCTTAAGAAGAGAACTGATTGACAGAGGATGGCTCAAACGTCATCGCGACGGAAGTGCCTACTGGCTCAATGCTGATAAACACAGGATTAACGATTGATGAAAGCTCTTCGTGATAAAATTGCTTCGATTAAACGAACATTACCCGCACTGTACCTGACCTTTCTTCATAAAGACACACCGTGGTATGCCAAAGCGGTTGTACTCTTTGCGGTGGTATATGCGATATCACCGATCGATCTGATCCCGGATGTCATTCCGATTCTCGGCTATCTCGATGATCTGCTCATCCTTCCGATACTCATTGCACTGGCAGTCCATTGGATTCCAAAAGATGTCATGGAAGAATGTCTGAAAGAATCCGAAAACTTCGTATTGCCTAAGGGAAGATGGTATCATGCCATCCCGATTCTGATGGTTTGGGGGATAATTATGATTTGGATCCTCGGGTAGATCCGATAGAAAGCAGAGGAATACAATGGATGAGAAACTGAATGATCTGCTCAGTGAAATCGATCAATCTCTGAACGCACTAAAATCTGAAAAAAGATTGATTACCGGTGAAGTCCGAAACATATCCGCGAAATATTTTAAACGGTTACCCAAAGATAAAGAGTCGGTATTTGCGATGTGCGAACAGCTCTTACAGAGCAGACGATGGGATATGACGATCATTGCCTATGACTGGGCCTACCGGATGCGTCACACCGTTGATGAAACAACTTTCGAAATATTCGAACACTGGCTGAAAAGCTATATTTCAGACTGGTGGGATTGTGATGATTTCTGCACGCATGCCTTTGGCGAACTGATGATCCGCTTTCCTCACCTGATGCCCAACATATTCCCTTGGTGCAACCATGAGAACTTTGCGGTCCGTCGGGCTGCCGCAGTTGTTATGATCTTACCGATCAGAAAGAAGTCAAAACTTACAGTAGACCCTTTGGATGTAGCCAGTCAGCTGATGACTGACCCGCATGATCTGGTACAAAAGGGATATGGCTGGATGTTGAAGGTGCTGTCACAATCTGAACCGGATAAAGTCATTGATTACCTTAAGAAACATCCGCAGATGCCAAGAACAGCCTTTCGCTATGCTCTGGAAAAGCTGGATCAAAAAACCAAATATGACTTAATGAATCGGATGTAATCAACATCAACAAAGTGAGGGAACCGAACATGAAACCACTGATCATTTATTATTCTTTTGAAGGCAATACCGAGTTTATTGCCAATATCTTACGAGAGACGCTGAAAGCCGATGTCTTTCGCATTCATCCCACCAAAGATCTGACCTCGACCGGATTCAGTAAGTATGTGTGGGGCGGCGGTCAGGTCGTCATGAAGATCAAACCCAAACTTGAACCAGTCACGGTAAACTTTGATGATTATGATACGATCTTCTTAGGATCACCGATTTGGGCAGGAACATTTACACCGCCGATAAAGACTTTGTTGGACGACGGTTATTTCCGAGGAAAAGACGTGTACTTTTTTTACACTCATCAGGGCGGAGCAGAGAATGCCCACAAAAGAGCGGATATTGCTATATTAAAACATAATCGATTAGTTACAAGTGAGGGATTTTTGGATGTACTTAAAAATCCGAATGAGAACCGTCAGAAAGCCATAAACTGGGCAAGAAAGTGTTTAGTTGAAATAAAATAAAAAAATGCAACGGCCTATGGCTGTTGTATTTTTCTAATCTGACTTTGAATATGGCGGACACGCTCTTCATTGAGCGGATATCGTCTAAGGCTCAGGTATGCCAAAGCAAAACTTAAAATCGAACCCAGACTGAGGATGAGTCCCAAACTTATCAGAGTGAACTCAGACTGTGTTGGCAAGGAGGAATCAAACCGGATCAGATCCAATAAAAGACCGATGATGAATATGGCCAGCGCCTGCGACAGTTTGTAATACAATGTAAGACTGCCGAAATAGAACCCTTCAAACCGGAATCCGCGCTTATACTCATCAAAATCGATCGTATCCGCAACCATGGACAGCGGGATGGTAAACAATGCTCCGGTACCGAAACCGGCAATAATGGCATATGGGAAGAAAAACAGCGGCTGCGAAGCAACATAACCCTTGAACATGACTAATATCACAAAGAGTATGCCTGCGACAACACAGAAAAACAAGCCGATATTCATTGCCGGACGCTTATCATATTTTTTGGCAATGTACATCCATACCGGTTGAGACAGGATGCTCATCAGAAACTGAACACCCAGGACAATCGCAATCTGCTGGCTGGTAAAGATAAATGTATACGTAAATACATGCAATCCGATATTGCTCAAAATTGCGGACGCCAGATTGTTGAACATATAACATAATGCTACGGCACGAAATGCACGATTGGCAAAAGTGCTTTTCAATGATTCTATCAGAATGTCAAATTTTCTGCCTTTTGCTTCCTTGATTTGATATTTATTGAGAATAGGGATATACTTCGCGGTCGCCCAGTAACAGGCGATGGTCGAAAATAACACGACGATCGCAGACATGATTCCGATATTTCTATAAGATGCCGGATTCAACTGTCCGCTTGGAAACTCGATGGTCGGCTGAAAAAAGATATATAATCCTGCGACCGACACAAAGGCCAGACCGAGCAAAAAGAAAATCGTTTTAATACTCTGAATGGACGTCCGCTCATTGTAATCGCTGGAAAGTTCGGCACCTAAGGCCGTATATGGTGTGACATAGACAGTGATAAACGTTTTGAACAGGATGATATAGATAAACAGGATCGTAAATTTGACTGAAGTGTCCAATGAAGCAGGTATCGTCCACATCAGATATATGGTTGAGGAAACACCCAAAGCACCGATGATCAGATATAAATGCCGCCGACCGAACAATTTAGATTTAGTGATGTCCGAAAAATAACCCATCAGCGGATCGGTGATGGCATCCCAGAATATACTGATACTTACAGCTAAACCGACCAAATAACCGGGAATACCGAGAATGACCGTAGAAAAAAACACCAGGTACGTACCAACGACTTGCATGGCGATACCGATACTCAGATTGCCGACTCCGTACCCGACTTTATCTATGACAGGGATATTGCGATTGGAAACATTTGTTGTCAAAAAAGATACCTCACATTTCATCTATATTATAACTGAAATAAGCACAAAATATTGAGTGTACATCGGATAAGTTGAGTGTTTATCAAAGATTTGAAGATATCTTTTTTGTGGCCCTTTTCCCTAAGATGAAACCAAGTACACAAGCACCGATGATTGAAGATATATAGAGAATGATATACCCATTAAACCTTTGGAAGATCAATACTGCGATACTCGGAGAAGCTGTTAAAATCAAACTGAGCACAGCCTGTTGAGGATGGATTTTTGTAAGGAAATATGAGATCACAAAGAAAAGCACAAGTACGATTGCGATCAGCATCAGGCGTTCAGTCATTTTCCCATCCGCAAACACGGAGAGAAAAACGCCGTACAACGCCATCAGGATTCCGGCAATGACTGCAATCAGTGCAATAACGAGTATCTTTACCATATGATACCCCCCATTCAATCATATCGTAAAGCAAGGGTCCGTTGCCGTCAATCATTCCGCTATCACATACTGTCTGTTATAATGAGTTTATAGGAGTATGCTATGAAGAAATCGATCAATTATTTAAAAGCAAGCTTATTGGCCGGAGCTCTCGGTGATGCCTTAGGGTGGCCTCTTGAATTCAAAGATATCGGGTATATCAGAGGGAAATTCGGTAAAGAAGGGTGCACAGAACTTCAACTGGACCATCTAGGGATTGCGGTTGTGACTGATGACACTCAGATGACCCTGTTTACTTTCAAGGGGATCATTGATCATCTGTATTTAAACAAGACAGACACCCTGATGCAATCCATGCATCAAAGCTACATGCAGTGGTACAAGACTCAGCATTCAGATAAAATGATTGAATCAAATGATCCATATGATTTGCTTCGCTATCCGCAGCTGTATTTTAAGCGAGCTCCCGGCATCACGTGTCTGACAGCTTTGAAAAGCGAAAAAATGGGAACTGTCGATGATCCGCTCAATGATTCCAAAGGCTGTGGCGGGGTCATGCGGGTCGCGCCTATCGGCTACTTTTACGACCCCGAGACAGCCTTTGAACATGGCTGCGACGCAGCTGCTATCACGCATGGTCATCCGCTTGGATATCTGTCCTCAGGAGCCTGTGCCTATCTGATGTCTTTGCTGTTTGAAGGACAACCGCTGACAAAGGCTGTAGCTATGATGATAGAAAGAGTTGATTCGATTCCATCCGCACAATTGTTGAAGTCATTGCTTGAAAAAGCTGCTGAACTTTCTCAATCAGCCGTCGATGATTTAACATGCATAGAACAGTTGGGAGAGGGGTGGGTTGCTGAGGAAGCTTTGGCCATTGCCATCTTTTGTTCGATCCGATATGAGAATGACTTGAATAAAGCTTTGATTGCTGCTGTAAACCACAGCGGAGACAGTGACAGTACCGGATCGATCACCGGAAATATCTTGGGTGCAGTGCATGGTATGGATGCAATCGATCCTCATTGGACCGAAAGACTGGACGTGACGGAAATTGTCAACGACTTTATCGAATTCATTGATAATCATGACAAATGAGCCATAATACTTGAAGTCATGACAAATCATGCTAAAATGAAAATAGATTGTATTAGGAAGCATTTTATAAACTCAGAAAGGAGAATCAGATGAAAAAAATATTCTCTGTATTTTTTGCTTTTATGCTCGTGTTTGCACTCACACTGCCGGTTTTAGCCGCTAATGTGGAAATTATGGTAGATCCTGAAGAAACAGTGGAAGAAGGTACGGTCACTCTGACCGCCAAAACTTTCGGAAGCGGTGCTTTTGCTGTAGATTGCTGGATGATCGGGGAAGAAGAAGTTTGCTTAACGGATGCTACGCTTGAAAAAGTGACTTTGGATGAATTCGGTGCTGAACTTCCGGAAGAAGAGCAGTATTGGCTCAGTGTGTTGGTATGGACAGCTCCCAAACTTGAAGAGGAAGAAGAACTGGAATTTACCTTTACCTACAAAATCACCCTTTATGACAATGATACCGAAGAAAAAGTTGAGACTTATGCCGGTGAAGGCACTGCCGGTGTAAAAGTGCTTGAAGCCGAATATCCGGCAGCCCCGGCCATTGCTGAAAAGCTGCTGGCAGAAGCCGGTGTTGCCCATCGTTACGGCAAAGGCAAAGAAGGCGGAAACTATATCGCTGATGTTGCTAAAATGATGGGTAAAGGAGCATCTTTCAGAGGTGTAGATAAGAAAGACTTTATCGCTTATGCCGATGCCGTCAAAGCCTATTTGATTGAAGTCGGCGCATTAGCAGCTGAAACTGAAGAATGATCAGAGGCGGACGGAAGTCCGTTTTTGATTCGATATCCCAATGGGATATTGAAAGCAGGTGAGTGATTGAAAAATGTAGTCATCTTAGAAAACGAGAGCCAGTATCATCAGATGATGAAACAACCAATGTTTTTTATGTACTTTACGACACCGGACTGCGGGGTATGTAAAGTGCTTTATCCGCGATTGCTAGAAGAAATCAATATGCACGACTATCCCTTACTCAAAGTGGATGCATCGGTTTTTAAGGAAATTGCCGGACAGCATTTAGTGCTCACTGTGCCGACGGTTTTGTTCTTCCGCAATCAAAAAGAGCTGTTACGTCAGAGCCGTTATATCGATTTCAATATGATAAACCGACTGTTGGACTTATTATCCGATTAGACAGTCGGTTTTTTTTGCTCTATAATGAAAAAAAGGATATGTCTATGAATCTTGAACACATTCGATATGCACCGCTTCTAGCCTTATGGAAAGCCGTAGAACAAATGGATCTGGCTTATTTTGAAAGTGTCCGATTACCGCAGGATGTCTGGCTTAAGGAAAATCTTTCATACGGAGATGATCCTCAGTATCATCTGTTTGATATTGCCTATCCGAATGAGAAGAGGGAAAAGTATCCGGTGATCATCCAGATTCACGGGGGCGGATGGGTGTATGGCAGCAAGGACACGATCTACAAAGCCTATGGTATGGCCTTGGCTCAACAGGGATTTGCGGTCATCACCTGCAATTACCGATTGGCACCCGTCCATACTTTTCCAAGCCAACTGCTGGATATCGATCAGCTGTTGCGATACATTCAACACAATGCTAAACTTTTTAGTTTAGATATGAATCATGTGTTTATGATCGGAGACTCGGCCGGAGCTCATCTGATATCTCTGTATCCGTGTTTAAGAGATTCTTCTCAAGAGGCTATTGTGCTGATGGCCGCCGATGTGGACATCAAAGCGATCGCTCTTAGCTGCGGGGTATATGACTTGGATACATTCAACACATCGAAGATTAAGTTTCCTCAGAAAACCAACACATTGCGATCGCTATTTGGCACGGCCGATTACCGGTCCTCACCGCTGTATCCGTATGCTTCCGTCAGTAAGCTGATGTCACGAAAGTTTCCGGATGCACTGGTGATTTCCAGTCAGTCTGACCCTTTATATCCTCAAACCGAGCAGTTTCTGCAGATCCTCAGCAATCATTCAATAATCCATCAGACATATATTGTCGATCGCAAACGCAAGCTTCCGCATGTATTCAATACCCGCCTGACCTATCCGGAGAGTGTAGAAGTACTGGACCAGATCGCTGAGTTTTTTAAGTCGAGGATTCGCCCATGAGGATATTTATTGCCTATGCCTTCGATCAGACGATCAAAGCCAAATTGCACGATATTCAAAAACAGCTGATGCCGGTGTATCAAAACGGACGATACAAACAGCCGAAAAACATGCACATGACCCTGCGCTTTGTCGGTGAGGTTGATGACAATCAGCTAATTCGGTTGATCAGTGAAATTGAATCGATCATCGGTAATCATCGCAGTCAGTCGGTCGTTTTGGATAACATCGGATTCTTCGGCACATCGACAAAGAAGCATTCGTGCTGGATCGGTTGCCGGTCACTACCGGCGATGGTTCAGCTCAGTCAAGATGTGACACAATGTGTACTAAGATCTCAAATTAAAGTCAATGACACACCGTTTGTACCTCATATCACCTTGGCTCAGCACGGGATACTGACCGGACCTTTACCCAGTGTCGAACCGATATACATCGACTTGAATGTCGTATGCATTTTTAGTTCATCCCGGGTCGAAAAGGAATTAGTTTATCAGCCAGTCAAGTGCTGGACACTGAAATAAACAGGAGGAATCATGGAAGAACAAGAAAAAAATCTTTGGCTGACCCTGTATGATCTTGCTAAAGACATTCAAAATCTCGAACCTTGGAATATTTTTTTGGAACTGGATATCTTTCCGGTGAGTCTTGTCAATTATAAAGAACCTTTCTTCTGCGCCTTTTTAGGAAGTGAGTCAACTGAAAAGGGGATCATGGTATATCCCGGATATCAGGCTTTAGACGGATTATGGCGGTTTGTAAGAAGCGAGCAAATGCCGTCGTTTCAACGGATGCGGTATCAGCAGCATTTATCTTGTTTTTATGTCAGCGGTACGGAGGTATCGCACGAGGATAAACAATTGATCAAAGAACTCGGACTGAAGTTCAAAGGAAAAAATTGGATCATATTTGAATCTGCTTTGTTGAATTTGGTTCCGTCACCATGCACCATCGATGAGGTAAAAATCCTGATCGATGTTTATCAGCAGCTGATCGAAGCGGTCAAAGACATTCTTTCTGAGAAAGTTGTCGTGGATTTTGACCAAGGGCAGACATTGCACCGCCAGTTCGACCCATTCACTCACTCATGGCACAGCATTGTCGAGAAACTTGAATGGAGCGTCGAAACTCTGACTCCGCCTACAGTTTTTCCAGAAATCATTGATGAAATCAATCAACTGACCCAAACTCATGATCAATTTGAAGTAGATATCATATCGACGCCAATCGTAACTGACCAAAAAGAAGGGAAGCGTCAGGGAATCGTACGCTTTGCCATATGTGCAGATCACAGAAGCGGATTTATCCATAAACATGAACTGGTTCATCTTCAACACAATCATCAGGACGTCATTTTGACCTTAACCATTGAAGAAATCCTGAAAAACGGTCGACCCAAACAAATCTGGGTCAGAGATGATCTGACAGAAGACATCATAAAACCATTGTGCGATGCGATCGGCATAAAAATAAAAGTGTCTCAGAAATTAAAGTCCATCGACACCTTCGCAGAGAAACTGTTTCTTCATATCCAAAAATAAACTCAGCCAAGTGCTGAGTTTCTTACTGATTGACAGCTTCCAATAAATTTCCGGCACAGTCGTAGAACATAAAGGTTTTCTTGCCTTCGTTTTCACGCATGTCTGTAATTTCCACATGATTCTCTTTCAAATGCTGATAAAAGGCTTCGACATCCGGATGGCTGAAACAAAAAACCGGAAACTGCGCAAAGTTACGGATGATGCGCAAAGGCATGTCATTGACCGTTTCGACCAAAACGATCTGACAGTCATCATTCAGATCAAATTTCAATCGGGCAATCAAAGACCCGCGATTATTATAACAACGGACCAACGAGGTGTTCAGGTTTTTCTGATACCAAAAAATAGCCGTAACGATATCTTTTACGGGTAAATAAACATAACCCATGGCACCTGTGGTCAAAGGCATACTTTCACCTCTTTTTAATCATTGTACACGCAACACATCAAACAATCAATCCTGACCGAAAAATATAAGTACAGGTTAAATGATATTCATTTCTTTTCCGATTTTTACAAAAGCTTCAACAGCAGTATCCAGTTGTTCTTTTGTATGAACAGCAGAAACCATGACCCGGACACGACCCTGTCCTTTAGCGACCGTTGGGAAGATAATAGGGGATACAAACACGCCTTCTTTTAACAAAGCTTTGGAAAATGTCATGGTTTTTGCTTCATCCAAGATAAACACCGGAGTGATCGGAGTCATGGAGTGACCGATGTCAAATCCGGCATCCTTCATTTTTGCTTTGAAATACCGGGCATTATCCCAGCAGGCATGGGTGTATTCTTCTGATTCAGAAAGCATTTTTACAGCTTCCAATAAAGCTCCGACTACGGCCGGAGGTAAGTATGTGGAAAACAGCAATGGTCGGGCACGATGAGCCAGCCAGTCCTTGGCCACCTGCTTGCATGCGACATAACCGCCGATCACACCAAATGCCTTCGATAATGTTCCGATCGTAAAATCGATCCGGCCGTGCAAATGAAAATGGTCGACCGTTCCCCGGCCGCTTTCACCCAAAACACCCGAACCGTGAGCATCATCGACATAGGTCAGACAGCCAAACTCCTCAGCCAGTTCAACGATTTGCGGTAAAGGAGCGATATCCCCATCCATAGAGAAAACACCATCGGTAATGATCAGAACCTGATTATAATTCTTTCTTTTCTCAAGAAGAACTCTGCGCAAGTCTTCCATGTCACAATGTTTATATACGGCCCGATCCGCTTTTGACAGGCGGGTTCCGTCGATGATCGAGGCATGATTCAGTTCATCGGATACAATCAGATCCCCAGCCTGAGTAATGGCCTGGATGACTCCGGCATTGCAGTTAAATCCGGACTGAAACAGCATGACCGCTTCTTCTTTTTTAAATTTAGCTAATTCAGCTTCAAGCTTTTCGTGGATATCCATGTTTCCGACGATCGTTTTTACGGCACCGGCACCGACCCCATAGATTTCAATCGCTTCGATCGCTGCTTTCTTAAGTCTCGGATGATTGGCAAACCCTAAATAGTTATTGGAACAAAGATTGATAACCTTTTTACCGTCGATCAGGATTTCTGCCTCATTGGCACTTTCAACGATCGGAATCTTTCTGAAAACTCCGTCATCCTTCAGTTTTTGCACTTGCTCCTGTAAAAAGATTAAATCATGTACGCTCATCAGAGCTCCTCCGGATGCGATACCATCAAAACGATCTTTCCGCAGTTACCGCTTTCCATTAATTCCATTGCATAATCATACTTCTGCCAAGGCAGCTTATGAGTAATGATTTTATCCAGATGAAGACGACCGCTGTCAATCAGCGCTTTCACTTGAAACCACGTGTCAAACATTCTCCGTCCCGTGATGCCGTGAATCGTCAACCCTTTAAACACGATATTTTTTCCGACTTCGATTTCCACGGGTTTCGTCGGTATACCTAAAATCGAGATTCGTCCGCCGTCTTTCACATAGGTCAGTGCCTGATTCAGTGCTGATCCGCTGCCGGACATTTCACAAACGACATCGACCCCGGCTCCATGTGTCAATTGACGAACTGTATCAACGACGTTCTGCTCGTTTGCATTGATGATATGATCAGCCCCTAAATCACGAGCCAGATTCAAACGATATTCATTGATGTCGATCGCAATGACTTTCGAAGCTCCGACAGCCTTGGCCACATCCACCGCCATGATCCCGATCGGTCCGACCCCGACCACAGCCACAGATTTTCCGATAATTTCTCCGGATAACACCGTATGGACGGCATTCCCCAATGGTTCCTGGATGCAAAGTAACTCAGGAGGCACCGAAGGATCATTGATAAATGCATTGACCGCAGGGATAGCTATGTACTGAGCAAACGCACCGTCGCGATCAACACCCAAAACCTTGGTATGTTTACAGATATGTGCCCTGCCGGTCATGCAAAATTCACATAACCCGCAAACGATGTGTGTTTCGGCTGAAACGATATCTCCAACCCGGATATGACTGACTCTTGAGCCGACTTTAACGACTTCACCAGCCAGTTCATGACCCATGGTTTGAGGAACGGGAATCCGGGATTGAGCCCAGGCATCCCACTGATAAATATGAACATCCGTACCGCAGACCGATGTCGCCAACACCTTGACCAGAATATCATCGTCGCCAATCTGTGGGATTGGTTTCTCTATCATCACAGCACCTTTTTTAGGTTCCATTTTACTGATCGTAAGCATATCTTTTTGCATGTTCTTTCATCTCCACTGTATTCTTTGTTATCATTGTATCATAGCAGCCAAGTTTTTCTAACGGTATCCTTATGAATATTTTTGTAAATCATGAAAAGGGTAAAAGTAATTTTCAATGAAAAAAAACAGCGAAAACATCAAAATCCGGAAGATTATGATAAACTAAAAATGAGGTGGTTAACATTGAAAAAAATCGACCGTGTTGCCCAATATATCGATCAGATCGCAAATGGAAAACATACGATGGAATTATATCGTGAGTATGAAGAGGATGTCCTGAATATCCAGCCGGATGAGCTGTTTGATTTGTTCGATACTCGTCTGAATGAAGGTGAAACGCCGCAACAGATCCTGATTTATCTCGACCGGCTGATGCATGTATTCGCCCAGTCTCTAAAGAAAATTGAGATGTCAGTCGATCATGATACGTTTATCGATCATATGATTCGGGAAAACCGCGAGTTGGCCTTGCGGCTTGAGCAAATTAAGAAACTGATGACACAGAAGCATCTGACGGATTTTCGTGATGAATTGACCGTCCGATTTGAAGAGTTGCTTCAGTTCAATGTCCATTATGTTAAAAAAGAGAATATCCTGTTTCCCATGCTTGAGAAAACCAGAGATAAGTATAAAGGCGTCACCATCATGTGGACTCTTCATGACCAGCTGCGATATACGTTAAGAGATATTCTTGATCAGTTAGTTTCCGTTGATTTTGATCAAAAAGCCTTTATAATAGAAGTCGGTCGTTATTTTTTCCAGGCTTACGGACTGATTCAGAAAGAAGAACTGATATTGTATCCGGTCGCATTGAATGTGCTTGATTTGCATCAGCACAGACAAATGAGAAGTCAGAGTTTTGAACTGGGCTTCGCATTTATCGATTCGCCAGAGCAAAACGAATCCGAAGATGCCGATCGGATGGCCGAAGATTCGAAAGACTGGATTTATCGGAGTGAAACCGGAGAACTGACCTATGAGCAGCTGACCTTGTTTGTCAATGCATTGCCTGTGGATTGTACACTGATCGACGAACATAACAAAGTGCGTTTCTTTACCCGGCCCAAAGACCGGATATTCCCCCGGTCACCGGCCATTATCGGACGGGATGTGCGCAATTGCCATCCGGCAGAAAGTGTCGATGTCGTTAACAAAATTATCGATGCCTTTCGAAGCAATCAGCGGGATGTCGCAACCTTTTGGATCGATATGCGCGGTAAGAAACTGCTTATACAATACTTCGCTTTGCGCAATCGTGAGGGCGAATACAAAGGAACTTTGGAAGTAAGTCAGGATATCACGGATATCCAAAAACTGGAAGGACAGCAACGCTTACTTCAATGGGAGTAGAGGGAGAATAGTATGGATAACTTAAAAACGATAGCCTTGGTCTTGTTTCTGGCTTTATATGCCGGATTGCTGATTTTTCCGAAGTATCGCACCTGGCTCGCATTGTCCGGTGCCGTGATCTTCGTAATATTAGGCATATCTCCATTTGCCCAAGTTACGACAATGATCGACTTTAACGTATTGATGATGATCGGTGGTACGATGGGTATCGTAGCATTGTTTATTGAATCGAAAATGCCCGCGAAACTCGCAGATATTCTGATTGATCGGACTCCGGACGTCCGATGGGCAGTCATCGTACTCGCTTTTTTTGCGGGGATCATCTCTGCTTTTGTCGATAATGTGGCTACGGTCTTGATGGTGGCTCCGGTTGCCATGGACATTGCTCGCAAATTGAAGATATCGCCGGTCAACATGATCATTGCCATCGCGGTGTCATCAAACTTGCAGGGGGCAGCGACCTTGGTCGGAGATACGACGTCAATTTTACTGGGTGGATATGCCGGCATGAACTTTTTGGATTTCTTTGTATATCAGGGAAGACCCGGACTCTTTTGGATCGTTCAGTTAGGAGCGATTTTTGCCACGGCAACCTTGCTTTATGTTTTCAGAAATAACAAAGAACCGATCCATCTTGAAGAAGTTACGGAAGTAAAGGACTACTTCCCGACGTATCTGCTGTTAGGTATGATCACCTTGTTGATTTTTGCTTCATTTATCGAAAACCGCCCGGCCGTGACCAACGGATTTATCTGTATGTTGCTGATGGGCATCGGTTTATTACGCAAATATCTGCGTGAACAGGATTTTACCGGGATCACCGGTGTATTATTGCAAATCGACGGAGAGACGCTGGGTCTTTTGACGGGACTGTTTGTGGTCATTGGCGGGATCAGTGCCGTTGGTGTCATCTCTGACATCAGTAAGGCGTTTGTACTGTTGGCCAATGATAACGTGTTTGTTATCTATACACTACTGGTCTGGGGTTCGGTCTTCTTCTCGGCATTTATCGACAATATCCCTTATGTTGCTACGATGCTGCCAGTCGTGGCATCCATTGCTGCGCTGATGAACGTGGATCCGACTCTGCTGTATTTCGGTCTTTTGACCGGGGCGACGTTGGGTGGTAACCTGACGCCGATCGGAGCTTCCGCCAATATCACTGCCATCGGAATCTTGCGTAAAGCCGGGTTTGAACCCAAAACATCGGAATTCATGAAAATCGGTGTGCCGTTTACACTGATTGCGGTGACCACCGGCTATATTGTCATCTACCTTTTGTTCAGATAAAAACGACCGGATTTCGGTCGTTCAGACTGTAGACAAATACGGGGTTAAAAATTCATATGAATTTCTAACTCCGTTTTTCTTTGGGAAAACAAGCGGCAGAGGTGATGAAACAGAGATGAGATCGAAGAGTTTGA
>JAVBWK010000006.1:0-30082 GCA_036677505.1 Erysipelotrichaceae bacterium
TCATCGTAAGCCTCGACTTTAAACTCCCGCAGTAACATCTGAACATGACCGAAAATCCCATTGGCCAAGGTATCCTGAATATAACAGGCCGTAACCGCCACCGCTTGATGGGAATACGGTTTGTACATGCCTAAAGTTGCTTGTCTTTTTTTATTGGAAAACACGACCATCTGATTTTTTGTGCGATAGTGATGATCCACATCGCAAGGCAATACCTCTTCAATAGGTGCTTTGACAAAGCTGAACAGATTCTTCACGGTATTGTACTTATGCTTCAACTGCATCGCCATATCCCAATGATGATACGTACAACCGCCACACTGATCAAATACCGGACATTTCGAATTTACCCGCTCAGATGAAGGATTCGCGATTTTAACCAAACGTCCCTCTTTACCCTCAAACTCCACAGTTCCGGTTTCTCCTGGTAACAGACGCACAAAAGAACGGATTTTCGGCTGTAAAATTGCATATCCATCTTCATTTATACCCACGCACGTAACGATTTCTTGCTTCATAATGACCCTCATGATTTCAGTGACATTGTACCACAGAGACGATAGCGATGCTATAATAGGATGGTAACAAGGAGACTGCCATGTACCGCTGCCCGATATGTGATCAACCGCTCACCGAGAAAGAAAAAAGTGCCCAATGTATCCAGGGGCACAGTTTTGACCGGGCCAAAAGCGGCTACTTTAATTTCCTGATTAAAAATCAGACTGCGTTTCGCGGCGATCATCCGACTCAAATCGATGCGCGCAGAAAATTTCTGATTCAGGATCACTATCTGCCATTGGCACAGCGGATCTGTGAGATCATTGATTTAACCTCACCTTCTGTCCTGATCGATGCCGGATGCGGTGAGGGATATTATACACATCAGATTAAAAAACATAACCCTGACTGTGAAGTATATGGCTTTGATATTTCGAAAGATGCTATCGATAAAGCCGCGAAATCAGACAGAAACATTCACTATTGTGTCAGTTCAGTCAACCGATTGCCCTATCAGAATCAGTGTGCCAATATCATTACTTCTCTATTTGCACCGATTGATTCAGATGAGTTTGCCCGTGTTCTGAAAAAAGATGGCAGACTGCTTGTGGTCAGCGCTCACCCCGATCATCTTCTCGAACTGAAACAAATCGCCTACCGGAATGTCACCAAACATCAGCACAAGAGTCTGGAGTCTGATGCATTTTCATTGAAAAACATCGAAGAGTTCTCGTTTGAACTTAGCCTGGTTCAACCCGATATCACATATCTTTTGTTGATGACACCGTACGGATTTCGAACTTCTGCTGAAGGAAAACAGCGGGTTGAGGCAAAAGAAAACCTGACGGTGACCGCCAAGTTCATTTTAGAAACATACCAAAAACAATCGTAACAGTCATCTGACTGTTTTTTACTGTCACTTTTTCTTTAGAATCAGCCGAGAGAGAACAAATCCTGCCAATACTCCCAACGTTGCACCGACAAATGAACCGATGATCCCGGTCGCTTCATATCCGCGGGCACCCATAAACTCAAAACTCGTAAAGTAGTTACCGCCGATATTCATGCCGGTGATGGTACCAAATACCAAACCCAGAAAACCGAAAATCAAAATGATAATAATGGAAAATGCGATGCGAATAATGCGATTTGACATGAGATCACCCTTTTAACGATATATTTCTCGCAATGTCCGACATGGAACTTTGCGCAAACTCCAAGAATTCTTTATAACCGCAACCCTCATCATCAAACATGGTAACATTCATCCTCTTACAATTGCCATAACACATTCTTCTGAAAGAGCAGTCACGACACAAAGCAGACATTCGTTTATCTTCCCTGAGAAAATCCGACATCACCTGAGAATCTCTGATTTGCTCAAAGGAATGCGTCAGAACATTCCCGCAGACATATTTGTCCAGCACATAGAAATCACACGGATAGACATTTCCATTGGCCTCCACGACATACTGAGGTGAACAGAATCCTAACATCCCGCACTGTTGCGGGGGAAACCCCCGAAACATCCCAATGATGTTATCAAACAAGGAAACACTGATGTAATAACCCCGGATATAATCCTGATACCAGATTGAATAGAAATCTTTATAAAAAGAAGCGAACTCCCGAGGTCTTAATGCAAATAAATCAGTTGTGTGGTCAAGTTTTGGTAAGCAAGGAATCAGCTGCACATACCGAAAATCATACTCTTTATAAAACTCATACAACCGCTTCGGATGTTTAGATAGTTCACTGGTCAGTACCGTCAGAATATTGAAATCGATATGATTTTTGCGCAGCAAATCTGCCGCATCTATGATTCTGTTAAAGGTCGGCTGATGTTGTCGGGTCAGGCGAAACTGATCATGATTTTCCTGAAAGCCATCCAGTGACAGCCCGACCAGAAACCGATGCTCAGAAAACAGATCACACCATCGCTGATCGATCTGATGTCCGTTGGTTTGAATGGAATACTGAACTTTCTGATTAGATTTCTTAAAACTGCTTACCAGCGAAACAAAATTTTCAAAATAGTCCAATCCTGCCAGCGTAGGCTCCCCACCCTGAAACGCAAAAGTGATCAATGAGTTATCATCTATAGCCACCGCCTGTCTGATCAAAGCCGTAGCAACATCTTCTGACATCAACCCAAAGTTTTGTACCTGCCGGTGTTGGGCAACATCATGATAAAAACAATACGTACAACTATAATTGCATGACGACGAAGCCGGCTTGATCAACACACTGAGATTTCTCACAATATCACCTATGGATATTTTACCACATCATGAAAAAAAAGCGCTATGCGCTTCAGACTATCGACAAAGTAAGTCGGCAGTTTTTTTGTATTTTGAACACGAAGAACCTGATGATAAAATAGAAGTATCAAGAGGGCTCGCTAATGATAACGAAAACGAACCAAAAAGCACATGAGATGAGTTTCATCATCCTAGAAACCTATGTCCCGGACAACCATCTGTTACGGAAAATTGATCAGTCGATCGATTTTTATTTTATATATGACTTGGTTGAATCGCTATACTCTCGCATCGGCCGTCCCAGTATTGATCCGGTCATTTTGTTCAAATTATTGTTTATCAATCACTTGTATGGATATAACAGTATGCGGCGGACCATCGAAGAGACGAAAGTGAATCTGGCCTATCGATGGTTTGCCGGGTTGGGCATCGATGATTCTGTCCCTCATTTCTCCGACTTCTCAAAAAACTACACCCGCAAATTCAGCCAAACGATTGAAGTTGCTCATCCCTTGACCGGCGTCTTAGAAACTAAGACCGTGTTCGCCGCGGTATTCGATCAAATTCTACGACAGGCCGATGAGAAGGACTATCTGCGGCCCGCGCATATTTATATGGATTCCACGCACATCAAAGCGAATGCGAATAAGCGAAAGACGGAAGAAGTGTTTATCGAGGAACAACGGAAAGTTTACCAGGATGCCTTGGATCAGGAATGTGATGCGTACAGTGAAGCGAAGGGATTAACACTCGCACCACCCGTCGAAGCTGAAATCAAGCGAATCAAACAAAGTACGGTCGATCCCGAGAGCGGAAATTTTCATAAAGGAGAGCACGAAAAGCAGTTTGCCTATTTAGCTCAAACGATCTGTGATCAAAACGGCTTTGTGTTAGGGGTGAAAATCAATCCGGGCAATCTTCATGACAGCCGAACCTTTCTGCCCGCCTTCGATGAAGTACACCAGGTATTTGGCGAGATCATCCGAAGTATCGGACTGGATGCCGGGTATAAGGTACCTCACATTGCCCGGGAACTCATTGAACGAAAGATAACACCGTTAATGCCGTATACCCGACCGAAAGGAAGGAAACATAATGAAGATGAATTGAAAGTCGTTAAGAAAGAGTTTGTATACGACCCAAGTGCCGATGTCTATCATTGTCCCCACGGGAAGATATTGACCCCACGCAGTGTCAGTAAGAAGGATGGATATATTATTTACCGTTCATCCACGAAGGACTGTTCTGCCTGTCCGTTGAGAGAAAATTGTTTAACCAAAAGCACTAAGACCAAGACGATTCAGCGCTCGATCTGGCAGCCGTATCTCGATGAAGCAGATCTGATACGTAAAACGAGTTATCATGCCCAATACTATCCGCTGCGAAAACAGACCATTGAACGGATCTTCGCTGACGGAAAAGAAAAGCATGGATTACGCTACATCCGCTATTGCGGACGCCAAAAGGTACAGGATTACATGTATCTGCTTTTCGCTTCGATGAACATGAAGAAAATCGCATTATGGGCCACTCGGCAATCGTCAAACTCTTCGATCTCATCTCTGTTTCATCACCTCTGCCGCTTGTTTTCCCAAAGAAAAACGGAGTTAGAAATTCATATGAATTTTTAACCCCGTATTTGTCTACAGTCTGAAAGCAAACTAAGGTTTGCTTTTGTCTTTTACTCTTTAACTAATCCTGTCAGTTTCATGCTCAGATCATAAACCTGCTTGCCCAATGATCGATTCAAGGCATGTTTTGCCGGGATTTCTTCGATGGTCAGATGGAAGAACTTTCCGCTGATATCGGCCATTTCCGGTGCAGCAACCAGATAATAGATGGCCTCGCCGGAAATCTTGGGATCTTTAAGCATGGGCTGAATGAAAAACTTTGAGAATGTCCGGTATAACCAGCCGTTATTACTGCCGATGCCCGTCTTGACATCGCCCGGATGCATGGCATTGATGGTCACTCGGGTATCAGAGAGCTGATCAGCCATCTCCCACATCGTCAGCAGCTGTGCAGTCTTTGAAGCTCCATATCCGCGCAATCCGGTATAATGACGTTTTTTCCAATGAATATCATCAATATCGAGTCCGTTGAACCGATGACCTTCGGAGTTGATATGTAATATACGGGAAGGAGCACTCTGAATCATACGATCGAGTAGTAACTGCGTGAACAAAAACGATGCAAGGTGATTGACGAAGAATACAGTCTCAAAACCCTCCGAAGTGTACGTGGCTTTGGTTGAATGCAATCCCGCACAATTGATCAAAACATCAATTTTCGGATAGTTTTGAAGAATCTGAGCCGCAGCTTTTCTTACCTGATCACTGTGACTGAAGTCAGCGATGATGATATCGACGGATACCGGATATTCAGACTGAATCAGTTTTCTGACGGCTTCAGCCTTTTCCGGATTCCTGACAACCATGACGATCGTTGCCTGTCCCTTAGCCAAACGTTTGATGGCTTCAAGGCCGACACCGGAAGTTGCTCCCGTTACCACGACGACTTTATCTTTTATTAATGCATCAGTTGATTTTTGTTTTTCTTTTGAATTTCTCAGAAACATCAGTTCATCCGGCAGATTACGTTTCTTCATAGGATCTCCTTACCCGAAATGTTTGAACATAAACTTACGATAAATCTTTTTAAATCTTGGGATACCATTGAAAATATCTCCCCACAAATCATAATAATCACGCTGTACACTGATTTTGCCTTCTTCATTTAGTGTAAGTCGCGTACAGCCGTATACCGGTGTGCTCGGCGTTTTCTTGAAGGACATTGTCATCTTCCATTCCATAGAGATGATGTTTTCATGCTTTATGACATTGGAAAGTTCCATGACAAGGGATTCACAGCGCTTAGTCAATCGATTGCACATCGCTTCAAAGTTCTCAAATCCCTCAATTCGCTGGATAGAATCTTGAAAGATGATATCTTGACTGTAATAAGGGAAAATATGAGACCAATCCGGTTTTCCTTCTTTGTTATACGTCTTAGACCACAGGCGCTTGACAGATTCAACCGTCAACTCCTCAATATCTAATAGTTGATGTTCGTTATGCAATTTTGATTCAGTCATACATACTCCACCTTTCATTTACGTTCTTTCAGTTTATCTATATCTCTGATGACAGTATCCGCCGCCAGTTTTCCGGTCAGAACCGAAACTGGGACCCCGGCCGGATTAAATGCCCATTGCCCGGCCTGCTTGATCGAGTCGATGCCAGTGAGAACGGCCTTGTTGATTCGCAACATCCTATACTCGGCAGGGAAAGGGCGATTACCAAAGGACCAGCCGGTCAGCGATCCTTCCGTATTGTGAGTTTTTCTTTCTATCGTTACCGGTGTTGACACGATCGTTTTAAATACATGTGCAGGGAAATCACTCATCTCTCCCAATGACAGCGTTTCTATCATCACTTCGGTAACAAACTGTTTAAAGGATTCATACAGACCGATTTCTTCAATATGCCTGACCAGTCCGTAATCAAACAGTATTGATATGATCAGTCCGGTCTGACCCTTGGGAGAAAGGGAAGGATCTCGCAGCGATGGAATCGAAACTTCCAACGTGTTATATCTGATGAATTTCTCTATCCATCCGAAAAGCACGTCCTTATCATCTGAAAATCTGCCATCACTTATAATTTCATCCAGTTTTACTTCGGACAACCCCTCAAGGTGCGGGGTATAGAACCAATGAGGTCCTGTGATTTTCTGAAAATAGGAGTTCGGAAGATCCGTCAGTGCATATACGGTAAGAACAGAGTCTGCTCCTTTTTTATTTAAATAGAAAGTTCTTGCCTGACTTACCTTTGTGCGCAGTTCTTCAGAACTGATTTTCTCATCATTGATCCGCCGATATAAGGCATTGGTATCTGCCGCCCAAATCATCTGATCATAGGTATATACCTGTTGAGATTCAATTGTGACTTTTTTATTCTCGATATCGATATTCACAACTTCACTCGAAGTTTGGATAGTTCCGCCGTTTTTTAAGATCAAATCCTGAAGCTGATCAATCAGCACTTGAGTTGATCCCATTGGATAATGATATTGTAAGTAAAGAGTATAGTATGATAAGGCGAAAAACGTCGGTGTCGAGGAGAAGAAGTGTTGAGTGATGATGTGAATCAACGCTTCATTGTTGGTACGTGTACGTAAGAAATCATTGATCGGATCTGAAAGCTTCATTGCTCTTTTTATATTAAATGTAAATTTGATAAACCAGGGAAGAAGGGTAGTCAATACATAACTCAACTTATACGGCTTTGGCAAAAACAGCGGATTTTCAATTCCGTATAAAACATCCATGGTTTTCATCACGACTTTGATGTCCTTGATGATTTTATCAATATCTTCAGCATTGTCCGGATACAGTGACTTCAGCAGTTGCCCATAGCGATCGATATCCGCAACTTCCTTGAAATCAAGTGTTTGCGAACCGATAGTGAGCCGAATCGGATTATCCACAAAATCAATATGCAATCCCAATTGTCTGAGCATCGAAAAAACGATACCCGAATCGATGATACTGCGTGCCCCTTTATCCAACACATGACCGTCAACAGCGAAACTGCCAAGCAAACCGCCAACTTCCTGTTCTTTTTCAAGAAGCAGTACATTGAGGTGATCTTTGCTCAGATAGGCGGCAGCAGTCAGACCGGCTAAACCGCTGCCAACGACGATGACATCCGCATGAGTCATAAACGACAAACCTCCGCAATGATTGTTAAACAATCCGTGTTTTTATCATATCATAAAATGAATTATACCGTATATTGAAAGGAATAGTTTTCAGTAAACAAAAAGACCCGGAAGGTCTTCGGTCTATTCGGAAAATCCCCATTTTTTCACCAGAGGGCGAAACACCGGAATGAAACGGGCAATCAACGGACCAAACATCAGCATCCCGATAACAGTTCCTTCACGAACCGGTATTGGATTTTTGAATAAAAAGGCAATGGTTACTGCACCGATGATAGAAAATATATCTACCCATTGGCGGATGGTACCGAAACTGAAACGGGTTTTCGAAGCGATGGCCACACAGGCGGCTTCCAATGGGAAACTGAGGAAATCAATGGACATAATCAATGCAACGGCTGCGATGATGATCAGCAATGAACCAACATAGATGATCAGATTAATCAAGTAACTGTTAATCGTCAGTGATGCCAAAACATCGTAATAGACCAGATTGACAAAAAAACCGAGCAAAACCGCCATGAAAATCTGAAGGAATGCCAAGGGCTGAAAATCCTTTTTCAGGATCACCAACTGAACGACGATACAGCTGAGATTCATCATCATCGAAAACGTTCCGACTTTAATGCCGATCACCGTGGATGTCGCCTGACTGAATGCATCCCATGCACCGACCCCGACCGCAGCTTTTAACCCCACAGCAACGCCGGTGGCCGCAATAACAATAAAAAAAGCTGTAAACAATGATTTCTTAAGAATCAACATGTACGTACCCCTGTTATTCAACTATGACCTAATATACCATATATCCTTAATGTATAAAAGTACTATACCAAATCGAGTGCGAAATACACGGCATCCCTAATCGGATTGTGATAATAAGCATCGATTTGCCTAAAACCAAGTTTCTGATACAGATACATCGCCGGTGTCATCGATGCCAAGGTATCCAGAAGAACCTGATGATATCCGATCATCCTGGCATCGTCTATGACTTTATGTGAGAGCAACTGCCCAAGTCCCATATGCCTGAACTTAGGACGGACGTACAAACGCTTTAATTCCGCACGAGTATCATCGAACCGGCGCAAACCGACACAGCCGGCCAGCTGATCATCGACCCAAGCCAAATAAAGCCGTCCATCTCCCAAAGCATACTTATCGGGAAGACAGTCAAGCTCATGTTCGAAATCCTGAAACTGCAAATCGATATTCAATCCGGATGCATACTCTCTGAAAAGAGTCCGTACATCATCCAGTTGGTCATACGCGGTTGTGATGGATATATTCATAAGAAGTCCTCTTTTCACACGATACATTTTATCATGTGCTTCCCGGGGGTTCAAGTTAAGTCTTGTCGCTCACAAACAGGTTTCAACTTCGATAAATTATTATATAATAGAATCATAGGAATCAACATTGTGAGAGAAGGGATTTCGATGAATCAACGGTCGTACCCTCAGTTCTCCTTGTGCGGACTCAATTGTGCCCTATGTCCGCGCTACAATTCTGCATCATTATCCCGATGTCCGGGTTGCGGGGGAGAAGAGTTTTCTGACAGGCATCCAAGCTGTTCGATCATTTCGTGCAATCATAATAAGGAAAAGAAAGCCTTTTGCTTTGAGTGTTCCCAATATCCATGCGCCAGATATCCGTTGAATGATGACAAAGATTCATTTATCAGTTATCTGCATCGCAAAAGAAATATGAAACTTGCCCAGGAAGATCTTAATAAGTATCTTATGCAATTGCAAGTGAGATCTCAGCTGTTGACCGAGTTAATTGAGAAATATAATGACGGGCGAAGTCTTAGTTATTTCTACACAGCCGTAAACAATCTCGAACTTGATGACTTGTTTGAGATTGAACGCAATATCAACCGCGATTCCAACATAAAGTCGGTTAAAGAACGTTTCTCGCAAATGGCACAACAGCGAAATATCATCATCCGACTCAGAAAGTGAAACCAACACAAGGAGGGAGTATGGCTGAACAACCGTTTACAGATTATCTCAGGAAAATAGGCTGTAGTGAGAACTCAATCAGATATTCGATCAAAGTCATATCCGAGTTTGAGAATTATCTTCAGCATCATCATCTTGACTTTATGTTGCTGAACCAATCGGAAATCGAAGCTTATCTTGAATTGCTTATCAGCGAGAAGCAGGATGACATTGACCGTCTGATCGCGTTGGCCCGATACGGTCGGCACCATCAGCAGATTCCTTTGTACACCACGATGTTATCACTGCTTGATGGCGGGGAGGTCATGGGAAATCTCTATCAGATGCTCAATGATAACCTTGGGGAGTCGATGACCGCCGCGATTTTTGAGGGGATTGAGCTTCCGACCTGGGGAACGGATAATCGGACCAAAGCCCGGAAAATGGGAGTCGTCATCGAACGGTTGAGAACGACGGTGGATAAAGACCGTTGGGAACCGATTTTGCTTCAGTGTCTGCGTGATCTGCCGGATGCCATGTACTCTAAGCAGATCGACCTGTTTCATCAATGCAAAGATATCGAGGAATACCTTGACCGCCGTCAGGAGCTGTTTTTTGAAGAAATGAAGCATCTGAATCAAAGCGGGCAGTTATACTTCGGACAGCCGATCACCAACTCGGTGCTGTTGTTTTTGCAAAATAACGATCTGATCAGCCGGGGGGTCATACGCAACGGGAAACTGCACATCGTAAAAATCCCATATATGACCGATACCTGGCTTCACGTTCAAAATGAAGAAGATAAGCGATATTATTACTGTCATTGTCCGTGGGCACGCGAGTCAATTAAAACCAACAGCGGCATACCGCTGGTGTCATCATCCTTCTGTGCATGCAGTGCCGGATTTGTTAAGAAACCGTTTGAACTTATTTATAAGCAAAAACTGAAAGTCGATATTCTTGCTTCAGTATTGAACGGAGATGACGTTTGCGAATTTTCTATTCACCTACCCAAATAAAAGACGGAGGAAACTCCGTCTTAATCTTGATCATCTCTTAGAATATATTGAATGACCAGAGCTCCCGGACCGCCATGAGTGATCATCGCCGGTGCCAGAAGTAAAGTTTCAATATCAGCCGATTGGATTCGCTCTTTGATATGTTCGACGGCTGTTGCCAGACTCTCCATATTGAATGCGTGAGCGACATATATACGGTGCTTGGCATTAACACCGCGCCTGATCATGTCATCGACCACTGTTTTGATAGCGGCATGCCAGGTTCTTCCGACTCCAAACCGCTCGATTCGCTGACGGTCAGCCGACTGAGCCATGATCGGTTTGAGACCCAGAAAACTGCCAAGGATTGCTGCAGCGGGTGTAAGCCGGCCAGAACGCTTGAGAAACTCAAAGTTTACCGGGATGACATAGGATTGAGTTTCTTTCAGACAGGCATTCATCCGATCAATGACCGATTTGATGTCATGTTTCTCACAAAGGCGGGCAGCCAGTTGTGTAAGGTAGCGGTTCACACCGGCGACTGACTGAGATTCAAATACGGTAACATAACCTGCATCCATACTCTTTTTTACACCGCAAGCCGTATCGTATGCTGAGCTTAGCCCTCGACCGGTCGTAATGTGTAAGGTGTCGACATCTTTGACTTCTTCATAGGCAGCCAAGATGTCACCGAAAGATGGTTGTGACGTCGTCGGATGATGCTCTTTTATCAGCTCCATAAATTCATGGGAACCGACATCAAGATAATCTTTATATGTCTTTTCATTTACCACGACTTGATTTGCGACCAAACGGACATTGGCCACATTGGCCTCTTGGACGGACAGATGACATGTCGTATCAGCAATAATTCTCATACCAACACCTCCTGTACCTATATCGTATCACTTCGAAAGAAAAATAACAGAGGTTAAGCGAAAAAAGTAACTGTGAATCAGTCTGACTTGTTGTTTAAGCTGGACATCAAGGCGGTTACTTCACTTTCGCTTAAAAGCCGCCATTGCCCTTTTTTGAGATTCCCGACCACAAAATGCATGATTCTGATACGCTTCAGACTCACGGCTCGATATCCCAGGGCTGAACACATCCTGCGGATCTGCCGGTTCAGTCCCTGATTTAGAATGATTGAAAATGATGTACTACTCAGGATTTTGACCTTACAAGGCAAAGTCTTAGTCATTTCGCTTTTCACGGGATTATAGATATCCACACCAGACTCCATTTTGCGTTTAAAATCCGGATTGACTGAAGAGGAGACTTGCACGATATACTCTTTCTCATGCGCATTTTCCGCACGCAATATCTGATTGACGATGCTGCCGTCACTTGTCAGAAGGATCAATCCTTCACTGTCCTTATCCAAACGTCCGACCGGGAATATACGCTGGGGAAAGTTGACGGCTTCGATGATGTTTCCCTTAACATCCGGTTCACTGGTACAGATGATACCCACCGGCTTGTAGTAAAGCAAGGTCACATGTTTGATTTTCGGTCTGATTTCAACTCCGTCGACTAATACAACATCCTGATCATTTACTTTCATCCCAACCACAGCCAAAACACCATTGACCGTGACCCGACCATCAATGATCCATTGATCGGCATCCCGCCGAGAACAACAGCCGCTGTTGCTGATATAGTTATTCAGTCGTTGCATAAAACCCTCTTTTTCATGACTAAGTATATAATAAGTCAACTTCAATGAAAAGAAAAAATGCACGGGAGTGCATTTTAGAAAGCTTCAGAAATCGTTTTGCCTTGCATGTGCAAAATCAGATAATCCGGACCGCCGGCCTTTGAATCGGTACCGCTCATATTGAATCCGCCAAAGGGCTGATAACCGACAATCGCTCCGGTACATTTACGATTGAAATACAGGTTTCCGACATGGAATTCATTGCGGGCTTTCTCAAGATTCATCCGGTTATTGGATATGACGGCCCCAGTCAGACCGTATTCGGTATTATTAGCTACTGCCAACGCTTCATCAAAGTCCTTAACTTTGCAAACTGCCAACAGCGGACCGAAAATTTCTTCTTGCATCAGACGAGAATCTGTTGCGACATCCACATAAACCGTCGGTTCAATAAACCAACCCTTTGAACCGTCCGCTTTTCCACCGGCAACACAGCGTCCTTCTTGTGCGCCGACCTCAAAGTATGAAGTGATTTTGTCAAAAGCATTTTTGTCATTGACCGGTCCGACAAATATTTGCTTGTCCTGCGGATTGCCGACTTTCAAAGTTTTAGTCAGTTCAGCAATCTTCTCAACGACTGAATCATATACATCCTCGACGATGATTGCTCTTGAACAGGCACTGCACTTCTGACCGCTGAAACCAAAGGCGGATTTAACGATCGCATCGGCAGCCAAATCCAAATCAGCATCTTTATCAACGATGATGGCATCCTTTCCGCCCATCTCCGCAATCACGCGCTTGAGCCAGATCTGACCCGGCTGCACTTTCGCGGCTTTTTCATAAATATCGATACCGACCGCTTTCGATCCGGTAAACGAGATAAAGCGGGTCTTGGGATGATTGACGATGTAATTGCCGACGTCTCTGCCGCTGCCCGGAACAAAATTGATGACACCGGCCGGCAGACCGGCTTCTTCCATGACCTCTACAAACTTGTAAGCTATGACTTGAGTGGTGCTGGCAGGTTTAAGCAGGATCGTATTTCCTGAAACGACGGCCGCACTGCTCATCCCGGCCAAAATAGCCAACGGGAAGTTCCACGGTGCGATGATGGCACCGACTCCCAAAGGGATATATCGGTATTCGTTGCGCTCGATATTGCGACGGCTTAATACGACATCATCGATCCGGTCGATCGATAACATCTGACGGCCATAGTACTCCAAAAAGTCAATGGCTTCCGCCGTATCGCCATCGGCCTCTGCCCACGGTTTTCCGGCTTCCTTCGTCAAAAGAGCATTAAACTCAAATTTGCGCCGGCGGATGATTGCGGCGGCTTTAAACAACACGTCCGCCCGGACTTGAGCCGGAACCTTCTTCCACATCTCAAAACTCTTCAGCGCTGCATCCATGGCCATATCGGCATGTTCAAGGGTTGCCTGAGAGATATGACCGATGATTTCATTGTGATCTGCCGGATTGAAAGACGACATTTTCTTCGAAGAAGCGATACGCTTGCCCCCGATGATCAGATCATAATCTTTGCCGAGATAACTTTCGACAATACGTAGGCCTTCCTCATACTTTTTAATGTTTTCAGTTAAGGTAAAATCGGTAAACGGTTCGGTTTTATACTGAGTCGTTGCCATGTTGTTTCCTCCTTTATACGACAGACTGCTCGACCGTAAAGTCGCGGGCATGCTTGAAACGGTTTAACGACAAGCCTTCGATGGGCAGTGTCGAGGTTTCCTTCAATATGATTTCACTGAGTAAAAGTCCGGTCATCGGGGCAAACATAAATCCGTGACCGCTGAATCCGCAGGCGATATAAAATCCTTCAAGTTCATCGGTTGCGCTGATGATCGGCTGACGGTCAGGGGACATGTTGTAAGAGCCTCCCCATTGACGTACCACCCGCAGTTTGCCCAAGATCGGTAAAATATGGACCGCGGTCTTTGCCATCTCATCCAAAAACTGCCACGATGATTCGATGTCGTGATCATGGGGCTGCTTCGGGTTGCTTCTGCCCATCAGAAAGGCTCCGTGAGGGACTTGCTGACAGTAAATGTTTTTAGAAAATGACATGACCATCGGACCCTGCAGTTTCTCCACCGGCTCGGTTGCCAGGATCTCATGGTTCTCAGAGTAAACCGGGATGTGCACACCGGCCAATTCCCCGATTTCCGCCGCATATCCTCCGGCTGCGTTGACAACGATATCTGCTTCATAAATATCTTTGGTCGTCTCAACCGAAGTGATTCTGTTTCCATTGCGGTTGATCTTTGTTACCTCTTCAAAAAATGAGAAGGTAACGCCCAGCCGCTTGGCTGCGAGCATATAAGCCTCAGTCATTTTGAATGGGTTCAGATGACCGTCGGTAGGGCAGAAGGTTGCCGAAACGAAAGCATCGGGATTGAGGTGAGGGATGATTTTTAGTGCTTCTTCCTTACTCAGTAAAGAAGAGGGGATATCAAAAGAGTTTTGCAACTGAACATTTTTCGCAAACTGGTGATGTTCCTGCTCGCTGGTAGCCAAGATCAGATATCCTTCCTGTTTGAACTCAAGGTTTCCGGGATACTGAAGGATTTCTTTAGCATGTTCAAAGAAATCGATACTTTTTTTTGCGAGGATGCAATTGGTCTCGGTATTCCATTGCTGACGGACACCGGCTCCGCAGCGGCCGGTCGCACCGTGAGTAAAATAACCCTTATCAACGACATGGATGTTTTTCATGCCTTTATTGGCCAGATTATAAGCAATACTGACACCGGAGATACCGGCACCGATAATCAGACAGTTAACATTCTTCATCGTTGCCCTCCGCAATGGATTTCAGCGGGACGCCTAAAATCATCGGCCGCACTTTGTGAACCGGAACATCTTCAACTTTGATATTTAAATAAGCAGCGATCTCCTTCTGAATCAGATGGCCGCAGGTGTTGGCCTGACAGGGGCCCATGCCCACCCTGAGTAACCGCTTCAAATCTTCGAAATTTGTATATCCCTGATCCAGGTAATCGTGAATCTGCCCCAAGGTAACATCCTCGCATCGGCAAATGATGATATCGTTTTTATTCATGATCTTTCACCCTTACTGTCGAAAACTGATGAAGATATTTCACATCGACGGCTACCGTCAGTATCGCTGTTTTATCTTGGCGTTTGGTAAAGGAAACATTCTCAATCAACGCGTCACAAAGGATGGCTCCGCTCCGATCGATCCCATGCCATATATCGCCGTTGACCGGCAATGGAAGCATTTCATACGGGACTCTGAAAATGGCTTGGTCATCACGGATCTGAGCGACCATGATCGCCAGTCCAGGACAACTGAAAATACAAATACCGCAGCCCGTACAGACATCAACATGCAAGTGTGGTTTATCATTGATATTTTCACCGATTTCGATCGCATTCACCGGACAGCTGGTACTGCATGGATTGCAGGGGATATCTTCAAAACATTCGATGATGGCCTTTGGCTTTACCAGTATTTGTTTATCCGGAAAGACTTTAGCAATGCGATCGGTTTCCGCTACACCGTCTTTATTCAACATGTTTCTTGGCATCCTCCATTTTCTCCAGTCCTATCTTTGTTTTCTTGCCGAAAGGACCGTCACGCAACAAGAACAGCTCTCTTTCATACTGCTGAACCAACTTAAGATGATCCGGATGAACTTTATTCAAAAACTCGCTCAAGTACAATCCACCCAGATAACCTTCCATCATGGCCGCACTGGCTTCTTCGATCCCGACACAGTCACCCACCGCAAAAACAGATGGCAGTGAAGTCTGAAAGCGACCGTTGATCAAAGGGACAAATCCGCCAAGTTCCGGGATATATTTTGTCTGTGCTCCGATCATCGATAACAAATGATGCATCGGTGACAGTCCGACCGAAACGCATACGGCATCACAAGGGATAATGCGTGAGGTACCGGGAATCTCCTTGTAATTCTCATCGAGTGAAATGATTTCCACAGCTTCGACACGAGTGGTCCCGATTGCCCGTTTAATCGTGGTCGAGGTCAAAATTTTCGTACCCAATCGAACCAGTTTTGACGCATGGACTTTATAGCCGCCGATTATTTTCGCAGCCTCGACAATGGTTGAGACAAATGCTCCTGCCTGAATCAGCTGATATGAAACGATCAGCCCGATATTTCCGCTGCCGATCATCACGACATTCTTACCGGGCAATACGCCATACATATTCATCAGCGTCTGAATGGCTCCGGCCCCATATACCCCTGGTAAATCATTATTTTCAAATGCCAGAAATTTCTCACTTGCTCCGGTGGCAATCAGCAGGGCATCGGCCTGATAGCGGAAATACCTATCGTCGCACAGGACAGTGATGACCTGATCACGATACAGACCGACGACCGTGGTGTTAAGCAATACGGTCAGTTTGGGATGATCGATGATATCACTGATCAGTTTCTCGGCGATATCAAACCCCCGCCATTTGGCATACTGATTTTTCGAACCAAAGAATTTATGGGTCTGTTTTACAAGCTGGCCACCAAGCTTACCGCTGCGTTCGACCAGCAACACTTCACAACCGCTGGCTAAGGCCATTGCTGCTGCACAGAGCCCGGCCGGTCCGCCCCCGATGATGATGCATTCTTTTTTGATCATTGAATGACTCCTTTGTCCGTTTGCAAACGAACGTCCATATGCTCTTTAAGCGGTGTGATACAGGTCCGTACATTGGCCACTCCATCGACGATCATATTACACGATGCGCAATTGCCGATGGCACAATAAAAACCGCGAGGGCGATTTCGTTTAATGCTATGTCCCAACGTCATGATTCCCAAAGCGCTTAATGCGGATGCGATCGTGTCTCCTCTGAGCCCTTTAACCGGCTTGCCTTCGAATGTGAACTCGATTTCTTCTCGTTGCTCAAACGATAAAATCGGATGATTTTTTATGCGCATAAAGATTGAAATGCCTTTCTTGATGGTTTGATTTTATCATATTCTGCCTGGCTTTAAAAGATGTGTGTAAGCACTTTCATCAAAGCCGGACTATATAGAAAGTGCATAGACTGTCAGATAATGGTACAATATATATATAAAGTACAAGGTGCTATCATTTGAATAAGACACAAGATCTTTGAAAGGAGAAATTTTTGATGTCATATAAAATTGCTAAGAATTTTCCGGGAGATTTGCCGCTGAATGATGAGGGACCGTTTATCAGTATTTATCAGACGACCCAGGTTCATCCGCTGGACAAAGGAAATATCATTACATTTAAGAATCAGGTCAAAGAAGCTTTGGATCAATTACAGAAGCGCTACGGTAAACGGAATCTGGAAAAATATTCGGTTCCGTTGGATACGATCATCAGTGATCTGGATTTTTGGCTGTATGCTACTCCGGGAATTGCGGTCTATGTCAATAAAGATCAATGCACCGTGTTCCGTCTGAATCAGCCGGTCGAGAATCAGGTGTTTGTCAATGATGGAATTGTCGTCCGTCCGATCATCGCAACATTTCAAAATCCGATCCGTGCGTTTGTTCTTGTACTGACCAAAGAGCATTTTTCCGTTTATGAGTGTGATGATATATCTATAAAAAAAGTCAAACTGCCGGATGAAGTCAAAACCACGTTGAAAGAAGTACTTGGAGATCAGAAGACTGATGCATTCGTAGGATTTGGTTCAACAGGTACACGCGGTTCTTCCGGCATGTTCTATGGTCAGGGAGGTAAAAAGGAAGAGGTGGATTTGGATACGGAGAAATTCTTCCGTTATGCTGATAAAACGGTCATGGAAGAATGTTCGAAGAAAAATGCGATTCCGGTCATTCTGACATCCGTCAGTAAAAATCAGACCGTCTTTCGCAAGGTCAGCAGCAATCCGATGTTGCATCCCGTGGGTATTGCATTATCAGCAGACTCGATGACTCAGCAGCAGCTGTGTGAACATGCCCGGGAAGTATTACAGCCGGAAAAAAGAAAAAGGATACTCACACTGATCGATAGGGGTGCCAAAGCGCTCAATGATCAGCGAGCGACGGATTTGGTTGATGAGGCAATTAAGGCTGCCATCATGGGCCAGGTGGATGTCTTGCTGATTGATTATGATAAGCGATTCTTAGCTTCTATCGATTGGGATACGATGGAAATCGCAAAAAACAGTCCTGATCATGATACGGACGTATTCGATGAGATAGCAAAAGCCGTACTTAAAAATCGCGGCAGTGTATACATCATCGATTCTGACATGATGCCGACAACGACCGGAGTATGTGCTATCTTCAAATAAATACATGACACGCAATGAAGATTGCGTGTTTTTTTATGAAAACCGGTTTTCAGTCATATATTTTGTAAAATTAAATTGTGTATGATATTTTATTGAAAAGGAGGACATACTATGAAGAAAACACGTTTGATCATCATCTCCATGATGCTTATCGCTATACTCATCGCCGGTTGTTCCAGTTCCAACAACAATGACAGTAACAACAATAACAACAATAATAATAACAATCAAGAGGAATTGCGTGAGTTCACGTTGGAAGAGTTGTCACAGTATGATGGTAAAGACGGGAATCCGGCATATGTCGCAGTCAACGGTAAAGTCTATGACGTTACTGATGTACCTGCCTGGCGCGGCGGAAGTCATCAGGGAGAAGTCGTTGCCGGTATTGATGCAACGGCATTTATCAGTCGGTCACCACATGGAGCTTCTGTGCTCAATGGGCTAAAAGTTGTCGGAAAATTGAAATAAATCCTGCAAAGGATTTTTTCTTTGGTCAAAGCTATTTACATACCCCCTTGGGGTATATTACAATTAGTGCAAAGGAGATGAACTTATGAAACATCCGACTGAACCATCCGTGATCGCCCAAAAATCTGTCCTTGCCAGAGTTAGCCGAATTGAAGGACAGTTGAAAGGCGTCCGTAAGATGATTGAAAATGAAACCTATTGCGACGATATCATCAATCAGATAGAAGCCATCCGATCGGCTTTAGCATCGGTGGAAGTCGTTTTACTCGAAAGTCATATCCGAAACTGTGTCGTCGATCAAATCAGAGAGGGCGACAAAGAGGTCGTTGAAGAAGTATTGAAAACCGTTAAGAAAATGATGAAATAGAAAGAGGTATGATGATGCTGAGAAAACTGTCGATTGAAGGAATGAGTTGTAACCATTGTGTCAAACGGGTCGAAAGCGGACTGTCCGAACTGCCCGGAGTTAAAAGCGTAAAAGTGAATCTGGGATCAAAGAGTGCTCTGGTTGAAACAGAGGAGGAATTTGATGTTCAACAGCTGTTTGCCGCTGTCGATGAAGCCGGTTACGATTTGACCAAGATTGAATTACTGTAAGCCCAGACGGGCTTTTTTTATACACAAATAGTAACGCTTATCAATAGAGAAATATTTCACGAATTTGAAACGTTTTTGTTGACTTAAAAAGTTAGCTTTGGTAAACTTTTTTTGCGATGAAAATCGTGCAGAAAAGAGGTAGCAATGAAACGATTTATCATATTTGTAGGTATCGCATTGATTGCCCTTACCGGATGTACTGAGCAAGTTCAAACGGTTCGGCAAGTCAATGTTTATTCCGCTCGTAATTACGATGTGGACAAGGATATGCTCGTTGCATTCGAAGCAGAGACCGGAATCAAGGTCAACCTGATCGAAGGTAAAGCCGATGAGCTTCTCGAGCGGATCAACCGTGAGAAAGATGACAGCATCGCTGATGTATTTCTGACCGTCGGAGCTGAACATATTTACTTTGCACAGAAAAATGACTTATTACAGACTTTGGATACCAAGGATTTCTCAGCCTGGATGGACGATCATCTGTATGGTGAAAACTGGGTCACCATCACTCAGCGTGCCCGGGTGATCGTGTACGACAAGACGCGAATCAGTCAGCCTTTGGTCAGTGAATATGACGATTTGACTGATGAGGCGGTTTTTGGAAAACTGTTGGTCCGCAGTTCGGCATCATCATACAATGTCGCCTTGCTTGCAGCCATGATTCAGCGCGAAGGTATCGATAAAGCAACTCAATGGGCTCAAGGAGTTGTAAATAATTTCGCCCGTATCCCAACCGGAAATGACCGTGATCAGGCGAAGTCAGCGGTTGCCGGGCTGGGAGATTATGCCATCATGAACACATACTATATCGGAACGATGGCAGCATCATCCGATCCTCAGGAAGCTGAGGTTGCTTCTCGTCTGAAAGTTATATATCCTCAGAACACTCATATCAATATCAGCTGGGCCGGAATCGTCAAAGGATCAAAAAATGAAGCTGAAGCACAGCAGCTGATTGAGTACTTGCTGGATCGACCGCAACAAACCATATACACCCAGAAAAACGGCGAATTCCCGGCACGAAACGATGTTGAACCATCGGCACTCATTCAATCATGGGGAACATACAGTGCAGAAAAAATCGACTTTGAGCAATTAGGTGCATTCATCGTTGAAGCCGTTAAAATATTCGACCAAGTCAAGTGGCAGTAATGAAACACTGGAAATCTTTCTTTGGGATAAGCAGCATCATTTGGATTCTGCTTATTCTCTTTGTATTTGCACAAGCTTGGACGCAACTGTTTAAAACACCGTCGGATTTGTGGAATCACATCCTTACCTTCGTGTTGACCGACGTTATGATCCAAACCGTGCTGCTGGTTGCCATCAGCAGTTTTTGTGCATCACTCATCGGTTTTGTATCCGCATATATCATCACCGTGTATGAATTCAAAGGAAGAAAGATCATCAGCTTTCTGCTCTATCTGCCCTTAGCGATACCTCCGTATATCGCTGCTTATATTTATACTCACATGTTGGGATACACAGGTCTGATTCAGACATTCTTACGAGATGTACTAAATGTCCGGTTGGATCCGAGGCTCTTTGCCTATTCTCCCATGCAAATGGCAATCTTCGTTTTTACAATCACCCTCTATCCGTATGTGTACATCACGGCCAAAGGATTTATGCAGAAGTACTTGGGAAATTTTCTGGAAACTGCCCGGACACTTCAAAAAGGCCCATTGAATATGGCTCTGATGATTGCTCTGCCCTTGACTGTGCCGGCCATTTTTGCCGGATTCACTCTTATTGCCTTGGAGATTCTCAGTGACTTTGGTGTTGTCATGTACTTAGGTATTCCGGCTTTTTCAAGTGCGATATATCGCAGTTGGATCACCTTGGGTGATTTTGACTCTGCTGTGCGTTTATCTGCGATTCTGATGATCATCGTATTGACATTACTGCTGATTCAACATTGGATGAGAAAGTCTAAATCCATCGGGATGCCGATCAGAATCCGAAAATTGAAAAGGATTCCGCTGAAAGGATTCAGAGCAATCTCTGCATTAAGTTTTTTTGTCCTGTTATTGATGGCAGCTCTTGCAATACCCCTTGGACAGCTGCTGCTTTGGGCTTCGGTCAGTTTTTTAAACATCCGCTGGGATCAGTTTGTATCGATGCTGTCCAATACGCTTACCTTGAGCATTTCAGTAAGTCTGATCATTTTGTTTATTGCTCTTTTGATAGCCAATTACACCCGTTTGAGCCGCAGCTGGCTGGCGACTCTAAGTGCTAAGATCACCTTGCTGGGATATTCGATTCCGGGAAGCGTGGTAGCTATGCTGGTCATATTCTTTTTTATTTCAATCAGAGATCTGATTTCAGTCAGTACCCATACAACCCTGACGATGCTGATGTTCGGATTGATCCTGAGGTATTTGGGACTGGGATATCAGAATATCGAGTCCGGAATGAGAAAAATCGGCATGAAATTCAATGATGCTTCGCGTTTACTGGGCAAAAATTATCTGAAGTCGCTGATTGCGGTAGATATGCCTTTACTGATGCCCTCGCTGTTTGCCGGGTTTGCTCTGGTATTTATCGATGTCATCAAGGAACTGCCGCTGACACTCAACCTGCGCCCGTTTAATTATCATACCTTGGCAACGCAGGTGTATCAGTATGCCGCGGATGAACGCGTCGTCGAATCGGCGGTTCCTTCGCTGATGATCATCGGTATATCGGCAGTGCTGTTGTGGCAGGTGATCCGTTGGATTACCAAGGAGGAAAACTGATGTATTTTAAAATAGAAGACCTTTCATTTCAGTATGATGAAACCCGTCTGATTGACTCTTTTTCATGTGTGATTGAGAAGGGGAGTATCACGGCCATCTTGGGGTCGAGCGGCAGCGGTAAAAGTACATTGTTGCGACTGATCAGCGGATTGGAGAAACCTGCCAAAGGGAGTATGGAACTGGATGGTGTGGTACTTAGTGATCATCATCAATTTATTGAAGCACATAGTCGACAGATCGGCCTGGTCTTTCAGGATTATGCTTTGTTTCCGCATCTGACGATTCGCAAGAATGTCGAGTATGGGGTAAATAAGGATTCGCGAAAAAGCAAAAAGGAAATTGTCGACCGATTGCTTTCGATGATCGAACTGACAGAGGCTGCCCATAAATATCCTTCGGAGTGTTCAGGGGGGATGCAGCAACGGGTGGCTATTGCCCGGGCATTGGCCAATAAACCGAAATTGCTGCTGCTTGATGAGCCGTTTTCCAATCTGGACCAGCAATTGAAACAGCGCATGAGGATACTGATGAAACAATGGTTCAATGACCATGAAGTAACGGTCATTCTGGTCACTCATGACCGTCAGGACGCCTTGTATTTGGCGGATCAAGTAATCGAGCTGGATGCCCTCTGATCCGGTAGTAAGCTTGTTGTTACTTAAGCGCAACCGTGATAAAATCATGTTGAAGTGAGGGTGAAATATGAGAAAACAATGGATGCATTGGGGATTGGCATTGTTAATGCTTCTGACCCCGTTTTTGTCACTAAAAACCGTTGAACCCGTCAGGGCTGCATCAGCGGTTGAAATCAAAATTCATTATAACCGTCCTGATGGCAACTATGATGGCTGGAACATATGGTTGTGGGAGAAGGGGAAGGACGGCAAATCGTATACGTTTACCGGCGATGATGATTTCGGTAAAGTAGCCGTTATCCAGATGGAAACGGACGCAACCGAGTTTGGGTTTATCGTCCGCTTAAATGACTGGCAGCAAAAGGATGTCGATTCCGACCGGTTCTTTACCATTTCTGCAAACAAAGGGGAGATATGGCTGAAGTCCGGGGATCCGGAGGTTTATCTGAATAAACCTTCAACCGGTCCGGTCACGCCGCCACCGCCTTTAGAAGGTGATCTGACCCTGAAAATTCATTATCACCGATTCGACAAGAATTTCGATCAGTGGAATTTGTGGGTCTGGCCGCGGGGTCAGGACGGGAAATCTTATAATTTTACATCCGATGACAGTTATGGCAAAGTCGCTACCTTTAAACTTGATTTAAAAGATGCGTCGGATATCGGATTTATCGTCCGTAAAGGCGAGTGGCTGGCAAAAGATGTCGATGCCGACCGCTATATCCCGGTAAGCCGTGTCAAAAACGGCGTGCTGGAAGTTTGGCTGTTACAAGGGGATTCCAGGATTTATTACAATCCCAGCGAAGTTGATCTGTCACCAAAGTTTTTAAGTGCGAAACTCGATGCGGTCGATCAGATCACTGTCACCACCTCGGTACCGATCCCGTTGGTTTATGATAAAAAAGAAGGGTTAATCGTTAAATCGGGCACTGAGGAAGTCGGTATCCGCAATATCGTTTTCCGTGAGGATGGCGGCAAACCGGTAGCCAGCAGCAGCTTTACGATTTTGCTCAGTGAACCGTTGGATTTATCCAAACCGTATACGCTGAGCAGAGAAGGTTATGGGTCCATAAATATCATCTTCAATGGTGTTTTCTCTACCAAAGCCTTTGAGGAAGCCTTCACCTATGAAGGTGAGTTGGGGGCAATTTATACAAAAGAAAAGACAACGTTCAAGTTGTGGGCTCCCAGTGCAAATAATGTTTCACTAAACTTATACGCGGCTGGCAGCGGTGGTGAAGCCATCAAAACCGTACCGATGGTCAAGTCTGAAAAAGGCATTTGGACCATCGAGCAATCCGGTGATTTGCATGGTACATACTTTACATATCTGGTCGATGTTTTGGGTAATGTCAATGAAGCAGTCGATCCGTATGCCCGTGCTGTCGGTGTCAACGGTTTGCGGGGCATGGTCGTCGACTTAAGTCAAACGAATCCCGAAGGTTGGGAAAACGACAAGCGGCCGGAATTTAAAGCGCTGACCGATGCAATTATTTATGAGTTGCATATCCGGGATATCTCGGTTCATCCGGATTCGGGAATTGTCAATAAAGGGAAGTTTTTAGGTCTGACTGAAAAAGGCACGACCGGTCCTGACGGTGTGAAGACCGGTTTGGATCATCTGATCGAGTTGGGCATCACGCATCTGCATTTGTTGCCGTCGTTTGATTTCCGTTCGATCGATGAGACAACGCTAGAGAATAATTCGTTTAACTGGGGCTATGACCCGCAGCATTTCAATGTTCCGGAAGGTTCTTACTCCACGGATCCGACGAAAGGTGAAGTGCGGATCAATGAGTTCAAGCAGATGGTCATGGCATTGCATAAGGCCGGCATCCGCGTCGTCATGGATGTCGTCTATAATCATACCGGAGCATCGGCAGACTCCGATTTCAGTAAAATCGTTCCGAATTACTATTACCGGTTCAATGATGCCGGCGGGTTCTCCAATGGTTCGGGAACAGGCAATGAAACAGCTTCCGAACGTTCGATGGTGCGCAAGCATTTTGTGGATTCGGTCGTTTACTGGGCTACCGAATATAATATCGACGGTTTCCGTTTCGATTTGATGGCTTTGCATGATATTGAAACGATGAATGCGATCCGGGCAGCGTTGGATGAAGTCGATCCGAGCATTTTGATTTATGGTGAGGGCTGGACCGGCGGGGAATCTCCGCTTCCTGATGAAGAAAAAGCTTTGAAAAAGAATACTTCCAGACTAGAACGCATTGCGGCGTTTTCCGATGATATCCGTGACGGACTGAAAGGTCATGTCTTTACGGATACCGATCGCGGATTTGTCAATGGTGCTGCCGGCATGGAAGAAAGTGTCAAATTCGGTATCGTCGCTTCGATCATGTTCAATGCAATCGATTATTCGAAAGTTAAGTACTCGAAGACGCCTTGGGCAACGGAACCGTATCATACGATTACCTATGTAGAGGCACATGACAATCTGACATTGTGGGATAAACTGATGGTCAGTAATCCGGAAGCATCGGAGGAAGAGCTGATTGCAATGCACCGCTTAGCCAATGCCATCGTACTGACATCGCAAGGCATTCCGTTTATTCATGCGGGCAGTGAGTTTTTGCGAACCAAAGGCGGCGATCACAATTCATACAAATCGCCCGATGATGTCAATCAGTTGGATTACGGCCGAAAGGCTCAGTATATGGATAATGTTGAATATTTCAAAGGGTTGATTGCCTTGCGTAAAGCACATCCGGCATTCCGTATGCCGGAAGCATCGCTGATCCGGGCTCATTTGAAATTTATGGAGATGCCATCGGCGAACATGGTTGGGTATACATTATCCGAAAATGCCAACGGTGATAAGTGGGAAACGATTGCCGTGCTGATGAATGCCAACAAAGAACCGGTTGAAGTCGAGTTAGAACAGTCCGGTTGGGCAATCGTCGTCAACGGTGAGCAAGCTGGCACAGAAGTCATTGAAAAGATTTCGGGCAATAAAGTCATCGTTCCGGCACAGTCTCTGTTGGTACTTGTCGATTCGGGCAGTATCGGTTCAGATTTGTGGATTTATCTGCTGATCTTTGCTTTGGCTGCGGCAGCCGGAGGTGTATTCTATTGGCAGAAGATGAAAAAGAATGTGAAGGAAACGGCATAAGCCGTTTCTTTTTTTTAGGTACAGGGGTATAATTTCTGTATCCAACCATTGAGATAGGGGACATAACATGCAAAAGCAATTTATCCTGTTTATCTTACTTTCGATCATCATCGCGATATTTGCCATTACCAACGCTGAAATCATGACGGTCCGCTTGTTTTTCTGGACATTTTCATTGTCCGGATCCCTGGTCATTTTGCTTTCAGTGGCCTTGGGCGGTCTGTTGGTTTTTCTTTTCGGATTGGTATCATTTTTTAAAAACAAGATGACGATCCGAGATTTGCAAAGGGAAATCAAGTCGGCTCAACTGAGCATTGATGAGCTGACCCGCCAGAAGCAGTTGAACCTTCAGCAGATCGAGGATTTGAAAGCAGAGATTTCTGCCAATCGTGATGAGCTGATTCGTTCGATGCAAACGAAGACTCCGGTTCAGTAGCAAGATACCGGTCAGAAGTTATGAGCCGAGTTGTAAAACATGGGCGTAACAGGCAATGGCTGTTTGAACGGTTGCGGTTCGTTCCGGATGATGTGTACAATCACATCCATTATTTCAGCGTATATAAACGGTTGTTGAAGAGGGATCATCCGGAGTTATATTCGGATATACTGTTTTCGATGAAAATGTCTGAGCCCTCATCGCTTCAGGTCAGATGCTGTGATAAGGCCACAGTCAAGGATTATGTCCGTGAACTGGGATTAAGCGAACATATCATTGATCCGATTGACATTCAACATGATCCTGATCTTCTCAGACTTAATGATTATCCTTTACCCTATATTGTCAAAGTCAGCAACGCTTCGCAGTGCAATGTCGAAGTATTATCTGAAGCCGATATCCCTTATGCCATTGAGCAGATCAAAGCTTTTACAAAGATCGATCACTCGCTGTACTATCGTGAGAACTGTTATAAGTATGCAAATCGGAGTTATATTATTGAGCCGAGGCTTGGATCGATGAATCATTCGTTGGCAGATTACAAAGTTCATTGTTTTGATGGGAAACCAACGTTTATTCAAATCAATTATCCCGACACAGTGCACAAAGACCGGGTCATGATCGATTTCAATAATGATCCGGTTGAATATCCGTTTGTCAGCGGCAAAACGGCTGATACCGTTTGGGATATCCGTAAGCATTTGCAACTGATGTATTCGATCAGTGAGAAACTGTGTCAGCCATTTGTCTTTGTCAGGGTTGATTTTCTGATTGTCGATGACAGGTTATATGTGACTGAGATGACTTTTTATCCCTCGGGCGGATTGGTCTTGCGACGCAGTGACCGAATCAACCGTGAATGGGGAAAACGCATTCCGTACAAGGGCAGGGATTTACGTGATGGATACTGATTTCAGAAGCCGGTTTCGGCAGAAATTCTTTGAATGGCTGTGGATCATCGATGACAGGACATACAATTATGTCCGTTATCTGCTTACGTATAAACGATGGCCGAACATAAAAGATCCGAAAGACTATTCGGAAGTGCTGATGGCCATGAAAATCAGCGGTCCCTCCGAGCTTCAGATTCAGTGCAGTGATAAACTGGGAGTTAAGCAATATTGCCGTTCGAACGGCTTGGGTGATCATGTCATTGATGAGATTGACTGTTGTGATTCAATTGACGGACTGACTCTGGATCAGTATCCGATGCCTTATGTCGTGAAAGTTTCCAATGCATCCAAATGGAATTTTATCGTCAGAAACAAAGAAGACATTGAGGAAGTAAAGCGCAATCTTCACATATGTCAGCATCGGGATTACCGTATTTACTACCGCGAGCCTTGTTATCATCCGAAAATGCGCACATATGTGGTTGAGCCTTGGATAACCAAAGACGGTCATTCTCTGGACGATTATAAAGTGTTTTGTTTTAACGGCGAGCCGACCTATATTCAGTACAATTATCCGGATTCCAAGGACAAAGAAAGGATCATCCTCGACTTTGACAATCAGCCGCATCCCTATGTATTTTCGACAGGGACCTATGCTAAGCGGGTTCCCGATATCCGGGGTGATCTTGATAAGTTGTATGACCTTGCAAAAAAGGTGTGTCAGCCGTTTGTTTACGTCCGGGTCGATTGTTATATCATCGACTCTAAAGTATGTGTCGGTGAGATGACGTTTTATCCCAGCGGCGGTTGGGTATTGAGTGCATCGGATGCTGTCAATCGGCATTGGGGAAATCAAATCCATTGGAAAGGAAGTGACTTGCGTGATTGAAGTTAAGAATTGTACCATGCTTTATTCAAGCAAAAAGGGAATTACGGATGTCAGTTTTGATGTGAAAAAGGGAGAAGTTTTCGGCTATGTCGGTCCAAACGGTGCCGGAAAGACGACAACGATAAGGTGTATGCTCGGATTTATGAAACCACAGACCGGAAGTATCCTGATCGAAGGATCTGACAGTTGGTCGGATGCTGCGAAGATCCAGGCAAATGTCGGTTACATTCCCGGGGAGATGTCTTTGTTTGATGAAATGACAGGGATTGAATTTCTAAACTTTCAGTTGCAGATGCGCAACATCAGGGATAAGAAACGACTGAGTGAACTGCTTACGATATTTGATTTGGATCCGAAAGGAAAAATCCGGAAGATGTCTAAAGGTATGAAGCAGAAGGTCGGTCTGATTGCCGCATTTATGCATGATCCTAAGATTTATGTCCTCGATGAACCTTCCAGCGGTTTGGATCCGCTGATGCAGCAGGTATTTGTTAATTTGGTTAAAGAAGAGCGTCAACGCGGTAAAACGATTTTGATGTCTTCGCACAGTTTTGAGGAAGTCGATAAAACGTGTGATCGGATTGCGATGATCAAGGACGGAAAGATCGTGCTGATTGAGGATATTGATGAAGTAAAAAAGCACCGGCGTAAGATTTTTACGGTGTCCGTTGGTCATCCGACAGATATCGAGAAGATGAAACGGCTGGGAATGTCAGTTATTTATGAGAATGCGACGTTTGCAGATGTGGAGGTGGTCGGTGATTTCAAACCGTTCTATGATTCACTGAAACAAATCGATGTTGTTGACCTTGATGTCAAGACTCAGCGTCTGGAAGATGTATTTATGAAATTTTACGGTAAGGAGGCTGATATCTGATGAGCGGACCACTTTTTCTGACTACTTTCAAGGCGAACTGGAAGCTGCTGTTGATATTCTGCGCTGTAATGATTTTCTATTCGCTGACCATCATGTATATGTATGATCCGGTCATGATCGATTCGATGGAAGCTATGCTCAAGCTGTTGCCTCAAGAACTGATCAAAGCGTTTGGATATCAATTACAAGTGCCGACTTATGTCGGATTTTTGGCTTCCTACTTTTACGGATTTCTGGCTGTCGGATTTCCGACGATTTTCATTTCTATTGTCGGCTATCGTCTGATCGGTAAGATGGTGGATAACGGTTCGATGGCGTACTTGTTATCGACTCCCAATTCAAGAAGTAAAATCGTTGTGACTCAGGCATCGGCTTTCATCGTGATGCTGATCATACTTGTGGCTGCAATTTTGGGGGCCGGAATAATCTTTTCCGAAATTCAATTTCCGGGTGAATTGGAATTATCAAAGTTTTTAACAGTCAACCTTGCCTTATTTCTATATTTATTTGCAGTCAGTTCAATCACTTTTCTGGCTTCGTGTCTGTTTAATGACGGAAAGAATGTCGTATTGCTGGGAACGTCACTGCCAGTCGGTTTTCTGATCGTTCAAATGCTTACAGCGCAGGGGGATAAACTGGAAGGATTGAAGTACTTTACCTTGCTAACTCTGTATCAGCCCAACAAGATCATCGTTGCTGATTATCAGCCGTGGCCATTGCTGGTGTTGGCCATTGTCGGTATTTTATTCTACTTACTTGCTGTTTTAATATTCAAACGGCGGAATCTGCCGATTTGATTGCCGGGCTTTCCGGCTTTTTTTATGCCGTTTTCATGTTTTTAGGATCATTGAAAAACTTTTTCAAGAAAGTGTGGTTTAATGGTTGACAGAGCTTGGGGGTATTTGATATTATGTACAAGCCTGCTTACTGAGGGGCAAAAAAACTAAGCCAATTGATCTTTGAAAACTAAATAGGAAACATCAAGTACAAGACAAAAAATTCAGAATTTTAACTCGTCAGAGTTTAAGAAAAAATAATGAGCTAATCAAATGGAGAGTTT
>JAVBWK010000007.1:0-15557 GCA_036677505.1 Erysipelotrichaceae bacterium
TTTGGTTCGTTTTCGTTATCATTAGCGAGCCCTCTTGATACTTCTATTTTATCATCAGGTTCTTCGTGTTCAAAATACAAAAAAACTGCCGACTTACTTTGTCGACAGTCTGAAGCGAATCATTGTGATTCGCTTTATTTTTATGCGGTCATTTCATGAAATCGAGGATAGCTTCTTCGATTTCTTTTTCTTGTAACTTCTCAAGCAACATCAACAAGAATTCATTTCGTTTATCTTCGGTTGAACCGTAATTTTCACGTCCCCGGAATGTGTTATCTGCCTTTTGGGTGTAATACATGATATCTCCGTTTTCAAGTAAAACAATAAGCCATCTGACACCGATATTGGTGATCATCAGTCCCATCAGTTCTAAGGTGTACCCTTTGTTTAAAACCTGATATTCGCTTTCATTGAGCAACACTCCGTGAACAGATCTTAGCAGGTTTGGATTAGGAAAAGTATGATTGAAAATCCATCGGACATTCGGTGCCCGTCTAAATACTGTTTCAATGAATTTATGATTTTTTTCACTGAGAATGCCATAATCACAATGGGCAATCGCTGAAAAAGGCAAATCATCATCAGGTTTGAATGTAGATAAGGTGTCATGGACAGATAATATATACTCATGATCTATCGTCCGAACAACCATTTCGCTGGTCAGGGGAACGTCTTCCTGCTTTGCATAAACAAAACATCCTTTTTCTTCAAGTTCACTTTGACAGGATAAAGACACGAAATCATTGCCAAGTTTTGTCATTAGATGGGTCTGCCACTGATGATCCAAAAACAGATGGACCAGATGGGACGTTGAACCTCCGATTTCTGAGGATACGACCGCGGACTGATAAGGCAACAGAGCGGGATGAGGCGTAGTAAATATTTGTCTTTGGGCAAAAGTACCGAAAATTACGATTGATTTCATAGACGCCTCCTTGTAAATGTATGATAACATACCAAAAATCGTTTTTGTAGAAAATCTCGAAAAATGTAACCGCTGCCAAAAAATAATGAATTGCATCCCTTTGATACATATGATATAAATAAACATGTGAAATAAATAACGAAAGGAACACGATCATGGGATTGTTCGAACACGAGGCCAGACAGTTCAAATTCGATGTATTAAGGGAAGTAGCAAGTCATGCTTTTGAAAATACTCTGACACTGAATATTGAAGATGAATTAGCATATAAACTGATACCGACAACCAAAGCTGATTTTCGCTGTTGCGTATATAAAGAAAGAGAAATCATTCGACAGAGAACGAGATTGGCTATCGGAAAATCACCAAACTTGCATCGCAAGGACGATATCCGACCGAAGCAAATCGTTCAGGTACTGGAGGCAGCATGCGACGGTTGTACGATCAAAAAGATCCAGATAACTGACAATTGTCGCAAATGCATGGCAAAGAGTTGTGTCAGCGCTTGTAAGTTCGATGCCGTAAAGATGGGTGCTGATCGTGCAGTCATTGATCATGATAAATGCAAAGAATGTGGTGCATGTGTCAAAGTGTGCCCATTTCACGCAATCGTTGAAACGACACGGCCATGCAAAGCTTCGTGTGCAGTTGATGCAATCAGCATGGATGAAAACGGAATAGCTCAGATAAATGAGGATAAATGCATCAACTGTGCTGCCTGCCAATCAGCCTGTCCTTTTGGGGCTATCGAGGACACATCCTGGATCGTTCCTGTCATACAGCTGATCAATCTCGAAACGCCGATCATTGCTATGATCGCTCCTTCGATTCAAGGGCAATTTGACTCAGCAAGTCTCGATCAGATTAAAGCCGGAATAAAGCTGTTGGGGTTTACCGATGTCGTCGAAGTTGCTGTCGGTGCCGATGCTGTCGCATGGTATGAGAAAGATGAACTTAAGGTTAAAATGTCGGAAGGTATTCCGATGACGACTTCTTGCTGTCCGGCATTTTTAAACCTGGCAAAGCAACACTTCCCAAAGGTTTATAAAGAGAATATGTCATCAATGGCATCGCCGATGATCGTTATGGCGCGGATGATCAAAAAGCGATATCCGAAGACAGGTGTCGTATTTATCGGTCCGTGTGTTGCCAAGAAACAAGAAGCGATGTCCGATGGTATGTTTCCGGATGTTGACTATGTTCTTACCTATGAGGAAGTTGCGGCTATGCTGGTAGCGAAACGAATTTATTTAAATGATATTAAAACAGATATTAAGGTTGAATCCAGTATCTTCGGACGAAGTTTTGCTTTTGGCGGCGGTGTCTTCAAAGCTCTGGTTCAGTCAGCCCTCGAAGATGATGGGTTTACATTTAACGGTGAATATGCGGATGGCTGCCTTGAGTGCAAAAAGCAATTGCTACTGATGAAAGCCGGGCGCTTTACAGCGGATATCCTTGAAGGGATGTCATGTAAAGGCGGATGCGGCAACGGTCCTGCGGTCATCGATAATTCAATCAAGGTAAAAGTCCGTTTCGATCTTGAGAATGCCCCTTATAAAGGAAAAAAGATTTCTGATACAGTCAAAGAATACGGGTTTGACGAAGTTGATATGCACAGACATCCGGCAAAGGAGATAAAACCATGGTAATCATTGAAATTTGTATTGGCAGTTCGTGTTATGTTCGGGGAGCAAATAAAGTCGTTGAAAATGTAAATGAATGGGTTGAACTGTACAAGTGGTCAGAGAAGGTCAAGGTCAAAGGTGCTTTCTGTATGGGACTTTGCTCACAAGGACTGGGTGTAAAAATCAATGGAACTCCGATCAGCGGTTTAGGATTGCATAATTTGGAGGCAGTTTTATTACCGATGATTCAGAAGGCGCTGGCATGATATGAGTATCATTGACCTTCAAGAGAAAAACTGTAAGAACTGTCATCACTGCGTTCGTAACTGCCCGGTAAAATCCATCAGTTTTTCCACCGGGAAACCAGTCATTGTTGAAGAAGAATGCATTCTTTGCGGAAATTGCTTTGTGATATGCCCGCATCATGCCAAAAAAGTAAACAGTGATATAAACGAGGTAAAATCGTGGCTTGCCAACCGTGAGCGTGTACATGTCAGTCTTGCACCGAGTTTTGTCGGCTTGTTACAGTCGGATGACTATATCCGAAACCGGCTGTTAAATATGGGATTTAAAAGCGTTGAAGAAACGGCTGTCGGTGCAGCTGAAGTATCGGCTCATTATCGTGCTCTTTGTGATCAAGGGGAAATGACCAATATCCTGACCACATGCTGTCCGGTAGTCGTAAAACTGATTCAGACTCGATTTCCTCAATTGCTCAGCCAGCTGGCGCCGGTCATTTCACCGATGAGAGCTTCCGGGAAATTGATCAAGATGAAGAATCCTCAGGAAAAAGTCGTTTTTATTGGCCCGTGTATCGCGAAAATTGAAGAAGGGCTGAACTGTGACGAGATCGATGCCGTTTTGACTTTTGAGGATGTATTTGATTTCGATAATGAGGAGCGAAAGAATTATTTCTCGACAGAATTCATTGGAGATATAGCCAGAGGCTACCCAGGAAGTGGCGGGATATTGCAAACGATTGCCAACGTACAAAAGAACTATCAGTTGATGTCTGTTGACGGAATGGAACCGCTGATTGATTGTCTGACTGCTATCGCTGATCATCAGATTGAAGGAGTCTTCGTTGAGATGTCTGCCTGCACCGGCTCTTGTCTTGGGGGACCGATGCTTAAAAATGCCAAACAACGGCGATGGAAGGCCCAACAGATTTTGCATGGAGCTCGCAAAAAGAATGATTGGTTACAATATCAGATTACTAGCAATTGTCTTACGGAGTATTCATCAATACCATTGAAACAACAGGCGTTCTCCGCTGCCCAAATCAATCAGGTTTTGCGCAGTCTCGGTAAAACCAGCAGTGAACAACAACTCAATTGCGGTGCTTGTGGGTATGAGACATGTAAGGCGAAAGCCATCGGGGTTTTACAGGGCAAAGCAGATCCATATCTGTGTCTGCCCTTTGCCCTGGAGCAGGCTCAATCCATATCCAACCTGATCATCGAACATACGCCCAATGGCATTATCGTGATTGATGACCAGCGCATGATAAAAGAGATCAATCCGGCAGCAAGAGAATATCTGGATTGCGTTAATTACCCGGTCATTCACTGGCCGTTGGAAGCCATTTTACCTAATGACGAAATCGATAATCAGCTGAAAGATTTGCATATGGTCAAGTATTTTACCAAAGAGTATGAGCACATAAACAAGACTTTCCATCATGCCCTGATTCCCATTCCGAATCAAAACAGAAATGTCATCATTCTGATGGATCTGACGGAAGAGAAGCATAAAGAACGTAAAATACGGGAATATCGCCAGAGTATTATGGATATCACTCAAAAAGTGATTGATGAACAAATGCGCACGGTTCAGGAAATTGCTTCTTTACTGGGAGAAACGACCGCAAAGAGTAAAATCGCCCTTACACAGCTTAAGAAGACCGTTGAGGAAGAATCAAAATGAAGGTAGCTGTCGATGCGTATTATAAATCTTTGAATAAGTACAATGAAGAACTGTGTGGGGACAGGGTATCTGTCGTTCACACTTCACAATCCTTTATATGCGTACTTGCGGATGGATTAGGAAGCGGGGTCAAAGCGAACATTCTGGCAACTCTGACTTCGACGATTTTGGCTGAAATGTTGAAAAACGGTGTCGATCTGCACGAAGCCGTCTACACACTTACCTCAACATTACCGACATGCAAAGAGCGACAGGTAGCATACAGTACTTTCTCAACTCTTCAAGTGTTTAATAACGGAGAGGCTGTACTGATTGAGTTTGATAATCCCAAAGCCATCATATTGCGCAACGGATTTGAAGTGGATATGGAACGCCAAACGATCCGAATCCAGAACCGACTGGTCATTGAAAGCCGATTCAGATGTAAACCCGATGATGTCATCGTCTTGGTGTCTGACGGTGTTTTACATGCCGGATTAGGAACAATTCTGAACTTCGGATGGAAGCGAAAGGATGTCGTTCAGCACCTTCGTCAAACCATGCGGTCAAGTGATAAAGCGAGGGATATCGGCGAGCATCTGATGGTTGTCGTTGACGATCTCTATCAGCACATCCCTATGGATGATTCAACGGTTGTCGTTGCGCGTATCGTGAATCGGACAAAAACAGTCGTCATGGTCGGACCACCCAGAGAATTAAAGGATGACAATCAAACAGTGATGAAGTTACTGTCCGCCGATGGTAAGAAGATCGTTTGCGGCGGAACGACAGCTCAAATCGTTGCCCGTTTTCTGAAGGAAGATATCTGTTTGGACGAGAATATATCACTCAACAGCGATTTGCCGCCGATGGCAATGATCAAAGGGATCGATTTGGTGACTGAAGGTGTATTGACGTTGGGACGTGTCGTTGACTTGCTTGTCGACTGCGTATCTTCAAAACAACAGATCGACCATTTATGCAGTATTGAGGCAAAAGATGGAGCGGTCAGAATGGTTCAGATGCTACTTTCAGAATGCTCGGAAATTGTCTTTCTGGCAGGACTTGCGGATAATCCTGCACACAGTCAAGTGGCGTACTCGCCACTGTCACTTCGATTTAAAGTCCGCTTGATAGAGCGTATTGCCGAGCACTTGCGATCGCTCGGTAAGATCGTGACGGTCATACAATGTTAGTCTGCCTCAAGCAGGCTTTTCCTTTGGATGTGTAGTGTGAAAAAAAACTGAAAATGATATAATGGGATTGAACCGAATAATCGAGGTGATTTTGTGCGTATCGGACAATCAACAGATATTCATGCATTGGCAGAAGGCAGACCGTTGATTTTGGGCGGCGTGACTATCGATCATCCAAAAGGCTTGCTAGGACATTCTGATGCGGATGCACTTTTGCATGCCATTAGTGAAGCAATCATCGGAGCACTGGGATTGGGAGATCTCGGAAAACACTTTCCGGATACCGATGTGGCGTATCGAGGGGTATCCTCTGTTCTAATATTGGAAAAGACAGCGCAATTAATGGATGAACAAGGCTATCGGCTAGTCAATCTCGATAGTCTGATACTGATTGAGAAACCCAAAATCGCTCCGTATATCGATACTATGAAAGTCAATATTGCCAAGGCATTGCGATGTGATGTCTCACAGGTCAATGTGAAAGCGACCCGTGGAGAAAAATTGGGATTTATCGGACGTCAGGAAGGTGTGATGGCTCAGGCCATCGTATTATTAGAGAGGAAATCTTAACGATGAAAAGAGTTCGCGTGCGCTATGCACCCAGTCCGACCGGACATTTACACATCGGAAATGCGCGCACCGCATTATTTAATTACCTGTTCGCAAAACATTATGACGGTGACTTTGTATTGCGGATTGAAGATACTGATATTGAGCGCAATGTTGAAGGTGGAGAAGAGTCTCAACTCTATTATATGCATTGGTTAGGGATCGATCCGGATGAATCACCTCAGCATCCGGGTAAGTACGGCCCTTATCGCCAGATGGAACGTCTGGATATTTACAAGAAACATACCGACTGGCTGATTGATCACGGATTTGCTTATAAGTGTTACTGTTCTTCCGAAGAACTGGATGAAGATTACCAGAAACAAGTTGAAGCCGGTCATGCATCGACGCGATATAATCGCAAATGCTTACACTTAAGCAAGCAACAGCGCGAAAAGAATGATCAGAATCTATTACCTTATACTGTACGAGTTCGTGTGCCGGACAATGAGACGTTTTCATTTCATGATATGATTCGCGGTGAAGTGTCATTCGAATCAAAGGATATCGGTGATTGGGTATTGGTTAAGGCCAATGGCATCCCTACGTACAATTATGCGGTCGTCATTGATGATCATCTGATGGCGATCACTCATGTATTCCGCGGTGAGGAGCATCTTTCGAATACTCCTAAGCAGTTGATGCTTTATCGGATGTTCGGATGGGAAGAACCGCTGTTTGCTCATATGACATTGATTGTTAATGAACAAAGAAAGAAACTGTCAAAACGTGATAATTCAATCATGCAGTACATGAGTCAGTATAAAGAGTTGGGTTATCTGCCTCAAGCGATGTTTAATTTTATGGCATTGCTCGGTTGGTCACCGGAAGGCGAGCAGGAGATCTATTCTCATGATGAATTGATCAAGGTGTTTGATGAGAAGAGATTATCGAAATCGCCCTCAATGTTTGATAAACAAAAACTGACCTGGGTTAATAACCGCTACATCAAAGAATTGCCATTGTCTGAGGTCGTTGATTTATGCAAACCGTTTTTAGAGAAGGAATTTGATATCAGCGATCGAAGCGATGAGTGGATAGAGAAGCTTGTGGCGTTATTTCATGATCAATTGTCGTACGGTCATCAGATTACGGAACTGGCAAGAATGTTCTTTTATGCTCCGACAGAATTCGAGGATGATGCAAAGGAAGCATTGGCATGGGAGACTACACCTATTATTGCAAAATCGTTTTTAGTGCATCTGCCTCAAGAGTGGTCTGTTGAAAACCTGAAACTTACGATGGATGCCGTTAAAAATGAAACAAATATCAAGGGGAAGCCGTTATTTATGGGGTTGCGTGCCGCAACAACCGGTCAGTGTCACGGACCGGATCTGATGAGTACCATATTCCTATTAGGTAAAGAAGAAGTTAGCAAGCGATTAGCGAAGATTTAATCCATAAGGGAGGTGTTTACATGTTTGAGCGGTTGACAGAGAAGAAAGTCATGCGTGATCCGATTCATGAGTATATTCATATTCAGTATAAGGTCATTTGGGACAGTATCGACTCTCCGGAGTTTCAGCGGTTGCGAAGGATCCATCAGTTGGGACCGACTTTCCAGGTGTATCATACGGCGGAACACTCCAGATTCTCTCATTCTCTGGGTGTTTATGAAATCGTCCGGCGCATGGTCGAAGAGGTGGAAGGAGTTAAGGATCATTTAAGCGAATTTGAGCAGGTAGCCGTCATGTTGGCCGGTCTGTTGCATGATCTCGGTCACGGACCGTTCTCGCATGCATTTGAGCTGATTCAGAATCATCATCATGAGTACTACACAGAACAAATCTTGCTTAAAGAAAGCAGAATCCATCACATTTTATATGATGCGGATATAAACTTACCCAAGGCTGTGGCTGATATCATTGCTCATCGTCATCCCAATAAATTGCTGACTCAGATGATTTCCGGTCAGTTGGATGCCGATCGGATGGATTACCTGTTGCGAGATGCGTATTTTACCGGGACCAGTTACGGACAGTTTGACTTAGAACGAATTTTGCGTACATTACGAGTGGCTGATGACAAATTGGTCGTTAAGGAAAGCGGTATGCATACAGTAGAGGATTATATCATGGCTCGTTATCACATGTACTGGCAGGTATATTATCATCCTGTATCAAGAAGTTTCGAGTCGGTACTGACCAGTTTTTTCAGAAGGATGAAGGACTTGTATCATCAGCATCCTCTGACTTTGACCGGATATGATATGTTCGTTCCTTTTCTGAGGGATGAAGTCGTAAGCATAGATGATTATATTGCGATGGATGAGCCGGCCTTTATGTATGGGATGTCGCTGTGTAAAAAACATCCGGATAAAATTCTTTCGGATCTGGCCAGACGTTTGCTGACACGTGACTTATTCGGATATACGGACATTGAAAATGAGAAATCAATTGCGGCGATGAAAAAGAAAGTCGAATCTTGCGGATTTGATCCGGAATATTACTTTACGGTCGATCGTGCGAAGCAACAACCCTATCAGCCCTATCGCGGCAAGGAGAGCTCACTGATATGGGTGTTACTGAAAGACGGCCGCATTCGTGAATTATCAAATGTTTCTGTCATCGTACAGGCTATCGTAAAAGGAGAAGATAAGAGTGATCAGAAAATGTTTTTTCCAAAAACATGCATCGAGGTGAATCATGAGTAATGAAGTTAAGCAGCGCAGAGAACGGTTATTGGCCGATCTGCCATGGAACAGTATGGTAATTTTATTCGCCGGAAAGAGCGTCAAACGTTCAGCTGATGCGGATTATCCGTTTGCGGTTAATCGTAATTTTGCCTATTTGACCAACATTGACGAGCCGGAGGCGGTATTGATGATAGTTAAGCTCAAGCATCGCACGACCACCACTCTATTTATCAGGGATATAGACCTGACTTTGCAAAAGTGGAATGGAAAGTATATCTCCGTAGAAAAAGCAAAAGAGCTTAGTAGCGCCGATGCGGTAGTATATTTGTCCGGATTTGAGTCATCCTTTGTATCGCAACTCACCCGGGCCGGTGTCAATCGGGTATATGTCGATCTTGAACGGTTGAATATGTCAGATCGTTCGCTGGCCGGAGAGTTGTTTGTTAAAAAGCTCAGAGAAACTTATCCGGTACTGTCGATTGTGAATATATATCCTGAAATCGCTGCGATGCGTACTGTGAAGTCAGATGATGAGCTAAGAAAGATCGAGCATTGCATCGATGTCACAAAACTGGCATTTGAGCGAATGATCAAATCAGCGAAGTCATCTACATTCGAGTATGAGTTGCAAGCGGAGTTCGAGTACGAACTGAAGCGTAACGGGGCATCCCCGGCTTTTGATATGATCGTTGCCGGTGGGCAGCGTGCGACTGTTCTTCACTATGTCGAAAATAATGAGCAGCTTTCTGAAAACGAGTTGGTCCTTTGCGATATGGGTGCCGGCATGCATCTGTACAATTCCGACATAACGCGGACATTTCCTAAATCAGGGAAATTCACGACGCGGCAGAAACTGTTGTACAATATCGTTTTGGAAGCGATGGACGCAGTTTATGCCAAGATCCGCCCCGGTGTGACGCTGAAGGAGTTGAATGATGTTGTTATCGATACGTATGAAAAGCGTTTAAAGGAAATCGGATTGATCCAATCCCGCAGCGAAATATCTCAATATTACTATCACGGAGTTTCACACTTCTTAGGTATGGATGTCCATGATGTCGGTCAGATCGAAAATATGGTCCTGGTTGCCGGGAATGTGATCACTGTCGAACCCGGATTATATATAGAAACCGAGAATATCGGTATCCGGATTGAAGATGATGTACTTGTGACTGAGAATGGATATCGTAATTTAAGCATCAGTATTCTTAAATCAGTTGAGGACATTGAAGCATTGATGGAAACTCGCTAATATTGGTGAAAATTGAGGAAAAGTGTACACAATTGTGTGCATTTTTTACTTTTGCGCCATAGCAGCAGCGATATTTCTGACCATGATCTTCAATTATCAAATAAACATGCTAATTCTCTTGACAAACATTGACGTTTCTATATAATTCAATAAGAAAAAGGTATGATATGAAACACTTGCATCCTGTCATCTGCAGAGTCTCGCGGAAATCCGTTTCTGACGGAAAAAGCGAAGTCATTCATTTGGGCAAAGCTTATCTTTCCCAATTTTCCGACGGGATCCTCTTGGTTTATCATGAATCAGCCAACGAAGAAAATTGTAAAGTTACGTTGGAGGTCAATGATGAAATCATTACTTGCCTTCGCCAAGGAGAGTCCGTCACATCGTGTGCGTGGCAGCTTTCGGCACCCACTTCGATTTCAGTGAATTCAGCTTACGGTCAGCATCTCTTCAATGTCATAACTCATCGGCTCATCATCAGCAAGCAGTTGATTTTGGTCGATTATGATTTGATGGTCGATGCGGATATGATCGATCGTATTGAGATGAAGTGGGAGATAAAGGAGGAAACTCATGAATCAAATTGAACAAAACTTAAAAACGATGATTCAGTCAGCCGTCAAAAACGTATTTGATGTTGAACTGGCATCAGAAGATATCGTTATTGAACTTCCCAAAGATAAAGCTCACGGAGACTATGCGACCAACGTGGCCATGCGTCTGACACGAATACTGAAGAGAAATCCTAAAGAGATTGCTTCGGCTTTGGCTGATGGATTTGATTATTCCATCGCAGATGTCGAAAAGGCTGAAATTGCCGGACCGGGATTTATCAACTTCTTTATATTTAAGGATTCTCTGGCTCAGTTGATTGGCAAAATCATTGAATCTGGGGATGATTACGGAAAATCTGATTTCGGACAAGGACTGAAAGTCAATGTCGAGTATGTTTCCGCCAATCCGACCGGAGATTTACATCCGGGTCATGCCCGCGGTGCGGCCATCGGTGATGCGGTCACTCGAATCATGAAATTTGCAGGATATGATGTGACCCGGGAATTCTATGTCAATGATGCCGGCAATCAGATCAACAATATGGCCCTTTCGTTACAGGCAAGATATTATCAGGCATGCGGAATTGACTTACCTATGCCTCAGGACGGATATTTCGGTAAAGATCTGATCGAGATTGCATCGACCTTAAAATCTGAAATCGGTGAGGATAAGTCAAAGGAAGATCCTTCCTCAAATGTACCATTCTTTAAGGAATATGGTCTGAAGGCTGAACTTCAGAAGCTGAAGGACGACTTGGCGCTCTTTCGGGTCGAGTTTGATGTATATACCTCAGAACAAAGCATTTATGATCGCGGACTGGTTGAAAAAGCGTTGAAACAGCTGACAGATAATGGAATGACTTACATTGCTGATGGGGCTGTGTGGCTGAAGACGATGCAGTTTGGTGATGATAAGGATCGTGTCATTGTTAAAGGCGACGGCTTGTATACCTACCTGATGCCGGATATCGCTTATCACTTAAACAAAAAAGATCGCGGATATAAGAAACTCATTGATTTCTTAGGTGCCGATCATCACGGATATATCATGCGTTTAAAAGCGGCGATTCAAGCTTTGGGTTATCCTGCTGAAGATCTGGATGTCGATATCATTCAGATGGCACGGATGATCAAAGATGGCGAGGAGTTCAAGATGTCAAAGCGTACCGGAAAAGCGGTTGCTCTGAAAGACCTGATTGAAACCGCCGGTGTCGATGCGATCCGATATTACTTTGTTTCACGAGCGGCAGACACACATATGGACCTGGATTTGGATATGGCAACCAGGCAATCCAATGAAAATCCGGTCTATTATGCGCAGTATGCCCATGCCCGCTTGTGTTCGATCTTGCGTCAACAAGAAAAAATCGTTCCGGCCAATCATTTTGAGTTGATTAATCATGAAAAAGAAGTAGAATTATTAAAGCAGTTGAATGAATTTCCGTCGGTGGTTGCCGATAGCGCAAATACAAGGCAGCCACACAAATTATGCAACTATATTCAACGGCTTGCACAATTGTTTCATAGTTTCTATAACGAATGCTATGTCTTGGATATGGAGAAACCGGATTTATCTGCACAGCGGTTGGCTTTGGTCAAAGCAGTTCAGATCACATTACACAACGCTTTAAATTTGATCGGCGTTGAACCTGTCGAAAGAATGTAGTCATGGGGAGGACAAATATGAGTAATAAGTCGATGACAGATATCGCATATGAGTATATGCAAAACAAAAATGGTGTACCCTTTACAGTTTTGTGGTCTGAAGTGTGCACTCGGTTAGCTTTTACGCAATCACAAGCTGAGAATAAAATCGCACAGTTCTACTCTGCGATGATGCTCGATACCCGTTTTACGGCTTTGCCGGATAATAAGTGGGATTTGCGTAAGAATTATAAATACAAAGATACGCACTTTGATACCAGTTCGATTTTGATCGATGATGATGCAGATTTCGATGATGAGTCGAGCGAAGATGCGGAAGAAGTCGAGGAAGATGAAGACTATGACGGATATGTCGATGAAATCGAAGAGGAGACTTTCTGATTTGTCTTGAAACGACGATGGTCATCTGTTAGAATAATAAAGGGCAGAGCGTCCCCTGGTTTAGGGGGCGCTTTTTATTTTATTTAAAGAGAGGGTTACTATGGCAAAATACATATTTGTGACCGGAGGAGTCGTCTCCGGCATCGGCAAAGGTATCATCGCAACGTCTTTGGGGCGTTTACTTAAAAATCGCGGACTGAAAATCTTCATGCAGAAATTCGATCCGTATATCAATGTTGATCCGGGAACAATGTCTCCTTATCAGCACGGTGAAGTTTTTGTGACAAAAGATGGTGCGGAAACCGATCTTGATTTGGGCCATTATGAGCGTTTTACCGACGAAGAACTGACGCAGAATGCCAACATTACTGCCGGGCGTGTATATATGAATGTCATTACGAAAGAACGTCGCGGCGATTATCTGGGAGCAACCGTGCAAGTCATCCCGCACATTACCGATGAAATTAAGTCAAAAGTATATGAAGCGGCCCGTGAATCCGGAGCAGATGTCATTATTACCGAAATCGGCGGAACGGTTGGGGATATCGAATCATTGCCGTTTTTAGAAGCCGCCCGTCAGGTACATTCAGACAATGAACGGGATGATGTCGTTTTTATTCATACGACCCTGATACCCAAAGTGCCGGCGAGCAATGAAATGAAAACCAAGCCGACGCAGCACAGTTTCAAGGAGCTGATGTCACTGGGGATCAAGCCAAACATTATCGTTACACGATCTGAGGAAGCGTTGACTCCGGATATGAAGAAAAAGATCGCACTGTTTTGTGATGTCCGTGAACACGCCATCATCGAATCACGGAACTTTGATAATATCTACGAAATCCCACTGTCGTTTCAGGCACAGGGATTTGATGACTATGTCGTCCATAAGCTGTCACTGGATGTGCCGAAGGCAGATATGACCGAGTGGAAAGCCATGATCGATATGGCCAACAATCTTGAGCACACGGTGACGATCGCACTTGTCGGCAAGTATGTGCAGCTGCACGATGCTTATTTGTCGGTAGCTGAGTCGTTAAAGCATGCCGGTTATCCGGTCGGAGCTAAGATCGATATCCGTTGGATCAACTCTGAAGAGTTAAGCCCGGAAAATGTGAAGAATCATTTGACCGGGGTCGATGGAATTTTGGTTCCGGGCGGATTTGGCGGACGCGGGATCGAAGGGAAAATCGCGGCTGCGAAATATGCACGTGAAAACAAGATCCCTTATTTCGGCATATGCTTGGGTATGCAAATTGCCATGATCGAATATGCAAGAAATGTTTGCGGGTTGCCATTGGCGAACTCTCAGGAGTGGGATCCTCAGTCTCCGGATCAGGTCATACATCTGATGCCCGATCAGAACGGCGTCGTCAATATGGGCGGTACACTTCGTCTGGGTAACTGGCCTTGCCTGATTTCTGAAGGGTCTAAGACAGAGTCGGTATATCAGTCAGCGAAAATCTTAGAGCGTCATCGCCATCGTTATGAGTTCAATAATAAATATCGAGAAGTTATGGAGAGAAATGGTGTCATTTTCAGCGGTGTATCTCCCGATGGCCGTTTGGTTGAAATCGTTGAATTGAAGGATCATCCGTGGTTTGTTGGTTGTCAGTTCCATCCGGAGTTCAAGTCCCGTCCGAACCGGGCACACCCGCTGTTCTTTGGATTTGTGCGCGCTTCTTTCAATTTCTCTAAAAATGTCGTAAAATAAGGTGTGATAAAGGAGGATTACAAGATGGGTTTAGTATCTACCAAAGAAATGTTTAAGAAAGCCTATGAAGGCGGATATGCGATCGGTGCGTTCAATGTCAATAACATGGAAATCATTCAGGCGATCGTCGAAGCGGCCAATGAATTGAAGTCTCCGGTGATTTTGCAGGTTTCCTCTGGTGCACGGAAATACGCAAATCCGACCTATTTGAAAAAGTTAGTCGAAGCTGCCGTATTGGAAAGCGATATTCCGATTGCTTTGCACTTGGATCATGGCGACACCTTTGAATTGTGCAAGCAATGCATTGATTCCGGATTTACGTCGGTGATGATTGATGGATCTCACTTGCCGTATGAAGAAAATATAGCTCTGACGCGCAAAGTCGTTGAATATGCTCATGCTCACGGTGTCACTGTTGAAGGCGAATTAGGGCAGTTGGCGGGTGTTGAAGATGATGTTAACGTATCGGACGAGGATGCTCATTATACTAATCCGGATCAGGTTGAAGATTTCGTAAACCGCACCGGTGTTGACTCGTTGGCGATTGCGATCGGAACCAGCCATGGTGCATTCAAATTTAAACCGGGGCAGGAGCCGAAACTTCGTTTCGACATTCTTGAGGAAATTGAACGCCGTCTGCCTGAGTTCCCAATCGTCTTGCACGGTGCTTCCAGTGTTTCGCAAGAATATGTGAAAATCATTAATGAAAATGGCGGTAAACTGGCAGATGCCATCGGTATTCCGGAAGAAATGTTGCGTCAGGCTGCGAAATCAGCGGTTTGCAAGATTAATATCGACTCGGATTTGCGTCTGGCTATGACAGCCGGTATTCGGGAAGTATTCAATGCCAAACCGGGATTGTTTGATCCGCGCGGTTATCTGACTCAAGGTCGTAAGTATATCAAAGAATTAGTTTCTCATAAGATCAAAACAGTTTTGGGAAGCGAAGGAAAAGCTTAATCGAAGTTGCCCTGTGGGCAACTCAGACTGTAGACAAATACGGGGTTAAAAATTCATATGAATTTCTAACTCCGTTTTTCTTTGGGAAAACAAGCGGCAGAGGTGATGAAACAGAGATGAGATCGAAGAGTTTGAC
>JAVBWK010000008.1:0-27546 GCA_036677505.1 Erysipelotrichaceae bacterium
TTTGGTTCGTTTTCGTTATCATTAGCGAGCCCTCTTGATACTTCTATTTTATCATCAGGTTCTTCGTGTTCAAAATACAAAAAAACTGCCGACTTACTTTGTCGACAGTCTGAACAGTCCTCTCGGACTGTTTTTTTAGCGTAAGAAGATCAACCAAACGATTCCGATCATAAATCCGATAACAGCCAACATTGCAGGTAAGATGGTAATCATTGCTGCGATGATCATTGCCATCATGTCACCTTTTTCAAAATCGGTATTCTTCAACTTCTCTTCATAATCCCGTATTTGTTCCTTCGAATATTTGGGTGGATTAGGCCTGCTCAGCGTCTTTGCTCCTTAAGTGACATGCAACAAAGTGGCCGGGTTCGATTTCTTCCCACTTCGGCGTAACCACTTTACACTTATCAAAGGCATAGCGGCAACGTGTATGGAATTTACAGCCTTTCGGAGGTTTGATCGGCGAAGGAATATCACCTTCAAGAATGGTAAGTTCTTGTTTGACGACATCCGTACGCGGGATAGCTTCAAGTAATGCTTCCGTATACGGATGCAACGGATTTTCGAAGATTCTTTCTGACGGAGCCAACTCAACCATATTACCCAAATACATGACGCCGATACGATCGGAAATATACTTGACGACACTGAGGTCATGGGTAATAAACAAGTAAGTAAAGTTGTTCTCTTTCTTTAAATCACTCAATAAGTTTATGATCTGCGATTGAATCGAAACGTCCAAAGCACTGACCGCCTCATCACAGACAATGAATTTCGGATTAAGTGCCAAGGCACGGGCAATGCCGATGCGCTGACGCTGACCACCGGAGAACTGGTGCGGATAGCGGTGGATAAAGTAAGGCGCTAAACCACACTGATCCATAACTTTGGTAATATACTCGGTATATTTTTCATTGTTTGGATCTTTAAATACATCATGAGCCAATAATCCTTCACCAATGATTTGACCGACGGTCAAACGCGGATTCAAAGATGAATACGGATCTTGGAAAATGATCTGCATATCACTGCGTAATTCACGCATTTCTTCTTTAGTCAGACGAGACAAGTCAACACCGTTATCTTCATACGATGCAAACTCTGCATACTGCGGTTGATTTTTTGCTTGAACATGCAATGCAGCAAGTTTCTCACGGATCGGTTTTTCCAATTCCGTCAGCTTAGCAAGTTCTTCTTTCCACACTGTTACCTTTGCGGACAGTTTATCATCAATTTCACCGGCTTCAAATTTCTTTTTGGCTTTGCGTAACTTACGATTGACTTCAGCCATTTTCTCAAGATGCTGATGTAACTCCGACAATTGTGAAGACACCAGTTTTAAATCCGGATGAACCAGCAAACCGCCGGCAATCCGTAACATATTCAAGTACATGTTATTCAGTGATTTCTCACGGTTCAATACTTTTTCTTCAGCGGAAGCTTTCTCGACCGGATCGGAAATTTTATCTACTGAAGCTTTGGTTGCTTCATGCAGTTTCTTTTCATTCAAATACTTCGGAAATGCTTCAGGAATACTTTTTATGACTTCACCGACATACTTGGGCGCAAACTCAGAAAGTGAGCGTCCATAGAATAAGGTAGAACCATCGGTCTGATTATATAATTGCAAAATCGTACGTCCCAAGGTTGATTTACCGCAACCGGATTCACCAACCAAACCAAAGGTTTCACCTTCATAAATATCGATGGTGATTCCGTCATTGGCTTTAACAAACAGCCGTTCTTTTTGAAAGATGCTTCTCTTCTTGATCGGGAAGTACTGCTTTAAATTTTGGACTCTCAGTAGAACTTTTTTATTCTCCATGATTTCGTACTCCCTTCTTTGGATAGAAGCAGCGGATTGATTGCTTCTCATTGATTTTCACTAAATCCGGCTCTTCAGCGTGACACTTCTGTGTGGCATATTTACAACGGGGAGCAAATTTACATCCTTTCGGGAGATCCAGCGGATGAGGTACAGCCCCCGGAATAACATCCAGTTTTTGTGTCTTATCACTGTTCAAACTCGGAATCGATTTTAACAGTCCTTCCGTGTAAGGATGCATATATTCTGTCGTTTTGTCCGTAAATACATATTCGACCGGAGCCGTTTCTACGACCTGCCCGCAATACATGACTGCAACATCATCAGCCATCTGATTGATAACGCCCAAGTCATGGGTAATGAAAATAATCGATGCTCCAAACTCCGTTTTCAGCTCATTCATCAATCGAAGGATCTGTGCCTGAATCGTAACGTCGAGAGCCGTTGTCGGTTCATCAGCAATCAGCAGTTTCGGCTGACAAGCCAAAGCCATAGCAATCATGACGCGCTGATTCATACCGCCCGATAACTGGAACGGGTACATGTTGACGACTTCCTCAGGATTGGAGATCTTAACGGCCGACAACATATCGATAGCACGAATGTGCGCTTCTTTTTTATCTAATCCTTGATGAAGCATCAAGACTTCACTGATTTGTCTGCTCACCGTAAATACTGGATTCAGACTGGTCATCGGTTCTTGGAAAATAATGGAAATATCATTTCCGCGAATATGACGCATTTCAGTTTCAGAAGCTTGTGCCAAATCTTTACCATCAAAAATAATTGAACCTTCGTAAATCTTCTGGTTCGGTTCAAACAACCGCAAAATACTCATGGCAGTCTGACTCTTACCGCTCCCGGATTCACCAACGATTCCTAAAGTTCTGCCTTCTTCTACTTTCAGTGTTACACCATAAACTGCTTTAATCAGTCCGCGACGTGTATGGAAGTAGGTATGCAGGTTATTGATTTCTAATAATGCCATAGATATTACCTCTACTTTTCATTGTTCTTAGGATCCATCGCATCCCGCAAACCGTCACCGACAATATTCACAGTCAACGCAGTAATCAATACCGCTACGGCCGGAAGGATCCATCTCCACCAGTAGAAGGTAATGACTGTTGAATCTTGAGCGCCAGTCAGCATATTACCCCATGACGGTGAAGGAGGAATGACCCCAAATCCTAAGAAAGACAATCCTGCTTCAGTCAGCAGACTTCCCGCATAACCCAATGTCATACTGACAATAACGACATTAATAACATTCGGCAAGATATGTCTCAATATAATTACATTCGAACGGATACCCAATGCACGTGCTGCTAAGACGAAATCTTTCTCACGTTCAGCCAAAATCTGACCACGCACCAAACGAGCTAATCCTGTCCAAGAAATGACTCCCAAAATAACCATGATCAGCAGCAACCGCTCGGTTTGTGTCAAAAAACCTCCGACAAATGACGATAACGTAATAGCCATCGGCAAGAACGGGAAAGAGTTGATAACTTCGGTAAAGCGCATCAGAATGTTATCGATCCAACCACCATAAAACCCTGATGTCAGACCTACAAGCAAGCCAATAAATGTCGAAATAAGTACAGCAACGGCACCAACCGTCATGGTAACACGACCGCCATGAATTAATCGAAGCAGCATATCGCGACCCAAATCATCAGTACCGAGCCAATAGCCGTTTTGTCCCCAGCCATAAGCCTTACCATCTTCAGTGATCGCATACGACTGATAGTAATTAGCAGCAATCGAAACAACTTTCTTACCGGCGATTTCCTTAGGAACATTCAACTGACCATAGGTATTATCGCCCCAAACAAACATTTTTCCTGAGGCAGCCAAAGCCATGAAATGTGCACGTCCGGATTCAACCGCAATAATCTTCTCATTTTCAATTCCTTCAGGTAATGTGAGCAATCCGCTTTCGTTTTCACCCCAAACGATGACTTGTCCGACGGTATCTACAACGATGGCCGTTCTTACCGATACAGCAGCATCAACGACAGTGACTTCTTTATTAGCTAATCGAGTAGGAAATGACGTTTCAAGCATCGTTTGACGCTCACCCATGATACCGACACTTCCGTCATCCAGAATAAGCAAAATATTGAACGGAGCCTGAGCAACTTTTACAATACGCCCCTGAAATGCGGAGGGAACGATGTCCAATCCGGTTGCAAATGTAGTTCCCCAAACATGAATCTTATTTTTATCGGTCAAAATTGCTGAGTACTGATCTCCGGCAAATATATCCACGACGTTTTCCAACATCAGGATAGCTTCTATTTCAGGCGGAACGATCGCCTGTTTAAAATTATTATTACCCCAACCATAAACCTTACCTGATGTTGTCAAGGCTATCGCATGTCGGTCACCGGCTGAAATCTTTTTGATTTGCAAAGCATTGATCTCAGATGGAATCTTTGTTGATCCCAATACATCCAGTCCCCAAGAATAGACATCCCCATCTTTTGCCAAGCCGATGCCAAAAGTTGTACCATTGGAAATCTGAACAAGACCGGCATTTTGGGCTGCATCCGTAATATTGGTGTACCCTATCCCCGGTTTTGTATTTCGCATGATGGGATTTGTCGACAATATCGTTAACGGATACAATGCCGATCCGATAAAAACGATGGAAAGCATGATCACAAAACCAGTCAAACCGGCAATCGCGAGTTTATTTCTGAAGAAGTTACGAACAATTACTTTCGAAGGGCTCATAACTGCTTCTTCTGCCAGTAAGTCAATGGGTTTCTTCATTTTACCAAAACTAAACAATGATCCGACCAATCGGCCAAAAGAGGATATTGTACGCGCAAAAGCGTTTTCTTTTTTACTCATGTGTACTGCCCCCTATTTCAGTTTGACACGCGGATCAACCAGCGCATAACCGATATCCATAATGATATTTGCAGAAAGCGTTAACACCGCATAGAACATGTTCATTGTTAAAACGACCATATAATCGCGCTGATTTAACGCTTGGATAAGCACATATCCAATACCGTTCCATGCGAAGATGGTTTCGGTAATAGCCGCGCCGCCAAACAAGCCGACAAGAGAACCGGCAACCAGCGTAACAACAGGAATTAAAGCATTTCTAAAAGCGTGCGAGTAAATGATAACCTTCTCACTCAGACCTTTTGAACGTGCCGTTCGTATAAAATCCTTGCTTATAATTTCAATCATGGCGTTACGAACATATCGGATCGTACCAGCCAAACTACCTATCGTTAATGTAATGACCGGCAATGTCATATATCTTGCCCATGCAAAAATATCTGTCCAGTCACCCTTCAACATAAATGGCATGCCACCACCAGGCAACAACCTCAGTGTGATGGCAAAGACATAAATGAAGATCAATCCGATAAAGAATACCGGCATCGACAGCCCTATCAAAGAGAACACCTGCCAGAATGAGTCAAACAGCGAATGCCGTTTTACCGCGGAACGGATACCGACCGGAATGGAGACCAAAAATGAGAACACCAGTACAAACACGTTCAAACGGATTGAGTTTACCAATGGTGTCGCAATTACTTCGGTGACCGGACGCTGAAAGGATGTCGACACACCAAAATCACCCTGCAAAGTATTGTACATCCAACGGACATACTGCTCAGGCAGCGACTTATCTAATCCTAATCGGGCTTTGATCGTATCATAATAATACTGTCTGAGTTCTTCTGTCTTAACACCGGCAGGAATCATCAGTTTCACCGGGTCTCCAGGCATGGCCTTAAAGATTCCAAACAACATGATTGAAATAATAATGATTACGGGAATAAGCGATATGAATCTTCTAAGGAAAAATTTTATCATGTTTCATAACTCCTTACGCGTAGAAAATTAAAGGGATAGAGGACCCCTATCACCTTTAATTTCCTAATTTTCTAGATTTTAATTCTTAAGACTATTCGCCTTCAACAGTTACATCAAGGATAGCTCTCGACCATGTGTATAACGGAGTCGTGACTAAGCCTTTAACGCGGTTGCTGAATACATCGAAGTACTCATTGGAGTAAATAGGAATGTTCGGCAGGATTTCGTTCCAACGGATCTGGTAATCCAACCACAATTCAGCATATCTTTCCTTTTCAGTCGGATCCAAAGATCTCATTTTTTCTGTCAAGTAGTCAATTTGCGGGTCATTCAATTGGTTAGCATTTTGCCATGTTCCCAACCAGTCACTGTGGTTCGAGTAGTAAGGATCGTACACAGCGGTGAAGTTGGTAGCCAAGTTGAATGTATGGAACTTTCTTTCGCTCGGTTCAAGTTCATATGCATAGTAGTAGTTTTGCAGCAATGCATTGAAATCTTGTTCTTCCCAAGTGAATTTAACGCCGGCTTTGTTCATGCCTTCCGGCCATTTGGTACCGATCAAAACGGTAATCGGGTTTTGAGTTGTACCTAAGTGGTTGATCTGCAGAACTTCTTTGTCAGCGGTGTATCTCCAGTAACCTTCAGCTGCTTTTGCCGGGTCAAACGGAGTAACGCCGTCAGCTTCAAATTTATACGGAGTCTTGTCTAACAGCTCGTTAGCTTTTTGTACATTATAAGTATAGTTAATCAGTTTTTCAGCAACTTTTTCTTTTTGAGTCTGATACATCCATTGTGCCAAACCGTATTCGCCGTTAACAGCAGCACCGTAACCGCCCAAGATTTCCGTTAAGAAGATATTGCGGTCGATTAAGTATGCCAATGCCTGACGGACTTCAACGAATTTTGTCGGACCGAAGTCAGTATGGTAAGCGATCAAACCATAACCGTTACGCAAGTAAGATGTTACGTCAGCGGTCGTAGCTGCTTTAGCTTTTTCAATCTTGTTACCTTGAACGACACCGGATACTAAATCGATGTCACCGGAGATAACGAGGTCAACGTCTGTGTTTTGGTCAACGTATTTAACGATGACAGTTTCCAATTTAGCTTTTACACCGCGATAGTCGCCGGCATAGTTCGGGTTGTTCTTTAAAGTAACAACGTCGTTTTCAAAGCTTTCAAATGTAAACGGACCAGATACAACGGTCGGTTTGAAACGTTCTGTCGTAGCAACTTTTTGTGCAACAGCAGCAACATCACCAACTAAACCATTACCATCAGCATTGAAGGTCAAATCCGGTGCCCAAGCAGCCATCGGAGACGGACCGAATGCAACATAAGATACTTCATAGAAATACGGAAGGTTTTCTGCTGCAATCGTTACAGAGAAATTATTGTCATCGACCAGCTTAACGCCTGCGAATGTAGCAACATCGCCTTTTTTGTAATCAGCATAACCAACCAAGGAATCCCCGGTCGAAGATGTAGCGCCTGCAGCTGTCCAAGCCGGATGAGCCGAGAACAGAATATCGAATACAAAGTCTTTAGCAGTAACTGCAGAACCATCCGACCACTTCACGCCTTTTTTGATTGTAAAGGTATAGGTCTTGTTTCCTGCATCGTCAACGCTGGTGACCTGTTTTTCAACTACGGTTTCATTGAGAACGAATTCTCCGCCCGGAGTCGTAGTATAGGTCGGGTAATCCCAGATCATTGTGCGAATAGCATTGTCATAAGCGCTGTTACCGAAACCGGCGACAAAGTCACCGTTCATTTTCGGCGTACCAACGATCAATGTTCCCGAAGGTCCACTCGATGTCGGTCCACAGGCAGCCAATGAAGCAGCTAACAATGCAATCGCAAGTAAAGAAATTAACTTTTTCATTTTTCCTCCTTAAATGTGAGATACAGATCCCGTCTGTATTGTAGTCATTATATCGATTGTTGACTTGAAAGTCAAGAAGCGCAAGAAACATTTACTTTCAAATGTAAATATTTACATGAAATTCACATAATTTTTCATTCATTGAAATCTAATGAATTTATTCACAAGATTTAGGCTATAAAAAATAACAGAAAATGATGTTTTTTGCTTCTTTTTGCATAAAATCCTCAATAAAGCCATCAGAAATTCACAATCTCAATACGAATTTCTATGTTTTTTTGAAAAATTCTTTCAGACAAATTTTCATCTTCAAAATAATGAAAACTGAATAGTACAATCTTTTCAACCTTCAGACAAAGAAAAATAATGACAAATATCAGCTCAATTGGTATAATAGTTCGTGCACGGAGGAATACCCAAGTGGTTGAAGGGACCGGTTTCGAAAACCGGCAGGGGTCACAAGCCCGCGCGGGTTCAAATCCTGCTTCCTCCGCCATTAAAAAAACACAACATCGGTTGTGTTTTTTTATTTCCGATCAGTAATCAGCGGGAAAATCATATGATTAACAAACAAAACCCAGCCAATCAGCAACAAGTGCAGCACATCATTGGCATTAAACCAAATGCCGTAACCCCACAGCCATGTTGATATCCCGGACAGATAAAACAGGAAATATGCAACCGTAATCAGAAGCATCCCTATCCACGCCTGGATCAGGAAACGGTCAATCGGCACTTTCAACTTTCTGACGTTATAAACATTGACCAAAAACATAATCACATACGAGGGAACCAAAAACATGACCATCAGCTCAAACGAAATCAGAAACTGATTGGGCAAAAACACACCGGTCAGTAAAATCGCTGAGTAAGCGATACCCATGATCCCAGCATAAAGAAACAAGTATTTCCTGGTCTTCTTTTCCGTCCGACTGTACCCCACAGCAACGACTAAAAGGATCACACTGACCACATACAGAAATAAATAAATGATTTCCCATGGCGTCGTCCACAAACACATCGTTCTTCCCGCACATTTCAACTGATAACTGAATATCTGATAACTTACACCGGCACTGAATGTAGAAAGACTCCATGCCAGCATACTCAAACCGAACCAAAGTCTCGACTTCTGATGATCATGATTTCTCAAAAAGCGAAACGACAGCATCAGAATCACTAACCCAAGCAAAAAAACAAAAAACGTGGAGGATGGCTCAGCCAGGATCCAGTCATTCAATCGAACATACCAATGGCTGGACAGCCATTGCTCAGGGGTGATCCCCCATTCGATCTCATTGATACGGCCAAACGCTGAAAGAAGCATAATCAAACCATTTATCATAATCTTTCTCCCTCATTAATAAGCATACGATATCACGAACATCAGCAATTTCATACAAAAAAACAGCCCCGAAGGACTGTTATTCATTATTTTTTGCGCATGTAGAACGGAACTACATACTGCTGAACGCCGTTTTTATAACGGATGACCGGACTGCCCTCGATCAGCGGACGCATATAATCCAATGCTTCCTGAGCTACACCGCGGTAATTGGGCAACATCCACTCAACCGGGAATCCCTTGACATGATTGGCTACATTGCTGGCTTTGGTCGCAAAATACTCAACATTATAAACATCGCCTTCAACCCGCTTGACACCGACCATCATGCCCGTAAACCCCTTATCTGCAGAGCGCATATGAGCCGACAGGCCTAATTTAAACGATTCTTCCACATCGACAAACGACTGATCCGTCGCATGACAGCGCTGAGCCGTAGAAAGATCCTGTACCTTGACCCTTTTAGCTGCCCCGGAATCCAATATCAGATTCTTGATTGCATTCCCGGCACCACCCAAAACCGCATGACCGAAACCGTCATTCTTCGCTTCACCAGCCGCAAGATACGTACCATCCGCATAACGGATACCCTCAGAAACAACCACATAACATTTATTCTTTTCCTTGATACTTTTACGAACCTCATCCAAAAAGACTTCCTTATTAAACGGAACTTCCGGTAAAACGACCAAATCGACGACTCCGCTCAGACAGGCAGATGCTGCCAGCCAGCCGGCATCACGCCCCATCGTCTCCAAGACAAAGACTTCTTCACGGGTATACACGTTGACATCCAGCCAGGTCTGAAGGGCGGTGTTTGCAATAAACTTTGCCGCACTTCCATATCCCGGACAGTGATCGGTCACCATCAAGTCATTGTCAACCGTTTTCGGACAGCCGACAAAACGGTGATTGGTAATTCCGTGAGCCTCAGCATACTCGCTCAAAGCCGCCACTGTATCCATCGAATCATTGCCGCCGATATAAAACATCGTCTCAATATTATATTTATCCAAAACTTCAAAGATCCGCACGAAATCCGCCGTATTGCTTCGTTTCAGTTTGTAACGGCACGAACCCAGCGCACTGGCCGGAGTCTGACGGAGAACATAATTCTCCTCTTCGCTCATATGCGTCAAATCCACCAGCATTTCCTGAAGGATGCCCTCTACACCATGTAAACCGCCATATACGATGTCATACACCTGATTCAACTGATTGCCCTTGACCACCCCAGCCAACGTCGCATTGATGACCGATGTAGGACCGCCCGATTGGGCCACCAAACAATTTGCCATAATTTCCTCCTTAATTTAATACGCAGTTATTATACACTAATCCGCCCGCAAAAAAAAGGGGACGCTGTCCCCTACTTCATCGCACTCAACGACCTGAAAAGATAATTCGGCGTGTTCTCTTTGGTTATCAAACCCAAATCATATCGCCATCTCATCAAAAAGAACGGATCGCGTGTCATCAGTCTGCCAAGCAATACGACATCTGCTTTGCCGCTGTCAATGATATCCTGAATCTGCTTGCGCTCCGTAATCAGCCCAGCCGTCGCCAATGGCAGCCGTGTGACCGATTTGGCCTGGGTGGCCAGATGAACCTGATACATCGGGTAAACATTCATGGCGACAGGTGCAATCCCGCCGCTGGACATATTGATCAAAGAAACACCTAAACGATCCAGACGTTTCACGGTTTCCAATGTATCCTCTATATGACGGCCGTCCTGAGCATACTCGTCCCCGCTTAAACGGACAAACACCGGACCCTCAAACTCTTTCAATACCGCCTCAACGACCTGTTGAAGCAACAAGCCCTTGTCAGAACCGTACTCATCCGACCGGTGATTGGTCAGCGGTGATAAGAACTGATTCAACAGATACCCGTGAGCACTGTGAACCTCCACAAAGTCATAACCCAACTGACGCGCCCACTTCGCCGCACTTTCAAAATCCGAAATCACCTTCCGAATATCCGCGATCGTGGCTTCTTCCACTCCTTCAGCCAAAGAACTTGCGCTGATCTTGCGACAGCCGGTCTTGTTCGACTTGGCACCCGCATGATTGAGCTGAATGCCAAATTTCACCGGATATGCATGGACACTGTCAATGACCTTCTTCAGTGCTTCTCTTTGTCTGGGCTGATGAATACCCAGACAGTAATCCGAAATGTAGCCACTCTCATTGACCGAAGTTGCTTCCTGAATGATAAACCCCGGCTCACCCATCGCAAAAGTCGTATAGTGCGCCAGATGGAAATCCTGAGCCACTCCATCCTTACGAAGGCACATATACGTACACATCGGCGCCACTCCTACCCGATTGGCAATCTTCATCTTCTTAAACGAAATCGGTTCAAAAACGTTCATTTTATTTCCCCTCCACATGGTTCTGTAGTTCTTCCCACCGTGCGATCAGCCGGGCGATCGCATTATGCGCATCATCGATCTGATCGTCCAAATCTTTCATCTTCTGATAATCATGATAATACTCCGGTTCAAACCGCTTCTCTCTTAATCCCTCCAACAGCCCTTCCGACTCGGTGATCTGCTTCTCGATTCGCGACAACTCCTTAACCAAATCCTTCTTCTGCTTGATCGCCGATAATCGTTCTTCCTTCTGTTCCTGCTTCAATGAAACCACAGGCTCAGTTTTCTTTTGCTCCACATTCAGCGGATAATAGTTTGATCTTCCCTGCTCAAAGACCAAGCGTGAGGTTGCGATTTTCTCAATAAAGTAGCGGTCATGCGATACAAAGAGAATTGTCCCTTCATAACCGGCCAATGCGGCTTCCAGCGCTTCCTTACCGGGAATATCCAAGTGATTGGTCGGTTCATCCAGTATCAGCAGATTGGCCTGCTTAAGCATCAACTTCGCCAGCAACAGCCGCACCCGCTCCCCACCGGAACAGACCGAAACCGACTTAAATACATCATCCCCCGAAAACAGAAATCTTCCCAATACGGTCCTTATCTGCGTCTTATCCAAATCAGGGAAATCATCCCAGATTTCCTCAAGAACCGTCTTCTGTGAAGAGAATTGCGCATGATCCTGATCGAAGTAGCCAATATCAATCTGATGACCGAGCATCATCTCACCCTTAAGCAAAGGCAGCTGACCCACAATACTTTTCAGAAGGGTGGACTTTCCGGTCCCATTATCACCAAGAATCGCAACTTTATCACCGCGCAAGATATGCATGGAAACCTCAGCCAACGGCTGGTCATAACCGATCACACACTGATCCAAAACGAGCACATCCTTGGCACCGCGGATCTTACTGACAAAATTAGCCGCAAAGCTTCTTCCCTCACCCTTGGGCTTCTCCACTTTCTCCATCCGATCCAAATACTTGATTTTCGATTGAGCAAAGGCCGCCTTGGATTTCTTATACCGAAACTTCTCAATCAGCGCTTCCAATCGTTCGATATCCTTTTGCTGACGGTTGTAAGCAGATAACTGCTTTTCAAGATTCAGATTCTTCTGATGCAGATAACTAGTGTAATTCCCGGTATAACGGATGGTTTTATACTGATCGATATCAACGACCGTGTTAGCTACCTTATCCAAAAAGTAGCGGTCATGCGAGACAAATACGATGGCCTTGGGATAATAAATCAGATACCCTTCCAGCCATTCGATTGTCGATATATCCAAGTGATTGGTCGGTTCATCCAACAACAGAATATCCGGCTTGCTTAACAGCAGTTTGGCAAAGGCCAGCCTGGTTTTCTGACCACCGGAAAACGTCTTGATCTGACGATTCATATCCGCCGGCTCAAACCCCATTTTCGTCAGAATGGTTTTCATTTCGGATTCAAAGGTATAGCCACCGGCCATCTCAAAGGCATGAAGCAATGAATCATACTGAAACAACAGCTTATCATCATGATCCCCTTGCAGAGCCACATGCATTTTTTCCAATTGAGAATGCATCTCATGAATATAAGCAAATTCCTCGCTGAAAGCAGCTTCGACACTGACTTCCTCATCAGCGAACGATGTCTGGCTTAAAACTCCCAAACGCACCTGATTACTGCGGTGGATCACACCCTCATCCAAATCGATTTGCCCGGCAATGATTTTCAGCAACGTCGTTTTACCGCTGCCATTGGGACCGACGACCGCAATTTTCTCATTGCCCCGTATTTCAAATTGCAATTGCTTAAAAATCGCCTGACTCCCGAATGATTTTGTACCCTGACTGATCTGATATAACATAATTCCTCACATCCCTACGGCAGCTGCTGAAGACCAAGATAACTTGCATAACCTTCAGCTGTTGCACGTGCATACGTTTCAATACTGTTATTCCACTGAACAACGGATGGAGCATGGGTGATATACAAATATTCGATACTCAATGTATGCATCCCCATCCGGCTTTCCCCCGCAAACGAATAATTTTCATCTCTGGCCTTCTGCGAAAAATTGCCTGCCGACAATGCGATCCCACCGGATTCCCGAATAACCATACGACCGTCAAACCCGTCCGAACGGCCGCTGGGCACGACTCCGGGTATCGACCCTGCACCCCGAATCCCCGTAGATTTCAAATCCGTATTGTCAATCAGATAACGGAAAACTGCAGATGGCAGACGTGGTGATGAAAATGATGAATATACGATCTGCATGCCAGTCACATTGTGAATGGCTGCACCGACCGCCTGAACCTCGAGATAATACTTGGCATTGCTCAGATATGCCCGATGCAACCGACCATCTATGTTATAGGTATTGACGATATCATCGTCCTGACGGGTCAGCAGAACCTTCAATCCGAATTTTTCAAATTCATCCTTAAGCAATAATGCCATCCGAAGCATCTCATTGGCCTCTACCACATCATTGACCATATAACCCAAATCTGTATATCCCAAATCCCGATTGCGATGACCCGGATCGATCACGATATCATATATATTCTCATCATCCTCAACGGCCTTATGCACATGCAAGAAAAGATAGTTTTTATCCATCGTCGGATCGCCATCCCGATCATTCTCCAACAGGTATCGATCTGCGATCAAGTCCACATAATTATAGGATCCGTTTCTTCTGATGGTCGTAAATGAGTCCGAAAGGACCTGCTCGCTGACCACACGGTGGCGTTGCAGGTTGATCATGATATAAACTTCATAAAATCCTTCATCCAAATCTTCAATCGGGATTTGCCCATCCACAGTGGCCTCTAACATGTATACCCGCTCCAAACCGGTACAGACATTGACTAAAATAACGGTTTTTCCAATATAAAAATCGCGCTTTCCAAGTTCATAATCCGAATTGAATAAATTTAAAGTTTCTCCGTAAACAAAGTAATCATTCATCTGAGTAACCACAGAATGTGAGACGGATACTTTTTCTCTGGACTGTTGAGCGCTGAAGTCACATACTGTCTTGACCACGGGTTTCTCACCTTTCGGCAACAACAAAGACCCCGCTATATAAATCAGTAATGCAACCAATATCAACGAGGGAATGATATATTTCCACTTTATTCTTCGTTTCCTGCGGGAAACCATTTTAGGTTCAAATAACATGCGATCATCCTTTACAGCCGACAAACAATGTACTTACCTACCTATTATAAAAGAATTCACACATCACTACAACCCAAGAAAAAATCTCCCGACGGGAGATTCAGAATAACAGATTTCTGGGTGTACGGGCAAAAGGGACGACATCCCTGATATTGGTGATACCGGTGATATACATCAGAAACCGCTCAAACCCTAAGCCAAATCCGGCATGCTTGACACCACCGTAGCGACGCAAATCCAGATACCACTCCATGCTTTCCTCTTCAATATGGAATTCAGCCATTCTCGACTTAAGAATATCCAAACGTTCTTCGCGCTGTGAACCGCCGATAAGCTCGCCGACACCCGGCACCAGCAAATCGCATGCCGCAACGGTCTTGTTATCATCGTTTAACCGCATGTAGAAAGCTTTGATGTCTTTGGGATAATCCGTCAGAAACACCGGTCCATTGACGACTTGCTCGCAAATGTAACGTTCGTGCTCCGACTGAAGATCCATGCCCCACTGAACCGGATACTCAAACTTCACGTCCGCTTTTTTAAGATGTTCGATGGCCTCGGTATACGGCATCCGGACAAAGCGGGTATTGCGAACGCGTTCCAGCCGTTCCAGTAATGTCTTATCAATCATCTCGTTAAAGAACTTCATTTCTTCCGGACAGTTTTCCAGCACATAATTGATACAGGATACCACCATATCTTCCATCAGATCCATATCGTCCGCCAAATCGGCAAAGGCGATTTCCGGTTCGATCATCCAAAATTCACTGGCATGACGGACCGTATTGGAATTCTCGGCCCGGAAGGTTGGGCCAAAGGTATACACATCCCTGAAAGCCAGTGCGAAGGCTTCAGCCTGTAACTGACCGGACACCGTTAGGCTGGCTTTCTTACCAAAGAAATCATCCTGATAGTTGGCATCTTTACGGGTCGTGACCGTAAATACTTCCCCGGCACCTTCTGCATCGTTTCCGGTGATGATCGGTGCATGCACATAAATGAATCCCTGATTCTGAAAAAACTCATGAATGGCCATGGCCAACACCGAACGGACTCTGAATACCGCACTGAAGGTATTGGTGCGCGGACGCAAATGTGCGATTTCACGCAAATATTCAAATGAATGACGCTTCTTTTGTAACGGATAACTTGGATCACAAGCCCCTTCCAAAATGACCTCTTTGACTTCGATTTCAAAGGGCTGTTTGTTTTGCGGGGTCAGCACGAATTTACCGCTGATCGTCAATGCTGTTCCGGTCAGATATTTCGTCGTATCCGAAAAATTTGCCAGAGTATTAGGATATACACACTGACAGTTTCTGAAATACGTTCCGTCATTCAGTTCAATAAATCCGACATTATTATTGGATCGGTTGGTTCGCACCCATCCCTGAATCTGGACATAATCAAGTCCATCGACTTCCATCGGGTTTCCGTCTTGTACGATTTCGTACAATTCGCGTACAGTCATATAAACAGCCATCATCTTACTCCTTACTTTTATTAAAAATTGTTAACCTGGAATATCAGTTCCTGAATCGTCGAAACGACATCCACCGTACGAATAATCACACCTTTGGGAGCCTGAATGTGCTCATGAGTAAAGTTGACGATTCCGACAATGCCTGCCTCAATGAGCAGATCCACCGTTTCCTGAGCATTCCCCGATACTGTCAGAATCGCGATCCGACAGTCTTTCGGTAAGTATTGCTTCAGATCACGAAGATGATATACCGGAACTTCGGAAAGTGTTCCGATTTTGTCATTGTCCGTGTCAAAAGCACAGACGATTTCACCTACCACATGATTCCATCGATTGTAATTCATCAATGCGCGGCCAAGGTTTCCGGCTCCGACCAAAATCAGTTTCTCATCAAAATTCACACCCAGCTGACCATTGAAAACTTCAATCAGACTGGCGACATCGTAACCGTATCCCTGTTTGCCCAGAGAACCGATAAACGAGAAATCACGGCGAATCGTCGTTGATTCGATATCGACGAAGTTTCCTAATTCCCGTGACATGATGCGCTCAACGCCCATATGATGCAGTTTGCGCAGAGCTTTTAAATAAATCGGATAGCGTTGCAGTGTTGCTTTTGGTACTTTGTTTTGTTTCATTTCGTTCACCCTTGTACATCATATCACAAATGTTTTGATTTGTGAATAATCTGTCGAATTAAACTTCTAAATCCAACCCTGCTTTTGCGGATGCTGAGAAATCGGCCCGGATTCCTTTTCTGAAAGCTACCGTTCCGGCCGCTCCGATCATCGCCGCATTGTCCGTCGTACACCACAACGGCGGAATTGACAGCGCGATATCCGGATACTGTTCCATCATCTGTGTCAGTCGCTGGCGCAAACGCGAATTTGCGGACACTCCCCCAGCCAACACGACTTGTTTGACATCAATTGCCTCTAAAGCCTTTCTCAGTTTCATCAGCAGTTCATCCAATACGGCTTCCTGAAACGCATAAGCCAGATTCGCTTTATTCAATTCTTTGTTGAGCCGCTGCTCTTTTTGAATCAGCTGCAAAACCGCTGATTTCAAACCGCTGAAAGAGAAATCCAGAGGTTTCTCAGTCTTGACCCTGGGAAGCACGTATTGGGTCGTCCCTTGTTTGGCCAAGGCATCGATGGCCGGACCCCCGGGATATCCCAGCTCCAACACCCGGGCAACTTTGTCATACGCTTCTCCCACCGCATCATCCTGGGTGGTCCCCAACACTTCAAAATCATAATCTTCTTTCATGTATACCAGTTCGGTGTGACCACCGGATACGACTAAAGCCAATAACGGAAATTTCAGTTCAGTTACAAAGGCATTGGCATATATGTGACCGGCAATGTGATGTACCGGCACTAACGGCTTCTGAAAATACCATGCCAGCGTCTTTGAGGCAAGCACACCGATATGAAGAGATCCGATCAACCCCGGCCCTTGGGTAAAAGCAATGGCATCAACATCCTCCATGGAGACTTTAGCTTGTTCAATGGATTCTTTTAACACGAGTGACAGCTGCTCGATATGCAAACGTGACGCTACTTCCGGCATAACACCGCCAAACGCCCGATGGGTATCGATTTGTGAGGATACGACATTGGAAAGCACTTCTTTCCCATCTCGGATAAAGGCGATAGCTGTCTCATCACAGCTGGTCTCGATAGCACAGATCAAAGATTTATCAGACAAGATTCTTCACCTCCGCGACCATTTCATAGGCATCCTCATGATTGTCCGAATAATAGTTCTTTCGTATTTTCGTCACTTTATAACCAAAGGACTTATATAACTCAATGGCAGCCATGTTGGAGATACGCACTTCCAAAAAGATATGTTGAACACCGTGTGATGCCGCAGTATGATGGATCATATCGAGCATCTGCCTGGCAAATCCTTTTCTCTGAAACTCCTTACGCACGCCGATCGTTGAAATTTCCGCCCGCTCATAGATGATCCAGATGCAGCTGGCAGCGATGATCTGACCGTCGATTTCACCGATCAGACAAAGTGAAAATGGGTTCTCATATAACTCAAACAGGAAATGTTCCCGATTCCAAGGTGCCGAAAACAACTCTTCTTCAAGCTGCAGTACAGCATCCAAATCCTGTTCAGTCATTTTCCGGATATTCATGGCTTATACTCCTCACTGCTTTTCAGATACAATGGCGTCAGTGCATCAACATCCTCAACAAAGCGGGCATGTCGGATGCATGTCAAAATGCCATCCTCAATATCATCAAACTTGTCTTGACCGCCAATCAGATGCAAATCACCGATAAATACAAGCTCAGGATGATTGGATCTCAATTGACTGATTTCTTCTGTCGTATAAATTCTTGGGGGTTCAGTCAAATGACCCTGATGAATCTCGGCTCCGTAAGCCCGTGATGAACGGGCATCGAGCATCACAAACACATGATCTTTCGATCCGGCCAAAAGCTGCAGGGTGGTCGTCGTGTACAGTCGGATATCCGCCACACTGACCAAAGTCTTGGCAATCGTCATTGCAATGCGTACTCCTGTGTAACTTCCCGGTCCTTCAGTGAGCACGATGGCTTCGAGTGATTTCGGGTGCCAATGGACCTTTTGAAAACATTCATCGATAGCTGACATGATTTTCTCGGATTGCGACTTAAAAGCCTCCTGATGTATCAAGGCGACAATCACTTCATTTTCAACACAGGCCACGGTCAGATGGCGATGGGCCGTATCCAAAAAAAGTATTCTCATACGATGCCCTCCAACATCCCGGTCAGTGAATCAGGGCAGTTAAACACAAACTCACGGGAAAATTCGTCGATGCGCGTAATACGGATATCGATGCGGTTATCCGGCAGAATATTTTCCATATACTGAGGCCATTCAATCACACATACCCACTGCGGATCGAAAAATTCCTCAAATCCCAAATCCTGATGCAATCCCTGCAAACGGTAAGCATCGATATGAATCAGGTTCAAGCGGCCGTGATAAATCTTGCTGATCGTAAAGGTCGGACTGTTGACCGTCTTAGTGATATCCAATCCTTTGGCCAATCCCTGAGCAAAGGTCGTTTTACCGGACCCCAAATCTCCTTGCAAAGTTATCAAGAGGCCTTCTTCTATCTTTTGACCCAATTGAGTGGCCAGTTGTTTTGTTTCTTGTGCTGAAAACGTCTTTTTAGTCAATTCCATGATACTCTCCCATCTTGAGTATTATAACATAAGAAAACTCTCGGATTGAGAGTTTGTTTCTAGAACAAAAGTGATACAAGAAACCCACCGAGCAATAAGGTAAGCAGGATAACATACATAAACACATCGCCTCGGATCATCGGTTTTTCTACATTGATCGCGCAGAACTGCGGAAACTTCTCACAAAACAGATCAGCCGGGCGATAGAGCCACTTCTCCGCATTCATCCATCCCGGTAAATGGGCATGAAAAAGATGAAATCTGACACCGACAAAGAACATGATCCCGCCCAAAGCATAAACCAAAGCCATATTCAGTAAATCTTTGAGATTAAAGAAATTCATCCCAATAATGTACTTACTTATAAATCCCGGATCATAGGAGAAGGATAACAGTGCCTTGATCAGCATATTATCCATCAGCCAAGACGGGAATAATCCGATAAAAACGATTGCAGCAGCCAAGATAAACATCGCGCGCATCATCCACGGACTTCGAGGTGCAGGTTTGCTGTGTTGATCAGAAAGTTTTCCTAAGAAAATGTAACTGTAGAATTTTAAGAAAGAACACACTGTACCGGCACTGACCAAGGTGAAGAGCCACTCCGCGTACCGGAAACTGCTGTCTCCATACTGATAGGCTTCCATGATGGCGTGATGCAAAATCGATTTGCTCGCAAAGCCGTTGAACCCCGGCATTCCGGTAATACCTAATACGCCAATCAATGCCAACAGAGCGACCCATGGCATTTTTCTCCACAAACCACCCAAACGATACATGTTGGTTTCTTTCGTATAGAAATAGACAGCCCCGGCCGACATAAACAATAATGCCTTAAACAGTCCGTGATTGATCATGTGATATAGACTGCCGCTCAGTCCCATCGCACCCTTATATCCTAAATACGCCGCTACGCCGATTCCCAATAAGATATAGCCCATTTGTGAAACGCTGTGATACGCCAGCATTTTCTTGACATCATCCTGAATCAAAGCCAGAAACACACCGACGACCATCGTCAGGATCCCCATCCAGATCAGAACCCGGCCGATATTCTCCGAAGTTATCCACAGATTAATATCAACAATGGAAAGTGAGTTTCTGTCAACGGAGAAAACAATGGCAGAAACCCGCAGAATCCCGTAGGCCGCGACTTTGGTCAGAATCCCTGAAGATAGTGCATTCAGTGAAAACGGAGCGATTTTATACACTTTCGGAAGCCAGAAATGAAAGGGCACCATTCCGGCTTTGATCCCAAAGCCGACGATAAACAATCCGGCAATCAAATACTTCACAAACCCCAGCTGACTGAACTTGTCCGCTAACTGGACCCATTCGATGCTTCCGGTATAGGCAAACAGTAATACGATACCGCTCAAGATACTCAAGCCGCCGACGATACCCATGGTGATATACATCTTCCCGGCTTCCAATGCCTGTTGGCGGTAGTGTACGATCATTCCGTAGGTCGTAAAGGTCATGATTTCAAAGAAAAGGAAGAAAGCAAGCAAATCGTTGGCCATCAGTGTCCCCATGGTCGCAACATAGGTAATGACCATAAAAAAGTAAAAACTCTTTTCATGCTGCTGGTTGCGTAACTCATCAAAACTGAATAAGGAAGTTACGGTAAACATGACAGACGCAAATACCATCAGGACAAAATTGATCAAATCGATTTTAAAGGAAATCCCCATGCCGAAAATATCGTCAAAGACATAAACGATCGGACTCTCTATAATCCGATTATATGTCAGCAATATTAAGATCGTTGAAATCAGAAAGTAAAACGTAACCGAAAAACGCCGAAAATACCGATGCCGGTGATCGATCAACGGTTCGACGATGGCTTCAAAGAGGCCATAGAAAATAAGGATCAGGGGCAGCCATAAAATGACGGCCGATGTCAGTATGTTCATAGGTATACCTTTCAATAAGTAAATCTATCTTAACTTGACTATCGTATAACTGTCAAGAATCTCAATTTATCGCTCGACAAATCCGGTTGCTCAATTTAAAAGCCGGGAGTTTCCGGCTTGAAAGAAATCATCGGGTGAGTATCAAAGCAATCAAAGCAATCGTAACAATGATCGTATATATCAGCACATCGCCTTTGATCAGCGCCTGTTCATAACGATCGGTGAATAAATCTGCGGTCATGACCAACCGATTCATAAAGCTCCTTGGTCTGGGATGCTCCACAGAAAGTTCTTCGCTAAAGGGATTGACGAATCCACCGCTTTGACTGACCACATCCGTATCGGTCTTACAGTTTCCTAACAGATAACACGACCACTGAAGCACTTTATTTATGGGATAGAAGATAAGATACTCAATACTCATCCATTCCGGGAAATGAATGTGGAATAAGTCGAATCGGATACCTGCCATGAAAATTGCGATACCTAAAGCATAAATCCCGGCCATTTCGGTCAGAGCCGAAGGGGTAAAATATTTCAGACCGACCACGTACTTATCGATGAATGCCGGATCATAGGTGACTGAACGTACTGCCGGCAGGATGAAGGCATTCATCAGGTATTCGGGTTTTAATCCGATAAAAATTATCAGTACGGCAATGGCTGCCATAGCCATTTCCATCGTTTTAAAGGATACATTGGAGTAATGGGTCGTCTTTTCTTTTCCTAAGAAAACAAATCCGAATAATTTCAAGAAAGAACATACGGTGCCCGCACTGATAATATTAAAGATGATTTCCGCTCCTCTAAACGAAGGCGAACCGTACTGATAAGCCTCGATGATCGCGTGATGCAAAATAGATTTACTGATAAAACCGTTGAACCCCGGCATCCCAGTGATACCAAAAGCTGCAACCAGACAGATCAGTGCCGTTACAGGCAAGCGTTTCCATAATCCGCCGAGTTTATACATATCCAACTGATGGGTGTACAGATACACGACTCCGGCCACCATAAATAATAAGGATTTAAACAAAGCGTGATTGATGATATGATACAGGGCTCCGGAATATCCCATCGCTCCTTTGTAACCCAAATAAACCGCCACACCGATTCCCAAAACAATGTAACCCATTTGCGAAACGCTGTGATATGCCAGCATCCGCTTGATATTGGATTGTTGCAAGGCCATAAACACTCCGATCGCCATCGTTACGATTCCCAGCCAGATCAATCCGGAACCAAACGATTTCGAAACGCTCCACAGTGCATCTTTATAGTCAGTGATTTGAAATGATGCAGGAAATAAATAGGTCGTAGCGACACGCAAGATACCATAAGCACCGATTTTGATCATGACTCCGGATAACAGTGCACTGGCCGGCGTCGGTGCGACCGGATGCGCTTTAGGCAGCCAGACATGAACCGGAGCCATACCGGCTTTGATCGCAAAACCAAACATGATCAATCCGATCATCAGATAGCGAATCGGTCCTAGACTAATCAGTTTGTCTGCCATCGGTAAGAATGACAGTGTACCCGTAACCACATAAAGCAGGATCATTCCAAGCAAAATGGCCAATCCGCCCAATACCCCGATATATAAGTAACTGTATCCTGCTTTTAAGCTGTCTTTGCTTTCACTGTGCGATACAAGCATATAAGAGCTAAACGTCATGATTTCGAAAAAAAGAAACATCGTAAACAAATCACCAGCCATCACCGTTCCTAAGATCGCACTGTGGGTAACGGACATAAAGAAATAAAAACGGCTGCGGTGATTTTCATGAAGCATGTACTTGTGCGAATATATCATGACCGGAAGCCACAAAATCGATGTGGTCATAGCCAAGGTCAGAGACAGCATATCTACTTTAAACGAAAGACCGAATCCCAAGACATCTTTGAGCCAATAGGTCAGCGTACCATCCAAGGCATGCGGATACATCGCCAATACCAGCACCAAAGTAACAAATGTCGTATAAACGACCGTGATGTCCCGTGTATCATCGGATTTGCGACCGCCAGCCCACTCGATAACGCCACCGACCAGCGGAACTGCAATGATCAGCAGCGGTAACTCTTTCAAATCCACGAAGAATCTGATCAGCCGCTCCAGCAAAACTACCTTATAACCCAAAATCGTCAGACCAACGTCGGATTGCGTCAGTACGACAAAGTATCCGACGATGAAAACCGTGATGATCATCACGGTTACCGAGTTAAAAGAGAATATGTTGAACTTCGAAAACAGACTGTCTTCGATTGAATCTTTACCTTTTCTGCGAAATAAGTTTCTGATCATTGTACATACCTTTATCAAAGCTCATTTGTTAAATTAATAACATAATGGGTTCTTCCGATTATGATTATATGATAAAAATTCACAAATTACAAGTTGCCATAAGCTAATTTATGCTGAGAGAAAGATTTTTGCGGCTTGAGTGACAATATCCATCACCAGTTTCGGATAAAATCCGGTAACCAGACACAAGAATCCGACAGCGATCAGTGCGGTCAGCATCGGCCAAGGCAAGACTTCGACTTGCATGGTAATATTTTTGCTTTTTGGCTCTTTTAAGAAAGCAGATATGACGATCGGCAGATAATAGACCGCATTGAGATAACTGCTTATCAGGATAACCGCCAACAATAACGGCTGTCCTGCGCCTAATACAGCAAATGACAGGTACAGTTTGCTCATAAATCCGTTGGTTCCCGGGATCCCGATCATTCCCATGGCCGCGATCGCAAACACGACCATCGTCACCGGCATCTCGACTCCAATTCCATCCAAATCCCGGATATCCCTTTTGTTTCGGTAATAGATGATCGATCCGGCACTGAGAAAAAGTGCTGTTTTCATCAGACCGTGGGATACGACATGAAACAGTCCTGCGGCCAGACCGGCTTCGGTCATCAGTGATAAGCCTAAGAAAATATAACCGATTTGAGCAACACTGGAGTAAGCAAGCATCCGCTTGATATCTTTCTGACCGATAGCAAAAATTGAGCCAAACAGCATTCCGGCAGCTGCGAATACAGCAATCACACTGGGAATGCCTAAGCCGACTGTAATGTCTTTTCCAAGTACATCAAATAAGATTTTGTACACCGCAAACACATAAATCTTAACGACCAGACTGGACAGCAGCGCGCTTGAAGGTGTCGGAGCATTGGAATGAGCATCCGGCAGCCAGATATGCATAGGGAATACCGCGGCTTTAATGGCTAAGCCCACCATCATAAAGCCGGTCGCAACCAGAATATTGGTCGGATACAGCTGCCATATCAGTGAAATGCTTTGACCCAGTAGCGACATATTCAGATGTCCGCTGACCATGTACAGTAGAGCAATGCCCAACAGAACGGACAAAGAACCGATCGTATTCAACACCAGATAGCGCAACGATGCCAGATAATTTTCCTTTTTGCTCTTTACCGAAATGATTGCACAGGAAGTCAGTGACAGGATCTCCATAAACACATACATGTTGAACAGGTCGTTGGTAAAAATCATTCCCACCATGGAAAACAAAAGTATCAGAACCAAAGTGTAATATTGGCTGATGCTAGACTGGCCTATTTCATGATCAATGTCTTTGGTTGAGAAAACCATGATGATTAATGCCAACCCTATGACAAAAAACGCCATGAAAGATGAAAAAATGTTGACTGAGTACTGAATGCCGATATAATTCTCGTAGTTACCGAAGTTGTACACAAAGGAACCGTTTTGTTGAACATCTCTGAAGAGAATCCATAACAAGATAACCGAAAAAAATAACAAACCGACGGTCAGCGCTTTGCTCTTGACTGTCTTATTTCTTCTAATCAAAGGAAACAAGACAGCCATTGCCAATAACGCAACCTGAACCAATACCGGGATATGTTTAATCATGATTCACCTCGCTGCGCATCGCCATGATTTCATCCAGATCCATGGTGCCATACGCCTTGTAAAGCCGGATAATCAGACTCAGAGAATAGGCGGTAATACTGACCGCCACCACGATTCCGGTTAGGATCAGGGCGGAAGGTACCGGATTGATGTATAATTTACCTAACTCACCCAAATCGATGATCGGTGAACTTCCGTCATTGACAAAGCCGATCGATACAAAAAACAAAAACACCGAAGTTTCCATGATGTTGATGCCGATGACCTTCTTGAGCAGATTGCTGTGGGTCAAAACCGTATACAATCCGATGACGAACAAGGCAATGGCCGCAATATAATTAATATGATTCGCAAGACTGGTCAGAAAATCATTCATGGTCATCCTCCTGCAGTAATGTATGGAAGAGGGTGATCATGGTACTTGCCACCTTGATACCGATGCCAACGGTCAATATCGGAATCATACCCGCGCTGATCAAATCACCGGCATTGCCGATAAAGAAACCGCCTTGACGGTTGGACAAAAAGCTGTCTGCTGTAACGATACCGATAAGACCGATGACGATATAAAGCCAGATTCCGCCGCTTTCCAGTTTCATCGAAACGCTGTGCGGGAATTTTTTCATAGCGACATCAGCGGAGAAGGATAAAGTATATAAAACCATGGCAGCACCTAAAATCGCGCCACCAGAAAACCCGCCTCCCGGAGAAATATGTCCGAACAAAACGATAAATATCCCGTAGACGATCATAAAAGGAATGACAATGCGTGAGATCATCTTGACAATCAAATCATCCATGGTCATTCTCCTTGCCGTGATGGCCAACACCGGCCAACACTGAAAGCACCGCAGCGATCGATGTAAACAACACTGTCGTCTCACCTAAGGTATCAAACGCTCGGTAATCTGTGATGATTGCCGCAATCACATTTTGGGCCCCGGCTTCACTTGTGCTGTTGCGCAGATAATAGCGGGTTGTCGTATTGTATGACGGATTATTGATGCTACCTAAAGCCGGCATTTGCATGACGCTGTAAGAAAGAATAAAAAATAACGCGGTCAGTACGAAAATGAACAATCCTTTTCTCATTTTTCCATCCTTCCTGTCCGGCTGATGACTGCGATAAACAGCATCGTCGTAACTCCCGCTCCGATGGCTGCTTCGGTAAGTGCAATATCAGGAGCCCGTAACATCAGCCACAAGACAGCCATGATAAGACTGTATGACGCAAACAGTATGACTGCACTTAACAAGTCTTTGGTATGTTGTACTGCCAGGGCACATATGATCAGAAAGATGACGAGTACTAAATTTAGTATAAACATATCATTCCTCCTGTTTTCCCGATATATCTTTTTTATACTCTGCCTTAGCAATGATATGTGCGGCTGTCGGGTTGGTCAGCCATATAAATATTAAGATAAGCAATAGTTTGAGACTGATCATCGAAAATCCGTTAAACAGGATCAACCCGGTCAAAATCAAACCTGCTCCCAGCGTATCGCATTTGGTCGTGGCATGCATCCGGCAATAAACATCAGGCATCCGGATGAGCCCTGTCGTTCCCACAAAGAAGAAAAAGGCTCCGCCAATCAGAAACAGGATGGCAATGATTTGAAAGATGAGCGTGAAAATTTCTGTCATCAGAACAGTTTCCCCCTTTCAAGATATTTCGAAACAGCAACTGTCGTAATAAAACCCATCATCGCATAAACGATGGCCACATCCACAAAGGTGTCCTGATTTGTTACTCCGGCAAGTAATACGATCAGAATCGTGACTTTCGTTGAGATCACGTTGATCGCTATGACACGGTCAGCGGGGGTTGGGCCGATGTATGCCCGGTACAGGCAAACAAAGGCCATGACCGATAAGAATATAGCAATGGCGATCATAACATGCGTGATCATCCGCGTTCCTCCAGTTCTATAACGCCTTTCTCCAGTATGCTGCCTTCTACACCGTTGGCAGCCGCCTGGGTCAGCGCATGTATCAGAATATAGTCGTCTTGGACGTCAACCGAAAGCGTTCCCGGGGTCAGAGTGATCGCATTGGCGTAAATTACTTTATTCAGGTCTTTCTTTAAATGCAGCGGAACTTTGAAAAAATGCGGCTGGATATTCATCTCTTTACTTAGTACGATTTTTGCGACATCGATATTTGCTTTGATGATTTCGATGATCAGATAATAGATATATCTGATAAACAGCAAAAATCCTTTTCTTGAGTATATGCTTGCCTGTTGCTCTTCGACCAAGAGTTCAGTTGAGAACCATAATGCACCCCAACATACCAGCAGGCCCACCAGTATATTTTCGATCGAGGTTGTGGGAATAAGTATCAGCCAGAATAAAAACATGAGGGTATATAGAAACAGCGAGATTTTCTTCTTTTTGAGCAATTCGATCACCTTCCTGAATGCGAATGAGTAATAAGTTCATTTTATCTTACATTCAACCAATCTTCAACTCTTCAAAATATAAAAAAGGCTCCCGAGAGGGAGCCTGATTATCTGGCAACGCGCTATTTTCACATGGGCAGGCCAAGCTATCGTCGCCGCTGAAGTGCTTAACTTCTGTGTTCGGGATGGGAACAGG